>JACQVB010000102.1 GCA_016209985.1 Gemmatimonadota bacterium | reverse complement strand
GCCTCGAAAGATTTCAAGCTGGACCTGCACCGGATCGCGGCGCTCTGGCAGCGCGGCAGCGTGGTGCGCTCCTGGATGAACGAGCTGGCCGAGCGCGCCTTCGCGGCGGATCCGGATCTGGCCGCCATCAAGGGATTCGTGGCGGATTCGGGCGAGGGACGCTGGACGGTGCAGGAGGCCATCGATCTCGATGTGCCGGCCCCCATTATCACGCTCTCCCTGCTGGCGCGGTTCCGCTCCCGCCAGGCCGAGTCCTATTCGGCCAAGGTGATCGCCGCGCTGCGCAAGGAATTCGGCGGGCACGCCGTCCAGACCACGTGACCGAGCGGCTCTCGGTGATGGCGCGCATCGCCGACGTGATGCGCGCGCCGGTAAGCGAGCTGCGGAAGGCCGAGACCTGCTCGCTGGTCATCTTCGGGGCGGGCGGAGACCTCACCCGGCGCAAGCTGATGCCCGCGCTGTTTCATCTCCGTACCCACGGGCTGCTGCCGGACGACTTCACCATCGTGGGTGTGGCACGCGAGCCCTACGATGACGATTCCTACCGGGAGCTGATCGGCAAATCGCTCAAGGAATTCGCCGCCGACGTGTTCGACCAGAAAGTCTGGGACGCGTTCAGCCGCCGGATCTTCTATCTGAGCGGTGATTTCAACGACCAGGCCATGTATTCGGCCTTGCAGCAGAAGCTGGACTCGGCCGGGCAGTCGATGGTTCCCGGCTGCGGCCGTTTGTTCTATCTGGCGGTGCCGCCCCAGGTGTATCCCAGCCTGATCGACCAGCTCTCGGCGACGGGCATCGCGCCGCGGGTGGTCGATACCAAGCTCCGCCCGTGGACCCGCGTCATCATCGAAAAGCCCTTCGGCCGCGGCCTGGACAGCGCCCGGACGCTGAACAAGGTAGTCCGCCGGGCCTTTGCCGAGCATCAGGTCTACCGCATCGACCATTACCTCGGCAAGGAGACGGTCCAGAATCTCCTGGTATTCCGGTTCGCCAACTCGATTTTCGAGCCGGTCTGGAACCGGCATCACGTGCATCACGTGCAAATCACCGCCGCGGAAAGCTTCGGGGTAGAGCGCAGGGCAGGGTACTACGAGCAGGCCGGCGTGATTCGTGACATGTTCCAGAATCACCTATTGCAGCTTCTCACGCTGACCGCAATGGAGCCGCCGGTGGCATTCACGGCCGATGCGGTGCGCAACGAAAAGCTCAAGGTCCTCGAGGCCATCCGGCCCGTCACGCCGGCGGAGATGCACGAATACGCCGTGCGCGGGCAATACGGGCCGGGCACGATCAACGGCAAGCCGGTGCCGGGATACCGCGAAGAGCCGGGGGTCGCGGCCGAGTCGATCACGCCCACCTACGCGGCAGTGCGATTCATGGTGGACAACTGGCGCTGGCATGACGTGCCGTTCTATCTGCGCTCGGCCAAGCGGATGCCCCATCGCGCCACCGAGATCGCCATCCAGTTCAAGCTTCCTCCGCAGGTGTTCTTCCGGAAAGACAAGCTGCAGCCCAATACCCTGGCGATCCGGGTTCAGCCGGACGAAGGCATCGCGCTGCGCTTCGAGGTCAAGGTGCCCGGTATCGAGCTGCACACCGTCTCGGTAGACATGGATTTCACCTACAAGGAAGCCTTCGGCGAAGCGAGCCACGAGGCCTACGAGACGCTGCTGCTCGATGCGATGGTCGGCGAGGCTACGCTCTTCACTCGCGCCGACGAGGTCGAGGCCGCCTGGGCGGTGGTGGACCCGATCATCGAATTCTGGGAACTCAAGAAGCCTTCGCACTTCCCCAATTACGCCGCCGGCACGTGGGGGCCGGAGATTGGGGATGAGTTTATTGAGAAGATGGGGTGCGTGTGGAGGAAACCGTGACCGTCTACGCCTGCGCTGCGGCGGCGGTCGGAGCCCCCAGCTGCACCAGCGCCCCCGCCTGCGAGTTGAGATACGCATTTTCGTCGTGGATCAACGCGCCCTCGGGCAGATAATCCCAGAGCGGTCCCAGATCCTTCTTGATGCGATTCACATAGAACTGCGGGAGTTCCTTGGTCTCGCCCTCGAAATAGCGGCGCACCGGGATGTCGCTCTCCAGCATCTCGCGGATCCTGGTGTAGTACTTGATCCGTCCCCATCCCTCGGATGAGACTGCCCGCAGCACGTTCATCCACCGCGGAATCGGCTGCTTCAAGGCCGCAAAGCGCCGCGCGATCGCCTGGTAGGAGAACGTGTACTTGGTCACGTCCAGGATGCCTTCGTACATCTGGATCCAGCTGTAGTTCTTCGGCTGGACGTTCATCGCGTGGTGGTTGTTCAGGAAATGATGGGGGAACGGCCGCACCCGGTTCACCTTCTGATACTCGAGATTGAGCGGCGCCGCCTGGCCGAACGCGGTGAGCAGCGAATAGCCGGGGAAGGCCCCTGGGGCCAGGTCCACGAACTTCTTGGTCAGCTCCCATGGCTCCGAACCTTCGTCAGAATCGAGCCCCATGACGAAGTTGGTCTGGATGTAGGGGATGTAGCGGAGAATCATGTTCACGTGGTCGGCCACCTGCCGCACCTTTTCCACGCCGCGGTTCTTTCCCGCTTTCGACTTGTTGTTCATGTCGTACCAGGACTCGATGCCCGGCAGGATGGCCCGGAACCCGTTCGCCTGGAGACGCTTCAAGTGCGGCTCGGCCAGCAGCGCCAGGCTGCTCTCGGCGATGTGGTCGATCCGGTCGGCCGCGCCCACCGCCTCGATGGCATCCATGTAGTCGTCGAACCGGATGCCGAAGTTGGGGTCGTGCCAGCCGATGCGCGGCCGTTTCATCTTGGTGAGCACGAACTTGAGATCTTCGGTGATCTGCTCGAAGCCCAGCGGCTGGTAATCCACCGTCGAATCAATGCAGAAGCTGCAGGTGTACGGGCAGCCGAGCGAGCCGATCATCGGCACGATCTTCACGCTGATCGGAATCTTGGCGAGGGTGTGTTCCAGAAACTTCCAGCGCTCGCGCACGCCGGGCAGATGATCCGGCTGCTTGGTGGTCTGGAGATGGCGGCCGTAGGGCTGGTGCTGTGCCGCTTCCTGCAGGATTTCCTTGACGATTGCCTTGTCGCAAAAGCCGGTGACGTAATCGAAGTACTTGCGGGCGTCCTGCGGGTAGCAGCGCGCGTGGGGCCCGCCCAGCACGGTGATCGCACCCCGCTGGCGGTAGAGATTGCTCAGCGCATAGGAGAGCTGGGCCGCCTGCGAAAACGCGCTGATGAAGACCATGTCGAGATCCTTCGGCAGCTCGCGCAGCAGGTCTTCGGCCCCGGTATAGCAGACGAAGTGGACCTCATGCCCCTCTTCCTCGCACCAGACCGCGACGATCTGGGGCATGATACTGGCCAGGTTGGCATTCATCAACTTGCCCCACAGCGCCTTGGAGGGGCCCTTGGCCACGAGATCGAGGATGCCAATACGCAATCGTCGCACGAAGGTCCTCTCGTGTGAGTGAATGCCACGTGGGTTTTTCGGCTTGGACGGTGACTTCCTGGTTGCCAAAGGTTCACCCCGGGGACAGGGGAGCGCAAGGGATACTCAGGTGTCAGGTGTCAGGGATACTGCAGGTGCCAGGTGTCAGGTGTCGGGTGTCAGGGTCTTTCCATAAGGCCCTGGCACCTGGCACCTGACACCTGACACCTCTAATGCACCCAGACTGCGCCCAGCGACGCTCCTTGCAGATCCCCCACGCTCACTCCGAGTCGGATGTCGAGCGCGTTACTCAGGCGAAAGTCGGTGCCGAAACCCACACCGAGGATCATGCGGGTATCGAGCTCGTGGCCGCCGTGAAGGAGCACCGTGGGCTGGACATAGGGCGCGATGCTGGTGGAGGAACTGGTGAAGCCGAACCGACGTCCCAGCGAAAGGCCCAGGGGAACGGTGAAGCGCGAGGCACGGTGCAGAAATGAGCCGCCGGTGCCCACAATCAGGGCACCGTCCAGGGGAAAGACCGGGTCGTGACGGATCACCTGCGCGCGCACTTCAACCCCCGCGAGAATCGAGCTGGATCGGAAGCCGGCCGGCTCGAAGGTGCCGCCACGGATGCCTACGTCGATCCGGCCATTGGCGGCGCGATAGACGCCTTCGTACGCCGTACCGCCGTCCCGAAAGCCGACCAACGCGCCTACCTCGAGCTTTTCGAAGGCACGAATGGGCGTGTTGTAGGAGGCCGACTGGGCGTGGGCGCTCGCCGAGGCGAGTAAGGCGGCGCCCAACAGCGACGTGGTCGCGAATCTCATGTCCTGCGGCCTCCGCAAGTCGCAAGCCGCACGCGCCGGAGCAGCGTGTGGCGCGCATGCTACAGAGATCGCTGGGAGGCTCGGGATGACGGCGCTGCGTACGGGTGAGTAAGGTGAGGAATGCGGAAATACGCGATCTTTTTCGTAGCCATACCCGTGGCCGGGCTTTGCGTCCGGCTGGGGTTCTGGCAGGTCTCCCGGCTCCAGCAGCGGCAGGCCCGTAACGCTGCCCTCCGCACCGCGCTGGCCGAGCCGCCGGTAGACCTCGCCCACTTCAGCGGCGATCTGGCGGTTTTCCGGTCAGTGCGCGCCACCGGCCGGTTCGATTACGACCGGCAGATCGTGGTAGACGCCTCGGCCGTAAACGGCGTGCCCGCAGTCATCATTGTCACGCCGCTCAGGCTGGCCGATGGCGGCGCGGTGCTGATTGACCGCGGGTGGGTGCCCTCTCCGGACGCCCACCGGGTGATGCTCGACTCATTGCGGGAGGCCGACTCGACCGAGGTGACGGGTGCGGTGGTAGATCCCGGTCCTGACATTCCGGTCAGAGCTGATTCGATCTGGCCCAAGCACGTCCAGCGCCCGACCCCCCGCTCGCTGGCCACGCTTTATCCCTATCCGGTGCGGCCCTACATCGTGCGGCGCATCCGCCCGCCTGGGCTTGGGCAGAAACTATTGTCCGTCCCCTTGCCCGAGCTCACTGAAGGCCCCCACCTGTCGTATGCGATACAGTGGTTCGCGTTCGCGATTATCGCCTTGGTGGGATCGGTCTTTCTTTTTAGAAAGGAAGCGCGCGGGTCGTCATCCTGAGCCGGGCCCGAACGCAGTGAGGGCCGGCGAAGGATCTGCGGGGCCCTCCTTGCACGCCCGCGCATTCAGAGGCCCCGTTAGTCGCGAAAGCACGGCAGTTCCTTCGCGGCTTCGCCGCTCAGGCCTGTCCTGAGCGAAGCGAAGGAACGACAGCCGCCCTTTTCGTTATTGACAGGGGGAGCCCGAAGCGGCACGTTGGCGTCGTCCTCCCAGGGGGCTTCCATGGTCCGTCGCCGTGATTTCGTCCGCTCGCTGTTTGGTGCCGCTGCCGGCGGCATCGCCCTGCCGTCGCTCCGCAATGACTCGATAGACCGGATCTTTTCGGCCACGGCGGGTGTCGCCGGGCGGTCGGCCGAGTCGCTGGCGGGCGACGAGGAGTTCTGGAGGGAGATCCAGAATGCGTTCACGGTCGATCGCAGCATCATCAACCTGAACAACGGCGGGGTGTGTCCCAGCCCGTTGGTGGTGCAGGAGGCACTCAAGCGTTACATCGATTTCCAGAACATGGCGCCGGCGTATTCGATGTGGACGGTGCTGGAGCCGGAGGTCGAAAGTGTGCGGCGGAAGCTGGCGGCCGCATTCGGTTGCTCGCCCGAAGAGATGGCCATTACCCGCAACGCCAGCGAAGCACTGGAGATCTGCCAGCTCGGCATGGACCTGAAGCCGGGCGACGAGGTGCTGACCACCGACCAGGACTATGGCCGCATGCTCACCACCTGGGAGCAGCGGGTCCGGCGCGACGGCATCGTGCTCAAGAAGGTCTCCTTCCAGGATCCGCCGCCGTCGATGAGCTACCTGGTCGACCTGTTCGCCAAGGCTATTACCCCCAAGACGCGGGTCATTCACTTCTGCCACATCACCAACCTGTCGGGCCAGATCTTTCCGGTGAAGGAGATCTGCCAGCTCGCCCGCTCCCGGGGGATCGAGGCGATCGTGGACGGGGCGCACGCGTTCGCGCACTTCCCGTTCACCCGTGACGACCTGGACTGCGACTACTACGGCACTTCGCTGCACAAATGGCTGCTGGCGCCGATCGGCACCGGATTTCTCTACGTGCGGCAGGCGAAGATCGAGAAACTGTGGCCTATGATGGCGGCGAGCGAGAAGCAGGCGAAGGACATTCGGAAGTTCGAGGAGATCGGGACCCATCCAGCAGCCAACCACAACGCGATTGCCGAGGCGCTCACTTTCCACCAGGGAATCGGGGCGGAACGGAAGATCGCGCGACTGCGGTTCCTGCGGGACCGATGGATGAAGCGGCTGGAAGGGCAGCCCGGCGTGAAGCTCTATACCAGCTACGATCCCGCGATGTCGGGTGCGCTGTCGAACGTCGGGCTCGAAGGGAAGAAGCCAGCCGACATCACCAAGCACCTGTGGGACACGCAACGCATCCTCGTGACCCCGATCAATCACGCCGCGTGTACGGGTATCCGGGTCACGCCCAACGTGTACACAACGCTGGAGGAGATCGACACATTCGCTGTGGCCATGGAGACGATCATCAAGCAGGGACTGCCCGTCTCGAAAGCGTAGTCCAGAGGTGTCAGGTGTCAGGTGTTTGGTGAAAGACCCTGACACCTGAAACCTGACCCCTCTTAAGCGCCGTCTAACATTGCAAGCAGTCCCTTCTTCCCCACCGCCCCCACTGCGTTCTTCACCATCTTTCCGCCGTTGAAGAGCCCGAAGAAGGGGATGCCCCGGATCCCGTAGCGCTGGCTGATCGCGGGTGAGCGGTCGGTGTCCACCTTGGCCACCAGCAGTTCGCCGGCGCGCTCGTGGGCGATTTCGTCCAGGGCGGGGGCCATCATCTTGCAGGGCCCGCACCAGTCGGCGTAGAAGTCCACCAGGACTGGCACCTCGGCGCCGAGGACGGTGCGGTCGAAGTTCTCTTCCAGGACTTTCACCGGGCGGTCGAGCAGAAAGGGCTTGCCGCATTCGGCGCATTTGGGGCCCTGGGCGTGGCGGGTGACATCCACTTGGTTCAGCTTGCCGCAGAACTGGCAGGCGAGGGTGGCGTGAGCGGATCGGGTCGTGGGAGTGGTTTCGGTCATACCTGAATAACTAATGCCATCGTTAAGAATGGAGAATATGGGAATGTAGAAATCTTCTGGTACTGGGCTGCGCGATTCTGGTTACCGGTTTCTTCCAATCGCTTCGCAGATTCGATCCGCGGCAAGAAGGGGTTCGTGGGGGCCGTGTCGCATCATCCCATTACGCCGATTCTGAAGGGTGGCCGGCGTGGCGCAATGGGTAGACGCAGGTGCCCCACAATCACCTGGGCGCAAGCCCGTCCGAGTGCACGCCCACTCCGCCCGACCACGCCACTCGCGTGTGCTTCGCAATCGAATCTCGGCGCCGGCACCCGCCGCGTGACTTCTGCCCGTCTTGTCCCCCAGTTTCGGGTGGAGTATGTTACTAATGGTTGTGGGGCGTCTGCGTAGCCATTGCGCTGCGCAAGAAAGCCGGGCGATTCGTCGCCCGGCTTTTGTGTGTGTGCCCAGCATGGAGGATGACTTGGGGGTGTGAGTCCCCCGGGGAGTTGGTCGTAGCGACCCAAGCGAACCGCCAGGCGGCGACCGTGAGGGGACCGCTGAAAGCAGCGGGGAGCGAACCTGTGAGCCGAGGAACACGAACCGGATGAGAAGGCGTTGCCGAGCAGGGCGAGCGGGCACAAGACCGCGAAGCTCTCACGACCAAGGCTCCGGCGGCGTAAATCCGGCGGTTGTGCGGGGAAGGTCATCCATTCTTACCTGGGGAGATCTCGCCTTATGCCTGAAAGGGCGACGGTGCCCACCGGAGCGAGAAGTCAGCAGAGGTCGGAGTAGCGACGGGCTTCGGGGAAGGTGGACCGCCCCAGTCGCGAAGGACCGAACGGAAGGGAGAGAGCACGTTGCGACTCTCGGTCGTGCTCCCCAGATGTCCGCGGAGGCCATGGCGGAGCTCTCGTCGGAACCTAGCGGGTGAAGCCCAACGGGCGGCGAAGTGGGGTCGGCACGGGCGGTGACGAGCGAACCACTGCGCTCAGGTCCGCTGGCTCAGGGAACCTCAACCTTCCGAACCGCCGGATGCGGACCCGCATGTCCGGTGGTGTGGGAGGGGAATAGCGACGCTCCGTCGCTATCCCCTATCCCGATTCTGGATCAATTCGAGCATAGCGGTTCGGCTATTACCACGTGATCTGAGGGACCTCGGTTACTCCAGAGGCGGACTCTGCCTTCACGGTTCCGGCAGGCGCAGAGCTCGGGTATGCGCTAAGCATGGTTATGGCGAACGGATATGCATTGTCGGCCGTATCAATAGCGCGGATGTACGCCCCCGTGTTCGGCGTGGGTGGCGAATTGAACGTCAGACCAGTGAAGGTGGTTGGGAGGATGTCGCCCGGCCGGGAGATGGTCAGCTGGTCGACCGCCGGATCAAAGTTATTGAACGTCACATTGTTAATGCTGAGGAGTGTCGCCTGCGCGGCATCGTAGTCGATCTGTAGCCGCGCGTTGTCGAGGCTGACCGCGCCCGAGCTACCAAGACTCGCGGCCCGCGCCAGCAGTTTGTAGCCGTTCCCCTTGATGGTCCGCGCGATTCCATCGCCCGGAGTCGCCACCGAGCCGAGCACATATACGTCGCTGTTCAGGGTCAGGTCGCCGCCGATGGTGCTGTCCAGCAGAGCACCGAAGCGCGAAGCGGTGTAACCTGGGTCGGCGAAGGAAATCGCCTGACCGGCAGTCCCGTGGAGCTCGACGGTGAAGCCGGAGCCGCCGGCAAAGGCGAGACTACTGGTGCTCTGGGTGAAGTTGCCGCTCAGCCGCAAGGTTCCAGAGGTCAATTTCCCCGTCTCGTCGCCGCCCGCGAAGGTCGCATTACCCAATACGGTAAGTGTGGGCGAGGATGCTCCCATATCGATGGTCCCGTTCCCGACAGTCTGCAGATCTCCGGAGATCGTGAAACTACCGACGCTCAGCGTTGCGTCCCCCGAGATTACAGCGTTCCCCGTGACGTGTTGATCCACCGACCAGGTGACACTGGGAGCGCCGCCGGCGGTAGTGACTTCAAGATTGTGAATCCAGCCATCGTTGAGGTAGAAGGACATCTCCGGACCGTTGCCGGCTAGTATGACCTTGTGTGTACCGGTCGAATCTGGGAAAAACTCATACGTGTAGAATTGGTTCTCGACGTACATCACACCGGCGGTGAGGTTGTAATTCACGGCGTTGCCGAACGATGGCCCGCCGGTGCCGTAGAAACCACCCATGGCGTAGAGCGAGTCCAATGGGTGGGTCATGACGAGCGAGTAGTAGCCCGCGCTATCGGTGACATCCAAGACTCCACCGATCCACACGACTCCCGCGGCGCCGCCGCTCTGGAATGACAGGCCCGCGGGATTGGTTTCAGGCCCGTTGATATGGGCATCCTGGATGACAACGAGCTTCTTACCATTGATGGTCACGGCGCCACCCCTCACGATGAGGGCGGCCGCGACGTGGGTCGAGTCCGTCAGGTTGGCTCGACGGCCCGCTCCGAGCTCCACTCGAAGGTTGGGGAAGGTGCCGGCGACTTCAACGTCGGTGACGTTGTTCGCCAACTTGACGGTGCCGGTTCCGGTAACTCCGCTCCCCATCGCGTACGCGCTGCCGCTGTCGGTCAGCGTATAGGCTGAGATTCCCAGCCGAGCGGTAGCAGCAATATTGAGGCCGGTGACTGTCGAGTTGCCTTCGAGGGTCACGGAGTCGGTTGTAATGACCACGTGACGATAGGAGTCGCCGGCGGGCATGATCTGCCCGGGCGGTCCGGCGAACTCAACCGTGTCGGGCGCGAATTGGGCGTATCCTGGCGAACTACCGAAATCAGTCAAGGTGCCCAGCAGCCGTGCATGCTGGACGGTGACGTGTGCTGACGCGTTCCCGATGCCCTCGATCCACAGGGTGTCAGACACGGTGAGTGTGTGGGAACCGGTGATTTCAGCGTGAACGACACCGAACCCCGCCACATCAGAGATGCGCAGGTCACTGGCGTAAACGTCGGAGTTGATGGTGACCGTGTTGTCCGCGGACGGGTCGATCACAACTCGACCAAAGTGCGACTCCGCGGTTCCTGCATTGCTGAACAGGATCGCCTGAGTTGGGCCGCCGGCGAGGTACGTCGTATGGGGAGCGTCCGCGGATAGGCTGGCCACATCGCCGGTCTGCTGGACATCGCCGGCTATCCAGAGCCTGCCGTCAGTCAACTTGCCCGCAGTGCTACCACCGTTGATGAGGGCGTTCCCTCCGATCGCAATGGCCGTATTGGCGTCTGCCTGCCTGAACGCGCCGCCGTTCTGTGTGATCAGGTTGGAGGCGATCGAGGTGCTGTCGGATCCGGCGTCGTACACGGAACCGGTCCCGTCAACCGTCAGATTGCCTTCCACGACGACC
Organism: Gemmatimonadota bacterium; assembly: GCA_016209985.1. Lineage (GTDB taxonomy): Bacteria > Gemmatimonadota > Gemmatimonadetes > Gemmatimonadales > GWC2-71-9 > SHZT01. Next base: position 2,337 of record JACQVB010000102.1, on the reverse strand, counting down.
ACCCCGCTGCCGGCGGTCGGCCCGGCGGTGGCGCCCGCCAGGATCTCGAGGTTCTGGAAGCGTGCGCCGGCATTAGTCAGGGTGATGGCGTGTGTGCTGGCGCCCGAGATCTGGACCACGTGCCCGCCGGCTGCGGTCTGGAAACCTACCGGCGACCCGTTCTCAACGAAGTTGCCGGTGACAGTGATCGTGCCGTTCGTCGGGGCCGACGTGCCGCCGCGGAAAACGACATCCTTGGCGGTCAATTGTCCGGCCGCGTTGGTCATGACCAGGACACCCGAGGTGTCGGTCACGAACGAGTCGCTCACGACCATCGTCTGGCCTGCGATATCGAGTATGCCATTAGGTCCGGGCCCCACTACCCGCACCTTGCCGGCAACGTTGGTAGCGCCAGCCAGACTGACTTGGCCTTCGATCTGCAACGTCGGAACCGAACCCTTGAGCGTCTTGCCCGTGCCGTCCATCCTCAATGTGCCGCTGCCGCCGATCGTACTACCGGCCTCCACGTCGCCCGAGGCGGTGAGCGTGAAGCCGGTCGTGGTCAGACTTGCGCCGGACTCGACCACCAGATCGTTGATCTGCACCGACGCGCTCAGGGCGGGATCGACGGGAGCGCTCGCCGGGATGAAAACGTTGCCGGCACTGATCGGGGCGGCCCCGCCGTCCCAGTTGGCATCCGCCGACCAATCAGTACCCGATGACCCGGTCCAGAGGGCAGTCATGCCAACCGGGGTGATCAGGAATGTCCCGCTGGTATCGCCGTCGATGCCGGTCGCGGTCGCCGCGAGCCGGTAGCCGCTCGCGTAGAGGTCGATCGAGAGATCACTGAACGTCGCCACGCCGTTGGTTGCGGCGACGGTCTTAGTACCGGAGAGAGTCGGGCAGGTCCCGAAGCATTCGAAGGTCCCCGCCCCGGGAAAGTCTACGGTGACGTTGCCGTTGAACGTGGTCAGCGTTTGCCCGCCTGAGGTCCTGGCGGTTACGACGAGCGGGGCCAGGGTGACACCCGCAGTGGTATCTGACGGCTGACTGGTAAATGACAGGGACAGGACCCTAGCGACGAGGGTGAGGCCAGTCGCGTCGAACACCGTATCGAGTGCGAAGCCCGCGCCCAGATCCAGGCCCGTTACGCTCGCCAGAGTGACCGCGGGTTTGCGGGAGCCGAAGGTGAGCACGCGGAACGCATCGCCGTCGGTCGGCGTGAAGTTGGTGACGACATTGATCGTCCCTTCGAGGCTCGCCTCGCCCGAGATGTCGAGGCGATCGTAGTCCGTTCCGAGGGTCGTGCCGTTCAGTTCGATGGTGATCGTGGCGGTCGCGGGTGTCATCGGAAGGCCGCCGACGATAGTCAGGATCCCTGGAGACGCGCCGGGATTGATGGCGCCGGCGTTGGTGAAGATCGTTCCCCCGGAACTCACATCGAGGGTACCCGAGCCCTGCAAAGTTCCTGCTGCCCCGTTAGCCAACGTCGCGCCAGACTGTCTCAGCGTTCCGGACTGGATGTCCACAACACCTGTGTTCGTGAACGGGACGTTGGTGAAGGTGGTGGTCGTGCCCGCGCCAGTCTTGTTGAAGGTGCCCTGGTTATCGAAGTAGGGCGTCCCGCCGGTGAAGCTGCGGCTCCAGGCCTGGGCGGCCGAGGCATTGACCACCCCTCCGGCCAGATTGTTGAACTTGGCGCTGTCGGAGGCCGAGAGCCCGGAGGTCCCCGTCCAGTTCACCATGCCGCTGTTGTTGATCGTCCGGGTGGTCAGCGAGATCCCCCCGGTGGTATTGGCGATGTTGAAGACCGACCCGGTCGGGATGTCGAGCACCCCGGCGCCACTGATGGTCCCGCTGGTCCAGGTAAAGATGCTGTCGATCGTCAGGGTGCCGGGGCCGGTCAGCGTGCCGTTGGTGAGCGCGAGGTTCTTCGCCGTGGTGGGTGAGCCGGTCGCAATGGTTACCGTGCCGCCATCGATCGTGACCAGGCCGGCGTTGGGGAAGCTCACGCCGGTGAGCGTATAGCCCCCGCTCACCTGGAGCGCCGCGGCGGACGCCACGTCAAATGCCGTGGTGCTCGAACCGCCACCGTTCAGCCGCAAGGTGCCGCTGGTGATATTCGTGGCAGCCCCGTTGTAGAACGGGACGTTGGTGAAGGTGGTGGTCGTGCCCGCGCCAGTCTTGTTGAAGGTGCCCTGGTTATCGAAGTAGGGCGTCCCGCCGGTGAAACTGCGGCTCCAGGCCTGGGCGGCCGAGGCATTGACCACCCCTCCGGCCAGATTGTTGAACTTGGCGCTGTCGGAGGCCGAGAGCCCGGAGGTCCCCGTCCAGTTCACCATGCCGCTGTTGTTGATC
>JACQVB010000101.1 GCA_016209985.1 Gemmatimonadota bacterium | reverse complement strand
TGGTGGAAGACCGCCGTGGCCGCACCTACAGCACGGGGGCGTAGGCCATGCTGGCGCCCAAGCGGGTCAAGTACCGCAAGCAAATGAAGGGCCGGACCCGGGGGCACGCCACCCGCGGGCAGACGGTGGCGTTCGGCCACTTCGGGCTGATCGCGCTGGTCCCGGGCTGGATCTACAGCCGGCAGATCGAGGCCGCCCGCGTGGCGCTGACCCGGGAAATGAAGCGCGGCGGCAAGGTGTGGATCCGGATTTTCCCTGACAAGCCGATCACCAAGAAGCCGGCCGAGACCCGCATGGGTAAGGGCAAAGGCAATCCGGAAGGCTGGGTAGCGGTGGTGAAGCCGGGCCGGTTGCTGATCGAGCTCGAGGGGATTCCCGAGGATCTGGCTCGCAAGTCCCTGGCGCTGGCGTCGGCCAAGCTGCCGATCAAGACGCGTTTCGTGACCCGCGAGGAGACTTGAGCATGGCCGCCCTCAAGGACGCCGAAACCAAGCCGCTTGCCGCCGAGAAGGTGCGCGAGATGGAAACGGCCGACCTCGAAACCGAGCTCGCTCGCCTGGAGGAAGCCCGGTTCCGGCTGCGGTTCCGCTCCGCCACCGAGGCGATCGAGAACTCGTCACAGATCCGCATTTTGCGGCGCAACATCGCGCGGCTGAAGACCGTGCTGCGGGAGAGGAAGCAGGCATGACCGCCGAAAGCGCAACGACCCGTGCCCGCCGGAAGACCCGGACCGGGACCGTGGTGAGTGACAAGATGGCCAAGACGGTGGTCGTGGAGTTGACCCGGCAGTTCGGGTTCCGTCTCTACGGCAAGCAGGTGACCCGCACCAAGCGGGTGGCCGCGCACGACGAAAAAGGCGCCCACGTGGGCGATACGGTCCGGCTGATGGAGACGCGCCCGCTGTCCAAGACGAAGCGCTGGCGCGTGGTCGAGATCGTGACCAGGGCGCAGTGAGGGAAGAGGGAAGAGGGAAGAGGGAAGAGTAAGACGTCTCCCCCTTTGGTGTCGGGATCCGGTGGCGCGGCGCGTGAGCCGGCCAAACGAAAGAGCGACTTATGGTGCAGCAAGAGACGATCGTCAAAATCGCGGACAATTCGGGCGCCCGGCGGGCGCTGGTCATCCGGGTCCTGGGCGGGAGCAAACGCCGGTACGCCGGTCTCGGCGACATCGTGGTGGTGACGATCAAGGACGCGCTCCCCACGGGGCAGATCAAGAAGGGCGAGGTGGCCAAGGCGGTGGTCGTGCGCACGGCGAAGGAAACGCGTCGCAAGGACGGGAGCTACATCCGCTTCGACGAAAACGCGGCCGTGCTGATCACCGACGAAGGCGAGCCGCGCGCCACCCGCATTTTTGGGCCGGTCGGACGGGAGCTGCGCGAGAAGAAGTTCATGAAAATCGTTTCGCTCGCGCCCGAGGTGCTCTAAATGAAGCCGCTTCTCTATAAGAAGACGCGCCGGGGTCGGACCCGGCCGGTCCCGCGGGCGATGAAGACCCACGTGACCAAGGGCGACCAGGTGCGCGTGATCCGGGGCGACCACAAGGGCCACGAAGGCAAGGTCCTCCGGGTGGTGCCGAAAAAGGGCCGGGTCGTGGTGGAAGGCGTCAACGTGGTCAAGCGCCACAAGCGGGCGACCGCGCAAGCCGAGGGCGGGATCATCGAGTTTCCCGCGCCCATTCATGTCTCGAATGTGATGCTCATCGATCCCAAGTCCGGTGACCCCACCCGGGTGCGCCGCAAAGTCGGCAAGGACGGGACGGTAGAGCGGCTGGCGGTGAAATCAGGACAGCCGATTCCGAGGAACCGGTAACGCATATGGCGAAGACGAAAGAAGAAGCGCCCAAAGAGCAGAAGGAAAAGAAGAAGCCCGAGGGAGAGCAGGGCCAGAAGGCGCCCAAGGGGCAGAAGGGTGCTAAGGGGCAGAAGGGGCAGAAGGGTGCCGCCGCGGCTCCGCCGGCCGACGAGCCGGCCGATGCCACGCCGCCTCCGCCGCCTCGCTTGCGAGACCATTACCACCGGGTGGTGCGGCCCAAGCTCTCCCAGCAGTTCGGGTGGGGAAATCCGCACCAGGTGCCTCGGCTGACCAAGATCGTGGTTAACGTGGGGGCCGGTGAGGCGAACAAGAATCCGAAGATCCTCGACGCCGTGGTGGCGGAGCTGGGAGCCATTACCGGCCAGAAGCCGGTGGTGACCCGGGCCAAGAAAGCGATCTCGAATTTCGGGATCCGCGAGGGGATGCCGATTGGCGCGGCGGTCTCGCTGCGGGGAGCGCGGATGTACGAGTTCCTCGACCGGTTCATCAACGTGACCGTGCCGCGCTTCCGCGACTTCCGCGGGCTGCCGAACCGGTCGTTCGATGGCCGCGGCAACTACACGCTGGGCATCAAGGAGCAGATGGTGTTTCCGGAAATCGACTTCGACAAGGTCGAAAAGGTTCACGGCATGGATATCACTTTCGTCACGACCGCCGGCCGGGACGACGTCGCCATGGCGTTGCTGCGGGAGATGGGCATGCCGTTCCGCGGCGAGCAGCCGGTGGTGGTGTGAGGACAACGGCACAACGGCACAACGGCACGCGTTGGAGCACACTGTGCCGTCGTGCCGTGGGGAAGGGGACGGCAGGGTGGTGATGCCGTGGTGCCGTACTGAGCGGGAGACGGTCGTCAGCATTGCTCAAGTAAAGTGAGGGTGAATGGCTAAGAAGTGTCTGATCGAAAAGCAGAAGAAGACGCCCAAGTTCGCCGTCCGCAGATACAACCGGTGTCAGCGGTGCGGACGCCGGCGCGCCTTCCTCCGCAAGTTCGGCATGTGCCGTATCTGTTTCCGGGAACTCGCGCTCCGGGGAGAAATCCCGGGGGTGCGCAAGGCCAGTTGGTGAAAGGAAAACTTCGAACGCCATGAGCATGACCGATCCCGTAGCAGATCTGCTGACCCGCATCCGGAACGCCAGCCAGGCTGGGCACCGGCGGGTCGACGTGCCGGTCTCGAAGCTGAAGTCCGAGATCGCGCGGCTGCTGCGTGACAACCACTACATCCAGGACTTCAAGGTTCTGGACGATGGTCGTCACGGGTTGCTGCGCATCTACCTCAAGTATCACGGCGAAGCTCCGGTGATTCGTGAGCTCCGCCGGGTGTCTACCCCGGGGCTGCGGCGCTACGTCAAGTCGCGCGAAATCCCGCGGGTCAAGAACGGGCTGGGAATGGCGATCCTGTCCACCCCCCAGGGCCTCATGTCGGATCGCGATGCCCGCCGTGCCCATGTGGGCGGCGAGTTGATCGCGGTGCTGTGGTAGGAGCCGTCGATGTCGCGAATCGGTAAGCGGCCGCTTCCGGTACCTTCGGGTGTCACCGTCAAGCTCGACGGAAACCGGGTATCGGTGAAAGGGCCCAAGGGCGAGCTGCACCGCGTGGTGCACGAAGAGCTGAAAGTCCGGATGGACGGCAATCAGGTTCTGGTGGAGCGTCCCACGGACGAGGCGAAACACAAGGCACTGCACGGGCTCACCCGCGCGCTGCTCAAGAACATGATCGAAGGGGTCTCGCACGGATATGTGCGGACGCTGGAGATCCAGGGCGTGGGTTACAAGGCTGAGGTGCGGCCCCCGGGTGTGCGGCTCACGGTCGGGTTCTCCCATCCGGTGGATTTCAAGGCCCCCGAAGGCATCAAGCTCTCGGTGGACAACAACGTGATCGTGAAGGTAGAAGGGGCCGACAAGGAACTGGTGGGGCAGGTGGCTTCCGAGATCCGCAAGGTGCGGCCGCCCGAGCCCTACAAAGGCAAGGGCATCCGCTATGTCGGCGAGCAGGTGCGCCGCAAGGCGGGCAAGACGGGAGCGAAGGCCACATGAGGACGATCCACCGGCCGAAGGGGCGCCTCCAACAGCGCTATCGCCGGCACCTCCGGGTTCGCAAGAAGGTGAACGGCACGGCCGAACGGCCGCGGCTCGTCATCTTCCGGTCGTTGAAACACATCTACGCCCAGATCGTGGACGACGACCAGCACCGCACGCTGGTGGGTGTGAGCGATCTGTCCCAAGGGCTGGTCAAGGACAAGCCCGGCAAGGTCGGTGCCGCCCTGGCCGTCGGGAAGCTGGCGGCGGCCAGGGCCAAGGAGCTGGGCGTCCGACGGATCGTGTTCGATCGGGCCGGCTATCACTATCACGGTCGCGTCAAGGCGGTTGCCGACGGGGCGCGCGAAGGCGGATTGGAGTTCTAGCGCATGGCGGAAAAAGAGCGGGACCGGGGCCCAAGGCGCGAGCGTCGCGAGCGCGAGTCGGAAATGAAGGAAAACGTGATCGCGATCAATCGCGTGGCCAAGGTGGTGAAAGGCGGCCGGCGATTCTCGTTCAACGCCCTGGTGGCGGTGGGCGATGGTGACGGCAGTGTCGGCGTGGCCACGGGCAAGGCGAACGAAGTGTCCGAAGCCGTGCGCAAGGCCGTCGACGCGGCCCGGCGGTCCATGGTGAAGGTGCCCCGAGAGGGAAGCACCATCCCCCACGAGATCGTGGGACGGCACGGCGCGGGCAAGGTGCTGCTCAAGCCGGCGACCTCCGGGACCGGGGTCATCGCCGGTGGCCCGGTGCGCGCCGTGCTCGACTGCGCCGGGGTCACCGACATTCTGACCAAGTCGCTGGGCTCGACCAATCCGCACAACATGGTGTGGGCGGCGATTGACGGGCTGAGCAAGCTCGCCACCGTCGGCCAGATCGCGCGCGCGCGGGGTATGGAGCAGGCCGACGTCGGCTACCGCCCGCGGCAGCGCCCGGAGGCGGCACGTGCCCAGTAGAACCAAGGCGGGTAAGGCGGGCCGGGCGGGCAAGGCGAAAACGCCGGCCAAGAAGCGGGCTGCCCCGCGCGCGAGCGTCAAAGAAAGCGGCGGCGCCAAGCTCGTGGTCAAACAGGTGAAGTCCGGCATCGGGCACGCCGAGACCTACAAGCGCACGTTGCGCGCGCTGGGGTTGCGGCATCACCAGGCTGAAATCGTGGTCACCGATAATCCGTCGATCCGCGGGATGCTCACCAAGGTGCATCACCTGGTGAGCGTCAGGCCGCAGGAGGCGTAATGGCAAAGCAGGAAAGGCCCGCGCTCGGACTGCACAACCTCCCGAAGACTCACGGCGCCACGAGCCAGACCAAGCGCAAGGGCCGCGGACCGGGCTCCGGCCTGGGCAAAACGGCGGGGCGCGGGCACAAGGGCCAGCGGGCGCGCAAGAGCGGCAACGTGCGGCCCGGGTTCGAGGGCGGGCAGATGCCGCTCATCCGGCGCCTGCCCAAGCGTGGCTTCATCAACCCGTTCCGGGTGCGCTCCCAGGTGGTCAACGTGCGCGATCTCTCGGAGTTCAAGGGCGACGAGGTGACGCCGGCGACCCTGTTCGAGGCGGGACTGGTGGGCCGGCCCGATCGCCCGGTGAAGATCCTCGGTACCGGCGATGCGTCGCGCGCAGTGGTGGTGCGGGATTGTGCCGTCTCGGCCAGCGCGAAAGCGAAGATCGAGCAGGCGGGTGGGCGCATCGAGAGCTGACGGATGACCGCCCCCAAGATTCCCAACATCTTCCGCGTTCCGGAGCTGAAGGACAAGATCCTCTTCACGCTCCTCTGCCTGGTCGTCTACCGGGTCGGCGCGCATATCGCGACCCCGGGCGTCAACATCCAGGTACTCAGCGACTTCGTCCGCAACCAGGGCGCGCAGACGCTGTTCGGCGTCTACGACATGTTCGTAGGCGGCGGGCTTTCCCGTGCCACCGTGCTGGCGCTGGGGATCATGCCCTACATCTCGGCCTCGATCATGTTCCAGCTCGGTGGAGCGGTCTTCCCCACCATCGACAAGCTCCAGAAGGAAGAAGAAGGCCGCAAAAAGATCACCCAATGGACCCGGTATTTGACTCTGGTTCTCTCGCTCTTCCAGGGCTACGGGTTCGCCATCTTCACGGAATCGCTGGCCGGTGCCGTCGCGAACCCCGGGTGGGGCTTCCGGATTCTCACCGGACTCATCCTCACGACCGGTGCGGTGTTCGTGATGTGGCTCGGCGAGCAGATCACGGAGCGCGGCATCGGGAACGGCATGAGCCTGCTGATCTTCTTCTCGATCATGCAGGGCATGTGGCCCAACCTGGGCCGCACCATCGAGTTCCTCCGGACCGGCGTGATCGATCTCTTCAAGCTGCTGGTGCTGTTTGCCGTGATGGTGGCGGTGGTCGGTGGGGTGGTGGCGATTACGGTCGCCGCGCGCCGCATCCCGATTCAGATTCCGCGCAAGGTCATGGGACGCGGGCGGATCCGCGAAGGCCAGAAGACCTTCATTCCGATCCGGATCAATTCGGCCGGCGTGATGCCGATCATTTTTGCTCAGTCGATCATCATCGTGCCGGGCACGCTGGCGACCTTCAGCAACATCCAGGCGCTCCGCAACATCACCGACTGGTTTCAGCCGGGCACGATCTGGTACTATCTGACCTACGCGGTGCTGATCGTATTCTTCACCTACTTCTACACCTCGATCATCTTCAACCCGGTGGACCTCGCCGAGAACCTGAAGAAACAAGGCGGGTTCATCCCCGGCGTGAAGCCGGGGGCTGCGACCGCCGATTACATCGATGAGGTGCTGACCCGCGTCACCGGGCCCGGCGCGGTGTTTCTGACCGTGCTCGCGCTCTTGCCGTTCTTCGTCACCAACGCGTTCAACGTGCCGTTCTATTTCGGCGGCACCGCTCTGCTCATCGTCGTCGGGGTGGCGCTGGATACCATCGTAC
>JACQVB010000100.1 GCA_016209985.1 Gemmatimonadota bacterium | reverse complement strand
GCCCAATGCTTGCCGCCGTCGAGGGTGGCAAGCACCACCGCTTCCCCGTTCACTTCGTCCCCGTACACCAACCCGTGGTCCCGGTCCCAGAAATCCATGCAATCGTAGAAGCCGGCCGAGTCGGGATTGGTGTATTGGAGCGCCCAAGTTCGGCCTGCATCGTCGGTGCGATAGATCCGCGATGATTTGCCGGTACCTGAGCTCATCAGGTAGGCGGTGTTCTCGTCCACTCCATGCACGTCGCGAAACTGAAGAGTGGTGTCGCCGGGGACGGTGCCGGAGCGCCACGTCTCGCCGCCGTCGGTGGTGCGCGCGAAGGTGGCACGGTGACCGCTCACCCAAACAATGCGCTCGCTGACCGGGCTCACCGCCTGGAGCAGAGCCGTGGTGCCGGAGTTCTGATCGGCAACGACCGGTTTGTCCTGGGCATGGGCCATTGGAGTAGCAAGACCCAGGAGCGCGGCCCGGATCAAGGCTCGAGAGATCATGACGACCAAGATACTTCGCGGTTGCCGCGTTCCCAACGGACGGGTAACATGGTGCGTCACAGCCGGGAGCTGCGATGTACTCCGACCGCCGTGCGTTTCTCGCCCTGTCAGGCTCCGCTCTGGCCGCCATCTGGCTGGCTGCCGACCCCGAAGAGGTCCGGGCCGCGTTGCGCCATGCGCAAAGTGCGGCATCGAGATCGCCGAATGCCTGGCAGTACCTGACTCCCGAGCAGGCGGCCGACGTCGAAGCGATTGCGTCGCAGATCATTCCCACGGACGACACCCCGGGAGCCAAAGAGGCGGGCGTCGTCTACTTCGCCGATCAATCACTGGCTACCTGGGCGGCCGCTCAGCGGGAGCCGTTCACCAGTGGGCTCAACGACCTGAACCAGCAGGTCGCGCGCCGTTCGCCCGGCACGACCCGCTTTGCGGCCCTGCCGGCAGGGCAGCAGACCGCCCTCCTGCATGAGGTCGAGAAGACTCCGTTCTTCCAGATGATGCGCGCCATGACGTTCCAGGGATTCTTCGGGAACCCGGAGTACGGCGGCAATCGGGACAAGGCCGGCTGGCGGCTCATCGGGTTCGACGATCGGTACGCGTGGCAGCCGCCCTTCGGGGACTACGATGCGGAAGTGGTGACGGGGGGTCGGCAATGAGGCCGTCAGCCATCAGCCATCAGCCATCAGCCATCAGTCACCAGCCGTCAGTGAGTCACCGGTCGTTCCTGGGGGCCGGCCGGCTGCAACACCGAGGCGTCCGGTTCAGCACGCAGGAGACGGTCGATTTCGTGATCGTCGGCTCAGGAGCAGCAGGCGGGATTATCGCGAAGGAACTGTCCACCGCCGGGCTCAAGGTTGTGGTCCTGGAACAGGGTCCGTGGCTCAAGCAGGAAGATTTCCGTCACGACGAGGTGGACGTCATTTTCCGCAACGGGCTCTCCAACGATCCCGCGAAGACTCACGTCACGTTTCGAAAAACGGAGCAAGAGGAAGCAAAGGAAGGGGCAGGCCAATTCATCTATCACCGCCTGGTGGGCGGCGGCAGTGTGTGCTTCACCGCGAATTACTGGCGGCTGCACGAGGTCGATTTCATCGAGCGGAGCAAGCTCGGCACCGTCGCGGGCAGTGGACTGGTCGATTGGCCGATCCGCTACCAGGATCTCGAGCCCTACTACACCAGGGCCGAATGGGAGCTGGGCGTCTCGGGCCAGGCAGGAGCCAGCCCATTCGATCCGCCGCGGTCCCGGCCCTATCCGCTCCCGCCGATGCCGGTCAAATCTTCCGGCGTGCTATTCGAGCGGGCGGCAAAGAAACTCGGCCTGCATCCCTTCCCCGCCCCGATGGCGATCATTTCCCAGCCGTACCGGGGACGCACGCCCTGCCAGCATTGCGGCTACTGCCTGGGATTCGGGTGCGAGTACGGTGCCAAATCATCCACGTTGTTCACCACCATCCCCACGGCTGTGGCCACCGGAAAATGCGAGATCCGCTCCGAGAGCTACGCGCGGAAGATCGAGGTCAACGATCGGGGACGCGTCACCGGCGTGGTCTATTTCGACAGGGACAAAGTCGAGCAGTTCCAGCCGGCTCGCGCCGTGGTGGTCTGTTGCAACGGCTCGGAGACACCGCGGCTGCTGCTGATGTCCCAGTCGAATCTCTTTCCCAACGGGCTCGCCAACTCTAGCGGCGTCGTCGGCAAGTACCTGATGTTCAACGGGTACTCGGCCAACTCCGGCGTATTCGAGGGCCAGCTCAACGAATACAAGAGCATCATGACCACGCGGATCCTGCACGACTTCTACGAAAGCGATCCCAAGCGGGGGTTTTATGGCGGTGGCGGGATCGACGCCCGCTTCATGGCGTATCCCGTCCTCTGGGCGCTGGGCGGCTTGCCCAAGGACGGTCCCCAGTGGGGGCTCGAATACAAGCACATGCTGCGCGACTACTACACGCACGTGATGAACGTGGACGGGCATACCACGTCCCTGCCGGTCGAGACCAACAGCATCTCGCTCGATCCCACGGTGAAGGACGCCTGGGGCCTGCCGGCGATGCGGGTCACCTACCGGGACCATCCCGACGACATCGCCACCATGAAGTTCTTCCAGGCGCGCTGCCGGGAGATCCTGGAGGCGGCGGGGGCCAAGAAAATGTGGTCGGAGCCGGTCAAGGAGCAGAATTTCGCGGCCCACCTGCTGGGCACTTGCCGGATGGGGGACGATCCCAAGAGCTCGGTGATCGACCGCTACCACCGCGCACACGACGTGCGGAATCTCTTCATTGCGGATGGCAGCAGCATGGTGACGGGAGGGCGGGGGCAACCGACTGCCACCATACAGGCGCTGGCGTTCAGGGCCGGGGAGTCGATCGCGGGGTTTGCGCGGAGAAACGAGATGTAGGAGCCGGGACACCGCAGGCCGACGGGACGCTTGCCACCTGCATTAAATCAGATAATATGATTTCATGGCCAAGCCTAAAACTTCCCTGCATCGCACGCTTTCGGTCACCGAGGTGGCGCGCAATTTCGCGAAGTACCTCAACCGAGTCGCGTTCCGGGGGGAACGATTCGTCCTGATGCGCGGCAGAGAGGCGGTTGCCGAGCTGGGGCCCGTTCCGGTCGGGAAGCGGCTTGCCGAGCTGCCTGATCTTCTGGCGTCGCTCCCGCATCTCCCGGCGGAAGAGGCGCGCAGATTCGCCGAGGATCTTGCCGCGGCCCGATCCGAGTTGATCCAGGTTCCGCTCCACGATCCATGGCGGTCCTAATCGATGCATCAGTCTTGATCGAGTACGAACAGGGACGCATCGATCTGAGCACGAAGTTGGCTGGACGGGAGACCGAAGAGTTCTTCCTCTCGGTGGTCACGGCAAGCAAGCTCTTGCACGGCGTGCATCGAGCTACCAAAGCGAGCGTGCGGGCACGGCGCGCCGCCTTCGTGGAAGCCATCTTGGAGCGGTTTCCCCTTCTCGGAATTGACCTGGCAACCGCCCGCGCGCATGCGCGGCTGTGGGCGGAGCTCGCGTCCGCGGGTACGTTGATTGGCCCGCACGATCTGTGGCTCGCGGCAGGCTGTCTGGCGCATGGCTTGGCGATCGCGACCGCCAATACCCGGGAGTTCACGCGGGTGCCTGGTCTTTCGATTGAGGACTGGTCCCAGGACGGATGAGGTCGCCTTCGCACAGATAGATTCCCTTGAGTCGGCGGCTACCCGCGAACGGCAATTCTCCCGACTTCCTGGCTGGTTCCGGCGATGAGCACGACCAACCCCTACTGCGAGACACTCGGAATCCAGGTACCGCGCCTGGAGGCAGCCCGGCACAGCGCCGACGCGAACTCCTACGCGCTGCTGATCGTCGCCTTGCTCGAACGCGGGGAGCCGATCACGCTGGAGGACGCGGCGAAGCGCTTTGAAGAGGCAGGAGTAGCGCCCGCCGACCGCGCCCTCGCCTCGCTCCGGCGCTGCCGGCCGGCGCGGGCTCCCATCTACCGCGACGGCAGTCTCTATGCGCTCGACCCGTACGACCACGAAGCCGATCTCTGGGCATTTCGGCTGGGCCTGAGGCCGCCGAAGGGGGCGAGGCCGCAGCTCGTTCGGCCCGATCCGCGGCCTCTGCCACGGCCCGATGAGCCGGTCAGCGTTGCAGACCTGGACGAGGCGTGGCGGGACGGCGTGCCGAACGGCTGGTCGGCACAACGAATCGCGATCTGTGTGCTCGACGCGCACGGCAGGCCGATGCGAGCCGACGAGCTCCTCGCGTTTGTCGCGGCGCTCAGCCGGTGGACGCAATTGTCGGCCGACTCGGCCAGGTACTGGCGCCGGGGTGCGGCGATCCATCCGCGGGACGATGGGTTCTGGGAACTCGACCGTGACCACGAGGCCGTTCGATCGGCCAGACAGGCGGTCCGAGAACGCCTCGCGGTCGTGCGTCGTTGGGCCCACCTGCGGCCGGACCCAACGGTCTTGGAAGCAACCCGCCAGCGGCTCGAGCAAGAGCGTGAAGCCCACGCCGAGGCCCTGGCCCGAATGCGCCGGGTCCTGGTCCACGCGTTCCCCCCCACCGAGCCCGAGGCGATCGTGCTGGTCGACGTCGGCCGGCGCGAAATCAGCACCTTCCTGGGCGGCGACACCGCCAGGGCCCGTGAGAAGCTGGCCGAGTGCGACATCATCGCGGCAGTCGACGTCCGGGCCCTGCTCCGGCGCCTGGATGTCGAGCCCGGCGAGCGCCGTCTCGCCGAGCTGGGGCCGCCGCAGAAGACCAGGCAGCTCAACCAGCGAGGCCGGACGCTCAGGGTCACGACGAGACTGCTCATTCAGGGCTCGTGCGGCATCGGACGTCCCTTGGGCGACGAGCAGGTGCTGCGGGGATACCTGCGGGATGGGGCGCATGCGAAGTTCCGCCGCCGGCTGGAGTCGGACGCCAAGGCTCTCTTTGCGCTCTACCAGTACGGACGCCTCCACGGAGTCGTTCGACTCCGGTGGGGGTTTGTCGACGAAATGATCCCGGCTCCCTGGGTGCACCGCGATGAACCGAAGCTGTACGACCTCATGAAGCGGGCCCGGGAGCTGCAGGTACCGCTCGAGGTTGTCGTGGGGAGCGCGCCGGGCTGGGTGGACCCGTGGTCTCGGGTCCGGCGGGCATACGTCGCGTCGGACGAGCGGGGGTGGCGGCTGTGGCTCCTCGACGAGCAGGGCTATCCGTTCGACGAAGCTCTGGTCCAGGCGGCGCGGCTGCCTGGACCGGGTCGAGGGGGGATAATGAGGACGCCGAGCCAGCTACCTCGGCCCTGACCGCGAACTGGCACCAACACTCGCCACTACGAAGAAAGAAGCTCCGAGCCCATCCACAACGCCCCCTTAAGCCGCAAGCGGTCCTTATTACTGAGCGGCAGGTTATCCGAGCCGCTGCTGGGGTCCACGGCGATTCGACAACTCGGCGTCGCAGCACGGGGCGCGCTGTCATTATGTGTTAGGCAGCGAACCCGTGCCGCTGCGCTTGGGCACCTGGTATCTTCCAGATACCCATTTGCGGAGCTACACCGTTTTGAAGACCAAAGAGACCGTGCGCGCCCTCCTGGAACGCTTGCCGGACAACTGCACCGTTGAGGACGTCCTGTACCAGCTCTACGTCCTCCAGGAAGTCGAACGTGGTCGCGCCGATGTGGCTGCGGGGCGGACGATTCCGCATTCACGAGTGGCTGACGAACTCCGGCGCAAGTGGCTGCTGGGCGCCGCGAAGTAATCTGGGCGGTTCGGGCACGACAGGCACTCGAAGACGCGCTGATCTACATCGCTCAGGACTCGCCGCAGAATGCCCGCCAGCTCGCACTCCGTGTTATCGACGCCGCTGACTCCCTTGCCACGTTCAGCGAACGGGGAGGTCTGGTCTCGGAACTTGGTGATCCTTCACTCCGAGAACTCCTCGTAGAACCGTATCGCGTTCTATATGAGGTACACGATCAGGAGGTCCACATCGTTGGCTTTCTGCATCAGCGCCAGCAGTTTCGGACTCGGGACCGCCGGTCCAGGCAGTAAGGCTCGCTGCCCAACACCATTGAGCCGGCTCGAGTCAAGAGGGCAGAGCGAATTCACGCGCAGCCTGATTGTCCTCCCATGCATGGCCGCCGCTACCGAAAGTGTCCGGGTCGGACACTTCGGCTGTCCGACCGGACACTTCAGAGTATCGACGACGCATCCAATCGGAACGCAGCGCCAGGGCCCCTTCGGATTCGACGAAGAAGGTGAGCCGGCGCGCTGATCCCGCTGATCTAGAGGCTCCACCTGCCGGACAAGCGTACCGAGCTGATCCGCGGCAGGCTGGTGGTGCGCGATCCGGGCGGGGCGCGCCACGGTAGCGTCGCCATGCGGATCGGATATCGGATCATGGTGCACGTCGAGTCACACGATCTCGGTCAGGTGTACGCCGCAGAGACCGGTTTCAAGATTGAATCGAATCCCGACACGGTGCGGGCACCGGATGTCGCATTCATCGCGAAGCGTCGTCTTCCTGCCGCCGAGCCTGTGGGCTACCCGGCGTGGGCGCCCGACCTGGCGGTGGAAGTCCTGGCGCACGACGACCACCCGGCCGAGACCTTGGAGAAGGTCGCGCAGTGGTTGCGGGCAGGCGTCAAGCTGGTGTGGCTGCTGGATACCGGGCGGCGCAACGGTCGGGTCTACCGGGCCGATGGCAGCGAGTCGCTGCTCCAGCCGGCAGATGTGCTGGATGGTGAGGACGTGTTGCCGGGGTTTGCGTGCCGGCTTGAAGAGTTGTGGTAAGCCCGCAGCCAGTCAGCTTTCCTGCCCCTCGGCCCAGTTCCAGATCCTCCCCGCCTCTTCATCGCTGGGAATGATGGGTTCACGGACGAGTGCTCTTCGCGGGTCCCATTGGCTCGGCACTCCCACACTCGCCAGCTTCACGGTCCACTGGCCCAGGCGGCTGCTCCAGAACAGCAGCCACCAATCCGCCACCGTCTCGTCGCTCGTGCCGTGCAGGATTCCGGAAGTGATACCGGCCGGGATCAAGAGCCACATGCCGATGGCGGTGACGCCCATGGCCAGGTTTCGCCCGCAGGTCATCGACGCCTACCGGAGGCGACGGCAAGTCGGCCTGCAACTTACGGAAGCCTTCCACCATCAGCTCCGCGAGGGTGTGAGTGTCGTTCTCGCCTTTGGGAAACACGGGCATATCTCCTCCCTGTGAAGGTTTTGAAACAGCCGGATGAAGCCGATCGTGGTTTCTGGTGTCGAGGACGGCGGCGGACGGGCGCTTTCCCGAACCCCGAGGCTGCTTTCCCAGGCCTTGGGGCGACTTCCTCCAGCCTTGAGGAAGGAGCCGCAAGCCTTGAGGAAGCAGCCCCAAGGCTTGGGCAAGTCGCCCCAAGGCGTGAGGAAGCAGCCTGAAGGCTGGAGCAAGTAGCCTGAAGCCTTGAGACTACCCCCCCAAAACACGCAAGCCGCGGCCCAACCGAGGGTTATGCTAATCATGGACCGCGCGCCCGAGGATGGCGCCCAAGCCGGTGGCGGCCAGGAACTCCACGGCCGAGCCTAGCCGAATCCGAGGCTTTTTCAGCTCGGTGATGTAACGACGTGGCTCACGGTGCCGTCCTTCGCCGTGTCCCTCTGCCACGATTCGAACGCGGCCCGGGCGTCTCGGCAGACCGTGTGGTGGATCGCGATGCCCAATTTCCGTTGCGCTTCGGGGAAGTACTCGGTTGCCGCGAGGCGTAAGCTTCGATTTACCTTGACCGCCATGACTCACCTCTGGAATGCGTGTGAGGGGGCGGTCCCGGTGGTACGATCTGGTGCTGGACTCGCCCTTATCTATACGACAAGGCGAGCGGGCAAAACTCCGTCAAAGTGGTTTTCGGAGGGGGGGCGGGGGG
>JACQVB010000098.1 GCA_016209985.1 Gemmatimonadota bacterium | reverse complement strand
TTTATCAACTGCGGGAAGCCGTGGCGCGGCTCGCCCGGGGGGAAGCCGAGGAATCCCTCGCCATCGAGACCAACGACGAGCTGGAGGATCTCGCCGCCGATTTCGCCGCTATGTCTCGTGCGCTGGCCCGGTATCGCGACGAGCTGGAGCAACTGGTCACCGAGCGCACGCGGGCGCTGCGCCAGACCCACGCCGAGCTGGCCGACATCCTGGCGAACTCGGCCGATGCCATCATCGGGTTGGATCCCGAGCGACGGGTGCGGGTGTGGAACCGCGGTGCGGAGCAGCTGTTGGGCTACCCGGCGGCGGAGGTTCTGGGACGGGAGCTGGACAGCCTCCTCCTGCCGCCAGGTCCGGCCGCCGAGCGCGAGCTGGCGTTCATCCAGCGCGAGCTGACGCGGCGCGGCGCGATCGTGAATCACCGGACCCACCGCCTCGCCAAGGACGGCCGGCTCATCCCCGTGAGCCTTACGCTCACGTTACTGCGAGACGAAACCGGCCGGCCGGTCGGCAGTTCGGCCGTGCTGCGTGACACCAGCAGGCAGGCGCAGCTCGAGGAGCGGATGCGCCGTTCGGAGCGCATCGCGGCCGCGAGCGTGATGGCGGCGGGCCTGGCGCACGAGATCAACAATCCCCTGGCGATCATCGCCAACCGCGTGGAGTGCATGGAGCGGGAGGTGGTGCGGTGCTGTCCGGGGTGTTTTCTGGATGAGGACCTGTCCGTGCTGCGCGAGCACACCGCCCGCCTCAGCGCACTGACCAGCGATCTGCTTCGTCTGGCCCGGGATGATGACGCGGGGCCGGCTCCGGTATCCATGGCCGAGATGACGCGCCACGTGGCGGGCCTGCTGGAGCACATTTTCGCCACTCGCGGCCTGCAGCTCGAAGTCGAGGCCGGTGAGGCGATCCCACCGCTGGTCGGCAGCGAGGGAGCGCTCGAGACCGTGTGCATGAACCTGCTGCTGAACGCCGCCGACGCGACTCCGGCCGGTGGGGCGGTCGGCGTTGCGACGCGGGTTGCGGCTTCGGGCAACGCAGTCGAGCTGGAAGTCTGGGACACGGGACCTGGCGTGCCACCGGAGCTCCACCAGCGGATTTTCGAGCCGTTCTTCACCACCAAAGGCGCGGCCAAAGGGACAGGGCTGGGGCTGGCGGTCTGCCGCAACGTGGTGGAACGTCACCACGGTGAGATTCGGGTCGAAGGGCGCAAGGGCGGCGGCAGCCGGTTCATCGTCTCGCTGCCCCTGAGTGCCGAGGAGTCCACGTGGCATCAGCCCGCGTATTCATAGTTGACGACGAGCCGGCCATGCTCGCGAACTGCGAGCGGTTGCTGGCGTTGGAGGGCTACACCTGCCACGCGCTGGCCGATCCCACGCGCTTTCGCACCGCGCTGGGGGAGGTTCAGCCCGACGTATTGCTGCTCGATCTGCGGATGCCCGGTGCCGACGGGATGACCGTGCTAGCCGCCGCCCTGGCGGACGATCCTGGCTTGCCGGTGATCATGATGACCGCGTACGCGACCGTCGCCTCGGCCGTGCAGGCGATTCGCGAGGGCGCCTTCGATTATCTGACCAAGCCTTTCACCGCCGATCAGTTGATCGTGGCGGTCGAGCGCGCGGTGCGCTACCGAAGCCTCACCGCGGAGAATCGCGCTCTCCGCGAGTTGGTGACACGGGACGTCGCCTTCGAGCATATCGTTGGCGCCAGCCCGCCCATGCTCCGACTGCTCGACCAGGTACGGAAAGTGGCGCCCAGCGACGCGAACGTGCTGATCAGCGGTGAAAGCGGCACGGGCAAGGAGCTTATTGCCCGCGCCATTCACCTCCACAGTACCCGCCGGAAGGGCCCGTTCGTCCCGGTCGACTGCGCCGCCCTCCCGGAGACGCTCCTGGAAAGCGAGCTGTTCGGCTACGAACGCGGCGCGTTTACGGGGGCCGTGACGCGGAAGGAAGGCCTTCTGCTCGAAGGGGACGGCGGAACGTTGTTCCTCGACGAGATCACCGAGCTCGGAGCGGGACTGCAGTCGAAGCTGCTGCGCACGCTGGAGGAGCGGAAGGTCCGGCGTCTGGGCGGTACATCGCTCATCGAGGTGAACACCCGCGTGTTGGCCGCGACCAATCTGGACCCCGAGGCGGCGCTCTCCACCGGGAAGTTCCGGCCCGACCTGTACTACCGGCTCAACGTCGTCCATCTCCGCGTGCCGCCGCTCCGGGCGCGCCAGGACGACATCGCCCTCCTGCTCCATACCTTCGCCGCCGAGTTTGCCGAAGCGTTCTCCAAGCCCGTCCCCCGGTTCTCGCCGGACGCACTCCAGGCGTTGGAGACCTATCGCTGGCCAGGCAACGTCCGCGAGCTGCGTAACCTCGCGCAACGACTGGTGCTCCTGGATGAGGACGGACGAGTCACGCTGGCGGATCTGCCCGATGCGGTCCGGGGCTGGACGGAAGGAGAGCCGGATGCCCCTCCGCTCCGCTTCGTGCCTTATGAGGAGGCGCGAGCGCAGGCGCTCGCCGCGTTCCGCAGCGCGTACGTCAAGCGCCTCCTGGCCCAGCACGACGGGAATGTCTCACAGGCCGCACGACAAGCAGGACTCAGCCGCCGAACCCTGCACCGCTGGCTGGCGGAAGGAGCGACGACGAACACGACCGAGCGACCAAGGTGAGCACGCGCGGGCTGCTGCTCGCCTTGTTGTGCCCGGCCAGCCTCGCCGGGCAGGCGTCCCCCACCGGTCGGCTCGCGGGGACCCTACGCGGGATCAATGTTCCAGTCGACGGCTCGGTGGCCTACCTCGTGCCCACGCAACCGGCAGGCGCCGCCGGGCCGCAGGATACGGTGGTCGTGGATCAACTGAATCTGAGCTTCGTCCCTCGCCTGATCGTCGTGCTGCCGGGAACGGTGGTGGATTTTCAGAACAGCGATCCGGTGCTGCACAACGTGTTCAGCCCCAACACCCCGTCCTTCAACCTCGGCCTCTATCCCCGCACCACGTCGCGACAGCATCGCTTCAGCGAACCCGGCGCGTACGTGATCCTATGCCACATCCATCCTGAGATGGTGGCCTACGTCGTAGTGGTCCCGACCAGGTATTACGCCGCGGTGGAGGCGGAGGGACATTTCGCGATCGAGGGGATCCCACCCGGAGATTACTTGCTCCACGTTTGGCATTGGCGGTCGGTTGATATCGTTCGGCAAGTGCGCATCCTCGCCGGTCAGACGACCACCCTGGAGCTCGAGCTTCGGCCGGCCGCGCGCGGTCTTCGGCTCTCGGAAGCCTCCCCGTGACCCCTGCCCCCTGGTGGGGAATCGGGTTAGCGCTGCTCTGGTCACTCGCGGGCCCACCGGCCGAAGCCGCGCCGGCGACGTACCGTTACGACGATCTCATTCCGGCATTTGCGCGTAAGTATCGCACCAGTTGTTCGACGTGCCACACGGCCGCCCCCAAGCTCAACGTGCTGGGGGAGGCGTTTCGCCTCAACGGCTACCGCCTCCCCGAGAACGACCGGCTGCTGCGCAAGGACCAGCCGGTGCCGCTGGGCTCCGAGCCATGGCGCGACCTGTGGCCTCGGGCTATCTGGCCCGGTGAAGTGTCCGGCTTCGCTCCGCTCGCGCTGCGCCTCCAAAACGACGCCGGCGCGACCCGCAGCCCGGAAGGAACGGTGCGGTGGAGCTATCGCTTCCCGAATGAGGTAGCGCTCCTCGCGGGCAGCGCGTTGGGGGAAACCATCGCTGCCTATCTCGACCTCGCGTGGAACCCGACCGATGGACTGGAGGTCGAACAAGCGAATCTCGCATTCCAGGATGTCCTGCCCTGGCTCCCCAGTCGCCTCGCGAACCTCGGGATCGGGGTCCAGAATCTCCGTCTGTTCACGCTCGGTGATCCGGTTGTGGATGGCGCGGGGCGAGCCCAGTTCCTCTGGCAAACCTTCCGGGTCGCGGACCTGGAGCTGCGCGGCGGAATCGGGGCCCCGCCGCCGCGATCGGAGGACGTCTTCCAGTTGGGGCATCCTCAGCCCACCATCGAGTTGAACGGGCTGGTCCGGCCGCGGCTGTACTACGCCGTCGGGCTGTCGCAGGGCGCCGGCCCGCTCGCCGACGACAACAACGCCCACAAGGATCTGTACTACAAGCTGCGCTACAAGCTCGGCGGACTACGCCTCGACGGCACGTACGCTCCCGGGGGCGGTCCCCTGACGGGAAGCCAGGGGCAACTACTCGACCGGGCTCTCATCGTGGAGAGCTTCGGCTACTTCGGCTCCGAGCCGACCAACGGCGTGGAAGACGCGCACCGCTCCTTCGGACTCAACGCCCGAATGCTGTGGGGCCCGCTCGATCTGGGAGGCGGCTATGTGTGGGGACGACACGAGCAGCCCTGGGGATCCGGCTCAGGTCCGATACGATATGGGAGCGCCTTCGGCAAAGCGGAATACCTGGTGTTCCCCTGGTTCATCGCGGCCCTCAAGGCCGAGGCGCTGCACCTGTCCCTTCCCGGCCCGGCCGTGCCTTCTGGAGCCACCGGTGTGCCCGCCGATCAGACGCGAGTGATTCCGGGCGTCGTCATCCTGGTTCGCCAGAATATCCGTGGCGTGGTGGAAGCCGAGCTGTTTCGCCGGCACGATCCCAGCCGCGAGCTGGCCCAGGCGACTCCCCACAACCTCTGGATACGTCTCGACGTGGCCTTCTAAGCGCCAGGGGGCGACTCACCCGGGACCACGCGTGTCTCACCGGCGCCGTCACAGGTCCCTCCGGCAGCGCTAACCACCGTCTTGCCAGCGCGATAGCCGGGCCCTGAACGACCGCTTTCGCGGCATGCACCCTGCGTGAGGACGACACGCCGAGTTGCCGCGGAGCACTACAGTTCCGTCCGCAGCCCGGTGACCGGGGCAACTCTCGCGGAGGAAGACGGATGCTGCGCGGTCTCTTGGTGCTCGCTGTCGTCGGAGCGGCAAGCGGTTCGCTGATGCCAAATCGGGCGTCCGCCCCGACGACGGCCCGCCCACCCCAGACCATCATCGTCAGAGCGGTAGACCGGTCGGCCACCCTGCACCGGTTCCAGCCGGCGGATATCACCGTTCAGCCGGGCGACACCGTTCGCTGGCTGCAGACCACCGACATACCTCACAACGTGGAGTTCAAGCAGGTTCCTGAGGCAACGAACCTGGGATCTCAGCGTGTGGGTCCGTATCTGGTATCGCCGGGGCAGACCTATGAGATCGTGGTGGACGGCCGCTTTGCGTGCGGGGCGTGCACCACTACGTGTGTACGCCGCATGAGGCACTGGGGATGGTCGGGGTGATCATCGTCGGTCCCGGCACCTGACGATTGGTGACGCGGGATGCTATCACATGCGGCTGCGGTATGAGAGCCAATTCGGGTCTCACCTGGGACGCCCGATGTCACGCCTATCTCCGAGACGCACCCGTTACCCCAGTTCCAAGTCGCTAAACCCCAACGCAATAGGGCCAGCTGGCCTCGCTCGCCCAGGAGGCACGGGCTTTGCGAAAAGCCCCCAACGACGGAGTCACAACGGCAGCAATTCAGGCCGGTTGCCGAACCAACGGCAACGGCGACTGTCGGGAGAGGAGACCGTATGATCGCGAAACAGATCAAGCTCACCGCATTGTTCGCTCTGGGGTGGACGTTGTTGTTGCCATCCGCCGCCACCGGCCAGGGACTCATGGTGACGGGCTATGGTACCGTGGAATACCTCAACCCTCAGGGCGGCACGCAAACCTTCGATGCCCACAACTTCAACCTTATCCTGATCGGGAAGCTCCGTGGCGATCTCTTCGCGGCTGGGGAGATCGAGTACGAGCACGGAGGCGAAGAGATTGCCCTCGAGTATGCGTACCTCGCGTTCACCCGGTGGCGCTACCTCAACGTCGTGGCCGGGAAGTTCATCGTCCCCTTCGGCAGCTTCAACGTGAATCACCCAGCGTGGATCAACAAGGTCCCCGGCAGGCCCTTCGGTTTTGACCGAGTGCTTCCTGCCACCTACAACGACATCGGCGTGATGGTGCGAGGGGGCCTGCCTGCCGGATACCTCAGCCGCGTCACCTACGACGTCTGGGTGGTGAACGGCTTGGCGGGCGCGCCCGGAGACGATCTGCGAGACTTGCGGGATAACCTGATCGATGTGGACAAGTCCAAGTCCTTCGGCGGTCGGGCGGCCTTCGTGGCGCGGCAGGGGTTTGAGATCGGCGCTTCGGTCTTAACCGGGACCTACAACGATTCACTTGGTCTCGGGGTCACCATGATCGGTGCGGACGCCGCTTTCCAGCGCAGCGGGTTCGAGATCAAGGGCGAGGTG
>JACQVB010000099.1 GCA_016209985.1 Gemmatimonadota bacterium | reverse complement strand
GGGTCAGTGGCCCGAGCGCGTTCAACCCGCGACCCCCTGAAACCCCATCAGGTTTGAGGGGTGACTATTAACGACAACATGTCGGCGTTTCAACGAGTTCCGAGCGTCGGTCCCGACATTTTGCAGTACCCAAGGCCGTACTTTGGCGGGGGAAACGGCAACGGAAACGGCAACGCGACTTACTCTTCGCCCTGTCCGATCGGGAGGAACCGAACGCGCTGTCGTGATTCCTCGACGACCACCACGGCGCCTTTTTCCAAAGCGTCGGCACAGTCTGCGAGAGTGCGGGCCAGTCGGTCGATCACGTGAGGCGTGCGCGTGTTGTGCAGCCTAAACAGGATGACGCTCGCCTTCCGGCTCTTTGTGAGCGCAGCGATCTCACCGAAGTCCAGATCGAACGTCAGGACCACTCGATCCTCGGCAACCGCCTTGGCGAAGATCACGCCGTCGGGCGACCGCTGGAGACCCTCGTCCCGGAGGTGCTTGGCATCGTGCGCTTGCGTAGCCATTCCACGACGCGCACATCCACGCCCATATCGGCCAGGAAGCGCATCTATTGGGCTAGCGCGTGTGGACCTGTTCCTGAGTAAGCCAGGCGGCGTATTCGATGGCCTCCTGGATATCCTCCCGCTCCAGGTCGGGATAACCTTCGAGAATCTCGTCGAAGGACGCGCCGTGCGCGATCTGGTTCACGATGACCGAGACCGGGATCCGCATACCCCGAATACAGGCCCGCCCGCCCATTATCTGAGGGTCAAACGTGATTCGGTCGAACATTTGCTCTCACCTCTCCTAAGAAGAACCCTCCGGACTGCGACCCGGAGGGTCGGCGAGGCCGCAGGCCCGGCTGGGGAGGATCATCAACAGCGTACCCCGAAGGCCGCGTCAGGTCAATGCGGCCCCACCACGTAGAGTGGATCAGGCACGCCAGGCATCTTGGCTCGCGGCCATCCACGACAGGAGCGACTCAGCTTCCGCTGGCTCGCGACCCGTCCCGGTCAGGAGGTCCACCACACACTGACTCAAGGCGACAACCCTGAGGCCCGATTCTCCGCGGCTTCGCTCGTAAACGACCTCGTCGAACGGCTCCAGCAGCAAGACGTTCGCACCGGCGTCGACGGGCCGGAGATCGAACCGTTCAGCGACCCGCTCGGGATCCTGGACATAGCACGACGCCAGCCGGCCAGGAGCAACAGCAGCCGCAGCGGGAACTGCTAGGGAACCCGTAACGGCATACCGTTCGTCGTATTCCCGGAGCTGATCGCCGAACGCCGACAGGCCGCGCGGCGCTAAGTACGCAACGGCGCGGTTGGTCTTGGCGACGTCGTAGTCGCGAGACCAGCGTCGCAGCAGTCCCTGCCAGTCCACCGTCTTCACCTGTCCGGTCGAGTCCCGCCCGACCAGGTCCTCGTCCTCCAGCAGGCGGATCACCCTGCTCGTGTAGCCCGGATCCGTACCGGCTCGCTTGGCCAGGTCACGGACTCCCACCGGCGGTCGCCAGTCGCATATAGCCCGCACCAGCCGGGCGGCCTTGGCGCCCTTGAGGGACCGAACCCCCCGGCGGGGCGGAGAGGGATCCTTGCTGGCACCTTGCGTGGTGATGAGCAAGCCTGGGCGATCGAGGCTGATCCAGGCGTTGCCGGTCAGGTCCAGGTAGGAAACCCCGGCTCGGCGCAGCCGATCCTGACTCAGCTCGCTGGCGAATCGCGTCACGACAAGGGCTCCGGCGGCCTCACCTTCTCGCACGACCGGAGCGAGGCGGGGGCCAAGGTCGGAGGCCAGGCGGGCAGTCAGCGGCGACTTCGCCTCGACCAGGAGTAGCCCCCTGGTGTCGTCCGGCGCCCGAATCTCGAACACGGCGTCGGGGCGGTAGGTCGCAACGCGGGCCTGGGCGCGGGTCCGCACCTCCCATCCTGCTGGAAGACGGGCTCTAAGGGCTTCGAGGGCGCGGGTGACAGTTGTGTTGTCTAAACTTGTCATGTTGCTCATAATGAGCAACGGTACCAGTTCACACAACAGACGTCAAGTGACGACGGTATCCCCGAACCTCTACCAACTGGCTTCGGATCTCAAGCGGCAGAGGTTTGGAAGCCGACCGCCGAAAGGTCCGAACCTTGGAGGCGCGAACGTAGCGACAACGTAGCTGCTGGTCTGGAGCAGTAGTGAGGCCCGATCGTCGAAGTGGCGACCGGGCCCAAGGTTAGCGAAGTCGGTACGCCGGGATTTGAACCCGGGACCCCCTGAACCCCATTCAGGTGCGCTACCGGACTGCGCTACGTCCCGTTGTTGAGACCCAAGCTACCGGACTGCGCGGAGCCTGCCCTGAGCGCAGCGAAGGGTCCCGTCGTAAAGCGAATTCTAATGTATTCCTTTAGATCCCCTGAAGCCGCGGAGCCCGCGAGCGAAGCGAGTCGGCGGAGCGGCTGAGCGAGGACCGCCGAAGGCGACCGCAGCTCCACCCCATTCAGGCCTGCCCTGAGCGCGGCCGGAGGGTGCGCTACCGGACTGCGACGCGAGGATCGCCGCAGGCGATCCGAGCTAGTCCTTTAGGGCGCTACGTCCCGTGAACTTCGTTGAATGGGGAAACCTAACGGAGTAGCTGGCTCCATGCCATCGGGGACCGCGCCGTGACCTCACACCTGGTCGAGGCCGCTCACGTTCTCTCTACGGCGCGATCCGTGGTGGTCTTCACCGGCGCCGGCGTCTCAGCCGAGAGCGGTGTCCCCACCTACCGCAGCGGCGCCGACGGGCTCTGGTCCGCCCAGAACATGGAGCGCTTCGCCAATCCCCGCGGCTACCGGGCCAATCTCCCCGACTCCTACGCCTGGTATCGCGCCCGGGCCGAAGGCGTGCGAGCGGTCGAGCCGAATCCCGCCCACCTGGCCATCGCCGAGCTGGCGATTCTGGTACCCGCCTTGACCCTGGTCACCCAGAACATCGACAACCTGCACCAGCGCGCGGGCTCGAAGGACGTGATCGAGCTGCACGGCCACCTGCGCACTGCGCGGTGCGAAGGCTGCGCCGAACGGGTGGACTGGCTCGCCGCGCCTGCAGAACCGCGCTGCTCTTCCTGCGGCGGCATGCTCCGGCCCGAGGTCGTCATGTTCGAGGAGCTGCTGCCAGAGCAGGAAGTCGCGGCCGCCATGGAGGCGGCGAAAGCGTGCGACCTCCTCATTTCGGTGGGGACGTCGAACCAGGTCTTTCCCGCCGCCGAGATTCCGCTGATCGCACTGGCCGGGGGAGCGACGGTGGTCATCATCAATCCGGACATGGAGGGGCAACCCACGCACGCGCGGGTCATCCAACTGCCCGGGCCTGCCGGAGAGGTTCTTCCCCAATTGGTAGATCTCTCGTGGCCCGCTCGGCCTCAGCCGGGGAGCAAGACCGGGACTACCTAGGGAAGTCACACTAGGCCTTGGCGCCATGTCGCCGAAAGAACTGCACCTCACCGCGTAAACCGGGCCACAAGGTAATCCTGTTCCGCTCCCACTTTCGGAGGCGTGCAGCTTCCCAATGCAGCGTGGGCCATCGTCGACGTAGAAAAGCTCCGAAACTATTGTCTGAGCCCCTCGCATCCTCGTGGGCGACACAAGGCAAGCGTTTTTCAGCGGAAACTCGGGATCGGAGCCGAGGAAGCGGATCTCCTGCGAGCCTGCTTGCTCCTCGCAGCGATTGAGGGTGACGCTTCCATGACTCGGGAGGACGAATACGGGACCCGTTACCTGTTAGACTTTACTATGACGGGGCCGCGGGGAGCCGCGGTGATCCGCGCTCACTGGATCGTGCGCCGCGACGAAGAGTTTCCGCGCCTCACCAGTTGTCACGTCCGACGAGGAGGACCCGATGAACGCTGACCTGCATCTGCTGGACGTCGTGGCACTGGTGGAAGACCGGCCGGATGAGGGTCTCCTGCGCGGCCAGGTGGGAACCATCGTCGAGATTCTTGGGCCCGAGGTCTATGAAGTGGAGTTCTCAGATAACCACGGGTGTACCTATGCCTCGACCGCCTTGCGCGCAGATCAACTTCTCCAGTTGCACCACCAACCGGCCGGTTCCGTCCAGTAAGGCGCACCGGTCTTCTCGCCGCTAAAGCTGCTCTTCGCTACCACTTCGCTCAGGGTCAGCGCGGCGGCTAAGGGCAGGGAACGGCCGCTTCAGCCGCAGTCAGCCGAGCCGCCTGCCCTGAGCGTAGTCGAAGGGCGAGTTTATTCGCGGGTAACCGTCAGCCCCTCCACCAACCCCTCCGTATTGTGCGCGAACCGGATCCCGTAGACCCCATCGGTGGACTTGAGCTTCCCCGGAGCCACGAGGTCGGCCTTGGCGTAGCTCGCCACCACCGTGCCGTTGATGGCGCAGGAAACCGAATCGCCCTTCACCGACAGCGCGATTTCCTGCGTCACCGGCTGGACCGGCCCCGCCGCCTTGTGCACCGCGGGGTTCGCCTGGGCGCGTGGCCCGTTCATCTGAAACGGCTCAGGTCCGAATCCCCGCACGATGAACGACCCGTTCCCGTACGCCGCACAGTAGAGCAGGCTCTGCTGGACGGTGCCCACGTCGTTCCCGGCGATGAAGACGCCGTAGGGGTGCGGGTGATTGTTGAGGTTCATGTACTTGGGCTCGGTGAACGTCGCCTTGACCGTGTAGTCGCCGTTGGCCGTGTTGACCGGGTTCCAGTAGATGGCCGCCGGGCCGGTGGTCACATGGAGCGCTTCGCCTTCCTTCATCAGTCGGGTGTCTTTGACAGTTTGTCCCTGGGCCGCGGCCGGGGCGTCCACCGCGCCCTGCCAGCCCGGGACCGAAATGCCGCCACCGCTGACGGTGCGCACCGTTTCATCCTGTGCGCTGCCCAACGCGGGGACGCCGGCGATGGCGAGTACCAGGATGGCGACTGTGGAGAGGCGAAGCATGGTGTTTCTCCTGAATACCGGGTGGTTCGTAGGATAGATCGACTCCGTCCGCGGTTGTAGTCTATCCTTCAAGGCCTCCATAAGGGAGCTCCCTGTGTTACGTAGCCGCCTCGCCCTTTTCCTCCTGCTGCTGGCGGTGGCCTGCTCCCGCCCCGGCCCTTCTCGCACCCGCTTCGAGATCACGTTCGATGAGTCCGTGCGCCGGGAGCCGATCACCGGACGCGTCCTGCTGATGATCAGCCGCGACAGCACCCCGGAGCCGCGGCTGCAGGCGGGCGCCTGGGAGCGCAGCGTTCCGTTCTTCGGGACCGACGCCGAGAACTGGAGGGCAGGCGATCGCATCGTCATCGACGGATCCACCATCGGCTATCCGGTGGAGGCCTTGGGCGAGATCCCGGCCGGCGACTACCACGTCCAGGCGCTGGCGAACATCTACACCGAGTTCCGCCGCTCGGACGGGCACGTGCTGTGGCTCCACGAGGATCAGTGGGAAGGTCAGCACTTCAATCGCTCGCCCGGCAACCTCATCAGCGAGGTGCACAAGGTTCACCTCGATCCCAGGTCGAGCTACCGCGTGCGACTGACGCTCTCCCGGGCGCTTCCACCGGTTGAGATTCCAGCCGACGACCAGTGGGTGAAACGGATCAAGTTCCAGAGCGACCTTTTGACCAAGTTCTGGGGGCGGCCGATCTACCTCGGCGCGGTGGTGCTGCTGCCCAAAGACTACGACCGGCATCCGAACATCCGGTATCCCGTGGTCTACCAGCAGGGGCATTTCAGCCTGGGCGCGCCGTTTGGATTCACCACCGACAGCGCCACTCCCGAAACCGATGAGCAGCGGCGGGTGCGCCTGGGGCACAACCGCGAGACGCGTTACGAGTTCTCGCGGAAATGGATGGGCCCCGGTTTCCCTCGCTTCATCGCGGTCACGTTCCAGCACCCCACGCCCTACTACGACGACTCCTACGCCGTGAACTCCGCCAACAATGGACCCTACGGCGACGCGATCATGACCGAGCTTATTCCCCGTGTCGAGCGGGAGTTCCGGATCATCCGGCAGCCGCATGCGCGGGTGCTCACCGGAGGCTCGACGGGTGGCTGGGAGGCGCTGGCGCTGCAGATCTACCATCCTGATTTCTTCGGCGGCACCTGGCCGATGTATCCCGACCCGATCGAATTCTCCCGCTACGGCACCGTGAACATCTACTCGGACACCAACGCCTTCGTCGCCGAGCCGCACCACGAGTGGATCGTGCCGGAACGCTTCTGGATGCGGGACCACTGGATGCACGGAGAATGGATCGGCCAGCCCACCATCACCATGCGGGCCATGAGCCGTTTCGAGGAGGTGCTGGGCAGCCGCAACCGCTCGGCCGAGCAGCTGGAAGTATGGGAGGCGGTCTACGGTCCGGTCGGCAAGGACGGCTACCCGCGGCCGTTGTGGGACAAGCGGACCGGGACCATCGACCGCGAGGTGGCCAGCTACATGCGGGAGAACGGCTACGATCTGGTCGAATACCTGAGACGCAATTGGCCGGCGATCGGCCCCAAGCTGGCGGGCAAGCTTCACGTCTCGGTGGGTGAATCAGACGAGTTCTGGCTCAACCTCGCGGTCTACAAACTGGAGGAGTTCCTGGCCACCGCGAAGCCTCCCTGTGGCGGTTGTACCATCGAGTACGGCCGGCCGATGAAGTCACACGGCTGGCAGCCCAAGCCGACCACGGCACTCCTCCGCGACATGGCGGACCAAATCGGGAAGCACGCGCCCGCCGGGGAGAATACCAGGGCTTGGCGGTACTGACAGGACTTCGGGCGATCGCCGCCGTGCGGCCGTTCGATTTCGTGGCACCGTGGCCGATACCCGCAGGCTGAGATGCCGCTCAATCCCTAAACCAGAATCGGTTTGTCGTTCCCTTCGGCCGATCCCCTGCTTGACACCGAGCGCCTCACCAATTAGTCATATGCCTAAGGCAGGTGCCTTAGACGGTTGACTAGACCCTTGAGCCAGGAGCTCCATGGCCAGTCCGGTGCCGCACGACCGCACCCCCGAGCTGCGACGCGAGACCGAACAGCGCCTGCTGGACGCCGCGGAACGCCTCCTGGTGGAGATCGGCTACGCCGCCATCACCACCCGCCGGCTGGCCGAAGAAGCGGGCGTCAACCAGGGACTGGTGCACTACTACTTCGGCTCCATGGAAGAGCTGTTCTTCCAGGTGCTGGACCGGTTCACCCGGCAGCTCATCGCCCGGCAGCGGGAGATGTACGCCTCGCCCGCCCCCTATCCCGAGAAGTGGCGCGAGGCCATGCGCTACCTCGACCAGGACCGGCCCTACCAGAAGATCTGGTGGGAGCTCCAGGCCATGGCCTGGAACCGGCCGGAGCTCCGCTCGCGGGTGGCGCGGGTGGTCGACGCCTGGAGCGACGCCATGCGAGGCGCGGTCGAGCAGGCGGTCGCCCGCTACGGCCTGCGAACAGGCGAATTCTCCACCGACGCCTGGGTGACGCTCATCGTCACGGTGAACGAGGGCTTGATCCTCGAGCGCCTGGCGGGGATCCGGCGGGGGCACGACGAGCTGCTGGCGGCTATCGACCGCTGGCTCGCGTCGCTGGAGCGGCGGGCGGCGCGCGACGAGCGGGCGGGTAAGTCTCGCGGTCGCGCCAAGCGGCCCGGGGCCCGGCGGCGCGCCTCGAAGGGGAAGGGGAAGACCGATGCGGGCGCGTGAGCCGGACTCGACCGGCTCGGTCACCCGGAACGGGGCGCGGGTGGCATACGAGGTCTTCGGGACCGGGGAGCGAACGGTGTTCTTCCTCCCCACCTGGTCCATCATCCATTCGCGCCATTGGAAAACGCAGGTCCCCTACTTCGCGCGCCATTTCCGCGTGCTCACCTTCGACGGGGTCGGCAACGGCGCGTCCGACCGGCCGCTGGATCCCGCCCGCTACGCCGAGGAGGAGTTCGCCGCCGACGCGCTGGCAGTGATGGACGCGACCAGCACCGAGCGGGCCGTGCTGGTCGCCCTGTCGCTCGGCGCGGTGCGCTCCTTGATCCTCGCGGGCGAGCACCCGGAGCGGGTGACCGGCGTCGCGTTGATCGGGCCCGCCAGTCCGCTTCCGCCCAGCCACCCGGAACGCACGGTGCATCCGTTCGACCAGCCGCTGGCCACCACCGAGGGATGGGCCAAGTACAACCGGTATTACTGGCTCAAGAACCACCGGGACTTTCTCGAGTTCTTCTTCTCCCGGGTGTTTACCGAGCCGCACTCGACCAAGCAGATCGAAGATTGCGTCGGCTGGGGACTCGAGACCACGCCGGAGGCCCTGGTGGCGTCGCACGACGCCCCCTTCCTGGACCGCAGCCGTTTCCTCGAGCTCTGCCACCGGGTGCGCTGCCCGGTCCTGGTGATGCACGGCGACGAGGACGCGATCGTCCCCCATGCGCGCGGCGCCGCGCTCGCCCGGGAGACCCGCGGCCGGCTGGTGACGCTCCAGGGGTCGGGCCACGCCCCGCACGCGCGCGATCCGGTCAAGGTGAACCTGCTGCTGCGCGAGTTCGTCGAGGGCGGACCGGGCGCGCCGGCGGTGTGGACCCGCGGCCGCCGGCGGGGGCGGCGCGCGCTCTACCTCTCCTCGCCCATCGGGCTGGGCCACGCCCAGCGCGACGTGGCGGTGGCCCGCGAGCTGCGCCGGCTGGTGCCCGGTCTCCAGATCGACTGGCTGGCGCAGCATCCGGTGACCGCGGTACTGGAGCTGGAGGGTGAGCGGGTCCATCCGGCGAGCGCCCAGCTGGCCAACGAGTCGCGACACATCGAGAGCGAATCGGCGGAGCACGACCTGCATTGTTTCCAGGCGTGGCGGCGGATGGATGAGATCCTGGTCGCCAACTTCATGGTGTTCCTCGACCTGGTGCGGGAGGAACAGTACGACCTCTGGATCGGCGACGAGGCCTGGGAGGTCGACTACTACCTGCACGAAAATCCCGAGCAGAAGCGCGCGGCGTATGCCTGGCTCACCGACTTCGTCGGCTGGCTGCCCATGGCGGATGGCGGTGCGGATGAGGCCTTCCTCACCGCGGACTACAACGCCGAGATGATCGAGCACATCGCCCGATATCCCCGGGTGCGCGACCGGGCGGTGTTCGTCGGTAATCCAGAGGACATCGTTCCCGAGTGCTTCGGGCCCGGGCTCCCCGAGATCCGGGACTGGACGGAAGAGCATTATGCCTTTTCCGGCTATATCACCGGCTTCCAGCCCGGCTCACTGTCCGATTGCGAGCGGCTGCGCGAGGAACTGGGCTACCGGGCCGACGAGCGGGTGTGCGTGGTGACGGTGGGCGGGTCAGGCGTGGGCGGGCATCTGCTGCGGCGAGTCGCGGCGGCGTATCCCGAGGCCCGGCGGCGCGTGCCCGAGCTGCGGATGATCCTGGTGGCTGGTCCGCGCATCGATCCCGCGTCGCTGCCGTCCGGTGATGGACTCGAGGTCCGGGCTTACGTCCACAACCTGTATCGGCACCTCGCCGCCTGTGATCTGGCCATCGTGCAGGGCGGCCTCACCACCGCCATGGAGCTGACCGCCAACCAGCGGCCGTTTCTCTATTTCCCGCTCCGGCATCATTTCGAGCAGAACATCCACGTGCGGCACCGGCTGGAGCGCTACTGCGCCGGCCGCCGCATGGACTTCGAGACCGCCACACCCGAGGTCATCGCCGCCGCCATCGCCACGGAGCTGGGCCGCAAGGTGACCTACCGGCCGGTCGAGACCGACGGCGCCCGCCGCGCGGCCACCATGGTCGCCGCGCTGCTCTAGACCCGAGCGGGGGCACCCCAGCGGATGCCCTCGCTGCCGCCGCGCGCTCCCGCCGGCGGCGCCCGTTCACCCAGGAGGTGACTCATGCGGAAGTTCTTGGCTTTTCTCTACGGCGCGCTCGCCTACGCGCTGTTCCTGGTGGCATTCGTCTACGCCATCGGGTTCGTGGGCAATCTGCTGGTACCGCGCTCGGTCGACATCGGGCCCGTGGTGCCTACCGGAGTGGCGCTGGCCATCGACGCCGCTCTCCTCATGCTTTTCGCGGTGCAGCACAGCGGCATGGCCCGGCCGGGATTCAAGCACTGGTGGACCAGGATCGTTCCCGTGGAGATCGAGCGCAGCACCTATGTGCTGGTGGCCAGCGCGGTCCTCCTGCTGCTCTTTGGATACTGGCGTCCGCTGCCGGCCGTGATCTGGAGCGTTCAGGCGCCGGTCGCGGCGGCGGTGCTGTGGGGAGTGTTCGCGCTTGGCTGGCTGATCGTCTTCCTCTCGACCTTGATGATCGGCCACTTTGAGCTGTTCGGCTTGAAGCAGGTGTGGACCAATCTGCGCGACCGCATGTCCACCTCGGAGCATTTCCGCACGCCCGGACTCTATCGATTCGTGCGCCATCCCATCATGCTCGGATTCTTGATCGCCTTCTGGGCGACCCCGACCATGACCGCCGGTCACCTGCTGTTCGCGGTCGCCACCACCGGCTACATCCTGCTCGCGGTTCAGCTGGAGGAGCGGGACCTGATCGCTCGCCATGGCGACTCCTATCGGCGGTATCGGCAGGAGGTCCCGGCGTTCGTTCCCCTCGGCCGGCCGGCTCGCGGCGCGAGCCGGGCGGAGGTGCAGGCGGGTGACTGATCCCGGCCGGCGGCGCGAAGGGCGGAGCACATACGGCGTACACATTGCGGGTGTGCCGCGTGGCCAAGCTGTCGCCACACGTCAAAGGCCGCGGGTTAATCCCCGCGGCCTTTGAGTGTGGCGACCCGAGCGCCTCCTCAGTTACACATCGTGTACTCTTTCCCGTCGGCCTTGACGATGGGATAGCCGTTTGAGTTGGCGCTGATCTGCAGCGGGAATTGCCCCCACTGGATGCCGTCCGTCGTCGCCAGCAAGACACCGTTCTGGAGCCTCCACCGGAACGGCGTCCCGCCCTGGTGCTGGCCGGCCACCGTGCCGCTCCTGCCGGAGTTGTACGTCTCGGCCCCGCTGCTGAGGTAGCCGGTCCCGTCAGGCTGGTACACGACCCGCTCGGTGTTTGTCGTCCCGGTGGTCTGGTTGTAGCTGAAGGAGCACCACGGACTGCGGAGCATGAGCTGGGCGATCTGCTGGTCTTGCGGAGTGGCGGCGATCGCCGACCCTCCTCCCATGCCCGGCATGCTTCCCTGCGGCGGCGCCACCGGTTGCACCGGGGCAGCTCCCATCCCGAGCTGGCCCATGCCCGGGCCTGCCGTCGGCCCCGGGCCTCCCTGGGCTCTCTGCGCGACGACCTGCCGCGCCGTCTGCGGCTGCGGCTGGCCGGCGGCGTTCACCTCCGCCATGACCAGCTGCAGCGCTCCCGCCGGGCCCAGTTGCCCCGCGATATACAGCGCGCCCTGCGGATTCCTCGCGTAGCCCTGGAACTGCTGTCCCGTGACCTGGGCCTGGACCAGGAACGCGACCTGCCCGGTGAGAGTGCCCGCGATCCGTCCCGCGGTATCCTGCTGTAGCGTGAGCGTGACCGGCACGGCGCCGCCCGAAAGGGTCCAGGTGCCGCTGAAATCCTGGGCGGAGGCTGGGGAAGTAACCACCAAAACGGAGACCGAAAGCAGGAGACTACGCATGTCGAGGGCTCCCGGGGGAGACACCGCGAAACATTGTGCGGAATGCGGCGACCGGCAATGCTGGTCAGGTATTCTGAAAAGTTCTTACCGAAGCGGCACGGCCGGCCGGAATCGGTGAGGGCGAGTAGCGCGACTGCAGCGAGGCGCGCCGGTAGGGTTATCGGTCCGGTCCCCGCTAAACCGGATGCTCGTTCCTAACGTCATATCCGGCAGCGCCCACAGAAGGCAGATTCTTCCCATGCTGAGAAGCGCCGGAGTATTCGCGCTCGCGCTGGCCGCGGCGGCTGCCCAACTGCCGGCTCAGGACCAGCGGAGCATCGCTGGCCGGGTTCTCTCACTGTCAGATAGCACTCCGCTGGCTTCGGTCCAGGTGACCGTGAGTGGGGGCCGCTTCGGGCTCACCGACTCGAGCGGCACTTTCACACTCGACGCACCGCCGGGAAGCATTCAGATCGCCATCCGACGCGTGGGAATCGTTCCCGATACCGTCTCCGTTCCAGCAGGGCAGGATTCGGTGGTGATCTATGCCCGCCTGCTGGCGGTCCCCCTGGGCGTGGTCCGGGTCGAGGCCGAAGTGGCGCCCGAACGTGCCCGCTTCGACACCCTCGCCCTGCCGGGCATCGTTACGCTCTCCGCCCGTGACATCGCCCGCACCCCCGCGCTGCTCGAGCCGGACGTGATCCGCGCGATCCAGCTCCTCCCCGGCACGGTCGCCCGGAACGACTACTCCATCGGCTACAACGTCCGCGGCGGGGAAGCCGATCAGAACCTGGTGGCGGTGGACGGTGCCACCGTCTTCAACCCGTCGCATCTGGGCGGCCTGTTCGGCACCTTCGACGTGAACGCGATCGACCGCGTGGACTTCATGACCAGCGGCTTCCCCGCGACCTACCCCGGCCGCCTGAGCAGCATTCTCGACATCAACGTGCGCCCCGGCAGCACCGAGCGCTGGCACGGAAGCGGAGCCATCACGCTCCTCTCGAGCAAACTCCTGCTGGAGGGCCCCGTCGGCCCGTCCTCGATCCTGGTTGGGGCGCGACGGACCTACGTAGACCAGGTGATCAAGGCGTTTTCCAAGGAAGAGTTCCCGTACTACTTCGCCGACGCCATCGGCAAGGTCAACCTGCCCTATGGGTCGGGTAGCGAGCTGTCCCTGACGGCGTTCTGGGACCGCGACATTCTCGATCAGAATCTGATCGAGGGAAGCGAGGGCGTGGATCCCATCGACCTGCGTTTCCATTGGGGCAACTCACTCGCGGCCGCCAACTGGAGGCACCGCGCCGGCCGCACCGTCTTCAATCAACACCTGAGCTACACCGAGTTCTCCATCGGGTTCGGGTTCCCCGGGCTGCTGGAGCTCGGGAACCGGGCCAGGCTCTGGTCCGGCCGCACCGCGGCGACCTTGACGGCGGGCTCGCACAGCATCGGACTGGGCGGTCAATTCGAAACATACGACCTGCCGTTCACCATCTCGGCGGCCGCCCTGGGCGATAGCGCCTTTTACCGCCGGAACCACCAGCCGCGGGTGTGGTCCGCCGTTCTCGACGATCAGTGGCAGGTGATGCCGTCGCTACTGGTGCGAGGCGGAGTGCGCGGCGACCGCGTGCCCGGCGCATCGTTCACGGGGCTCTCGCCACGCGCCTCGTTCAAATTCTTCCTTACCCCGGATCAGGCCCTCACCGGATCGGCCGGACGGTATCACCAGGTGGTCCAGTCGGCGCGGGACCAGGAGGTGCCGCTCGACATTTTCGAGTTCTGGGTCGGAGCCGACCGCAATGTGCCCGTGGCCAGGTCGGACCACCTGGTCGTCGGCTACGAGCGCTGGCTGGGCGCCGCGAACCAGATTTCGATCGAAGCCTACCGGAAGACGTTCGATGACTTGATCGCGCCACGCGAAGGCTTTGCCAACCGCGCTCCGGAAGACGAATTCCGGCCGGTGCGGGGAAACGCGTGGGGCATTGACCTTCTGCTGCGGCGCCATGCCGGTACGGTGCGCGGCTGGGTGGCATACAGCTTCGGGCGCGCGGTGAGGGAATCGGAAGGGCTGACGTATCAGCCGTCACACGACCGGCGCCACACGCTCAACATCGTCGTCGAGCTTCCGGGTCCCCTCCACAGCGAGATGGCGCTCCGCTGGGGACTCGGCTCGCCGCTCCCCTATACGCCCTTCATCGGCGAGTGGCGCCACACGGAATACAGTCCCACGCGCGGCAGGTTCGTGCAGCCCGAGAATGAGCCGCTGGGCGGCGCCCTCAACAGCGCGCGCTACCCGGCCTATTCGCGAGGCGACTTGGGCCTGAGGTGGCGAGGCCACCTCTGGTCGGTGCAGTGGGAGCCCTACCTCCAGGTGGTAAACGTCTACAACCGGCGGAACGTCTTCGCGCACTTCTATGACTTCGGGTCCGCGCCGCCCCGACGGACCACGCTGTTTCAGCTTCCCTTCCTGCTGAGTTTCGGCGCGGAGTTCTCGTGGTGAAGCGATCCGTCGCGCTGCTGGTGGCCGGGCTCATCGCGAGCGGCTGCAAGCTCTCCGAGGAAGGTCCGGTGCCGCCCGGCACGTCCATGGTCGTGGTCTACAGCGTGCTCAACACGGCACGCGATTCCCAGGACGTGTTCCTCGAGCGATCGCTGGATGGGACGTCCCGGTTCGGGCCTACCGCCGTCAATGGCGCCACGGTCACGCTCACCTATCAGGGGAACGGACCGTGCGACGTGCCGGAGGTGAAGCTCGACCAGGTGGTGGTGGACTCGCCCTTGACCCACGTCCAGGGCGGCTGGTACACCACCACGCGGCTCTGTCCCCTTTCGGCCGGCGACCGCGTGGCGCTTCGCGTCGAGACCCCGGACGGTGCGGTCGTCACCGGCAGCACCCGCATTCCCGGCGTGCGAGCGGCTCTGGCGCAGTCGGCCAATGCCGTTCTACCGCTTCCTCCGTCACGCTCCACCGTGGATCGGACCCGTGATACGATCACGATCGAGATCGATCCGGTTGGCGCGCGGGGCGTGCAGGTGGAGTGGGTGTCCGGGTTCACCGGATCGACCGGCCGTTATTCGTGGGTGACCGACGCCACGCAGATCACGGTGCCCATTACCCTGGTCAATCCGGTCGACGAGGAAGTCGCCTTCCGGGCCGGTGAGTACTACACCCTGACCGTGGCCGCGACTGACACCAACACGTTCGATTTCATGCGCTCCGGCAACGATCCCTTCACCGCGCGCGGATTCGCCAATCATCTGAGCGGCGGCATCGGTGTCTTCGGCAGCGTGGCGCCGGTGAGCTACTACCTGAAGGTGACGGCCCCCCAGCGTGATCCGCGCGAAGGCGTGTACCGGGTGACCGGACAACTCGAGGGAACGGCGGTCGATGTTACCTGGGACGTCTACCTCGACATCATCGGGGGCGGCGCGTCGGTCGCCTACTCGGCATTCGTGGAAGGAACCTGGGTTGATGGTCCCGTGAGCGGCAGCGGTGGCGGTGGCGTCACCCAGGACCGCTGGGACGCCATTCTCGTGTCACCCACCAACCTCGGCCCGTCGCAGGGGATCGTCTACCGACTGAACGGCTACCGCGCCCCACCCGGCACGCCCTTCCCGGTGCGAGTCGACTACTTCAAGGATGGCATCCGGCACACCGGCACGTTGATCGCAGTGCAGGTGGCTCGCTAGTCGCGTTCAGGCTCGGCCCAACGCCCCGACCCTCTCGCTCAACCTCCTCCTCATTTGGCTGCCGGTACTCCCGCGACGCGGTCTCGATTCCCGGTAACGGCGTGTCCGCGAGCCCGCCCGCGCCACTCCAGCGCACGGGCGGCGCCGGCACGTTGGCGCTGAGCAGTCCGGCGACCAGCGCCACCCATTCGGTCCCACATGTTTCCGAGATTGGGTGGCCGGTACAAGGTCGATTGGGCAGTGAGAAGCTGTGGAGTGCTCGAGGCGGCAACGACGAGAAGCAGACGGAAAAGTCGCATACATCCTTCGAAAGAGGGGTCCTATCGAAGGTTACATAAGCGCGGTGTCCTCGCGATCAGGCGCCAGGGACGGCCCCCGGGACTTGACCCGCGCTGAGGTGAGAGATAGCCTTTCCCCATCGGAACGAACGAGAACAACTATACCATGTCGAGCCAGCGCGCCCAGGTCTTCTGCCCGTGTTGTTGTTGTCGGCCCATGTGTATGCCCATGGGAGACCCGACCACGGTGCTGCGCGCGAATGATGGATAGAGGTTCTTTCAGGGGCTAGAGCCCCGTCATCGAGCAAGTCTCACTGGTCGCGAGTCCCCCAACGGTCTCGCGGCCTTTTTGTTTTTCGCCCCCCGGGGATCCCGGGAGCCAGGAGCGTCAGGAGTGTGATGAAAGCGACCTTGGAACCGCCGCGTGTCTCGGCGAAAGAACCGGCTGTCTGGCAGCTGGTGGGCAACACCCCGCTGATCCCGCTGGACCTTCCGGGCAACGGGGAGCGCCACCGCGTGTTCCTCAAGGCCGAGTGGCAGAACCCCAGCGGCTCAGTCAAGGACCGCCCGGCCCGGGAGATCCTGCGTGCGGGGTTCCGCGAGGGTGCCTTGCCGGGGCGGCGGCTGCTCGACGCATCGAGCGGCAACACGGCCATCGGCTATGCGCTGCTGGGCGCCGCGGCCGGCGCCGGCGTGACCGTCTGTGTTCCGGCCAATGCGTCGGTCGAACGCCGGAAGCTGCTGGCCGTGTTCGGGGCGGAGGTCATCCAGACCGATCCGCTGGAGGGAAGCGACGGGGCGATTCGGCGCGCGCGCGAGCTGGCCCAGAGCCAACCCGACCGGTTCTGGTACGCCGACCAGTACGGCAACCCGGCCAATCCACGCTCGCATTACTCGACCACCGGTCCCGAGATCTGGCGGGCGACCGGCGGGACGGTGACGCACCTCGTGGCGGGCATCGGCACCAGCGGGACCCTGATGGGGACCGGAAAATTCCTGAAAGAAAAGCGCCCCGAGATCCAGCTCGTCGCGGTGGAACCGGACAGTTCCTTCCACGGTCTGGAGGGACTCAAGCGAATGGACGCGGCGATCGTCCCGCCGATCTACCACCCCTCGTCCGTTGACCGGACCCTGTTCGTCTCGACCGAAGATGCGGAGGCAATGGTCCGCCTGCTGGCGGCCCGGGACGGCCTGTTCGTGGGCTGGTCGACCGGCGCTGCCGTTGCGGCCGTGGAGCGGCTGGTGCGCGGTGGCGCCCGCGGGCCCGACGGAGAGAATCCGGTGGTGGTGGTCATCGCTCCCGACGGCGGCCAGCGCTACCTGTCCGAGTTTCAGAGGCTACAGCAAACATGACCTTCTATCCGGTGTTGCTGAACCTGCGGGGGCGGCGTGCCGTCGTAATCGGCGGGGGTGCGGTAGCGGTGCAGAAGGTCCGCGGGCTGCGCGACGCGGGCGCCGCCGTTACGGTGATCGCTCCTGAGGCCTCGGCCGGACTCGAGGAGCTGGCGGAGCTGGGCGGCGTCGAGATCATGTGGCGCGAATATCGCGCCGGCGACCTGGAGGGCGCGTTTCTCGCAATCGCCGCGACCGATGACCGGGCAGTGAACCGGCAGGTGTGGGAAGAGGCGGAGCGGTGCGGTATCCCGCTCAATGCCGTCGACGACCTGCCTCATTGCAGCTTCATCGCGCCTTCGGTCCACCGGCAAGGCGCCGTGACAGTCGCGGTTTCTACCGGCGGCAAGAGCCCGGCGCTCGCGGTGAGGCTCCGCGAGCGCATCGCCGCGCTGGTCGGGCCGGAATATGGAGCCCTGGCGGATCTGCTGGGATCCCTGCGAGAAGAAATCGCCGCGCGGGTCCCGGACCCGGCGACTCGAACCCGGCTGTGGTACCAGATCGTGGGCGATGCTCACCTGCTGGACGCGGTGCGACGAGGAGACACGGTCGGTGCCGCTCGTCGGGTGACAACGGTGGTGTCGGGCGAGGCGCCGAAAGCGAGCCAGGGCCACGTGTACCTGGTCGGGGCCGGCCCCGGCGATCCGGGGCTGATCACCGTCCGGGGGCTCGAGCTGCTGCGCGGGGCGGAGGTGGTGGTGTACGACCGGCTGGTGCACCCCCACCTGCTGGAGCGCTCTCGCGCCGATGCAGAGCGCATTTACGTGGGCAAGGACACGCGCTGTCACGGTACGCCTCAGCCACAGATCAATGACCTGCTGGTCGGCCTGGCCCGCGCCGGCCGAACCGTGGTGCGACTCAAGGGTGGTGACCCGTTCGTGTTCGGACGCGGCGCCGAGGAATGCGAGGCGTTACAGAAAGCGGGCGTGCCGTTTACGGTGGTGCCGGGCATCAGCTCGGCGCTGGCGGTGCCGGCGGCGGCCGGCATTCCGGTCACTCACCGGCGCTTCTCCTCGGGGTTCGCGGTGGTGACCGGTCACGAATGCGACGGCGAGTCCGATCTCGATTGGTCCGCGCTCGCCCGGGTGCCGACCCTGGTCGTGCTGATGGGCCTCCGCACCCTGGCCAACATCACGGCTCGCCTGCTCAGCGAGGGTTGCGCTTCCGATGTCCCGGCGGCGGTGGTGGCGAACGGGACGCTTCCGGATCAGCGGGTGGTGGTTGCTACCCTCGCCACCATCGCCGATCTCGTTCAGGCGTCGAACCTGGAGCCGCCCGCCACGCTGATCGTGGGCGAGGTCGTCCGGGTGCGCGGAATCCTCGCGGGCAATGCTGACGTGGTTCTGCCGGCGGCCGAACCGCTCCTCGTGGGAGACTCTCTATGACGACGCAGCTCACGCCGGTCCCCGGCGTTGATCACCCACCGGAGGCGGAGCGCACACCGAACGTCCCCGGAATCATTCCCTATCTCTCCGACGAAGTGGTCGCGTTCGATGCGCTGGTCGCCCGCTTCCGAGCGGGTGAGATCAGCGAAACCGAGTTCCAGGGCCATCGGTTGCTGCGCGGTGTCTACGGTCAGCGCCAGCCCGACCGCCAGATGGTGCGCGTCAAAATTCCCCTGGGGTGGCTGCACGCGCGGCAGCTCGACGTGCTCGCCGACGTGATCGAGCAGGTCGCCCCGCTCCGCAAGGGCCACTTCACCACCCGAGAGAACCTGCAGCTCCACCATGTTCCGCTGGAGGCGACCTCGCGTCTCATGCGCATGCTGGGCGCCGTCGGGCTGACGACCCGGGAGGCCTGCGGGAATACGGTCCGCAACGTCACCGGCTGCCCCCTCGCCGGAGTCTGCCCCGACGAGATCTTCGACGCCACGCCATACGCGGCGGCGTACGCCCGGCACTTCGTCCGGCGCCCCTTCACCCAGAAGATGCCGCGGAAAGTCAAAACGGCGTTCGTCGGGTGCCGGGAGGACCACGCCGTCGTGCGCATCCACGACCTGGGGTTCATTGGGA
The DNA here is from genome assembly GCA_016209985.1 of Gemmatimonadota bacterium. Classification (GTDB taxonomy): domain Bacteria; phylum Gemmatimonadota; class Gemmatimonadetes; order Gemmatimonadales; family GWC2-71-9; genus SHZT01. Next base: position 22,001 of record JACQVB010000099.1, on the reverse strand, counting down.
CGATCCGCCAGGAGAACGGGACCGCGGTCCGCGGATTTCGCATCGTGGTCGGCGGCGGAACGTCGATCGAGCCGGTCCTCGCAGCCGAGCTGTATGACTTCGCCACGGCGGACGACGGCGCCTATCTCCGGGTGGCGGAAGCGGTGCTGCGGGTGTTCAACCGGTCGGACGAGCTCCGGAAGAACCGCATGCGCGCGCGCATCAAGGTGCTCATCAAGCGCATCGGCATCGACGCTTTCCGGGAGCTGGTGGAGAAGGAGCTGAAGGAGCCCTGGGCGGCCGAGCCGATCGACCTGGATGCGCTGCGCTCGGGCGTCTCGGGTGAAGGCAAGATTCCGGCGCCGGTGGCGTTCACGCCGCCGGCCGCGGAGGCGGGCGACTTCCCCGCCTGGCTCCGCACCAACGCCGTACCGCAGAAACAGGCCGGCTACTACGCGGCGTTCGTCACGGTCCCCGCCGGCGACGTAACCCCGGAGCAGTGTCGCGGGCTGGGTGCAGCAGCGCGCGAATACGGGACCGGACAGGTGCGATCCACCCACGACCAGAACGTCGTTATCCGGTGGGTGCCCGGCGGCCGGCTGCGTGAGCTGTGGACCCACCTTTCGGCCCTGGGGCTCGGCCAGCCCGGAGCGCAGCGAGTGGTGGACGTCGTTTCCTGTCCGGGGACGGATTCGTGCAAGCTCGGGATCACCGCGTCGATGGGCCTCAATCGGGCGGTGCGGACGGTACTGGAGGCCCATCCGGAGCTGGCCCAGGACCCGCTGATCGAGCAGATGCACTTGCGGATCAGTGGCTGCCCGAACGGTTGCGCCCAGCATCACCTGGCAGACCTCGGGTTCCACGGCGCGGCCACCCGGGGCGACCAGAAGATGTTCGTCCCCGCCTACGAGGTCTTCCTCGGCGGGATGTACCAGGGGAGCAGGGTGCGGTACGGGGCGCGACTCAGAGGCAGGGTGCCGGCCAAAGCGCTCCCCTCGGCGGTCGTCGCGGTGCTGAGCTACTACCGCGAGCAGCGGCAGCCGGAGGAGGTGTTCGGGGCCTTCGTCGACCGAGTGGGAAGGGAAGCGTTCGAGGCGATCGTCGAGCGATTCAACCAGATCCCGACGTTCGATCCGGCGCGGCCCGATTTCTATCAGGATTGGGAACGGAGCGGCGTTTACAAGGTCGAGCGCGGTGAAGGAGAGTGCGCCATGTGAGATGGTCTCAGCCGAACCGCGAGTCTACTCGCGGCCTCGGCCCCCAGCCGTCTGCAGACGTCTTCGAGATCAGCGTACCAGGGCCGCAGCGGCGGTCCGAAACTCCGACGCCTCCACCCAGGTCGGCCGGCCGGGATCGTTGGCCACGTCCAGTGCCACGCGCAGCATCACGCGCGCCTGCTGCGCAGTCCCGGTGGTCGTGTGCCAGGGCAGGATGTGATCGCCCGGCTTGTGGTAGCGGGTTCCATAGTACTCGTCAAAGCGCTGCTGCCACACCACGGCGCCGCCATCCTCCAGCTCCTTGCCCCGGCGCACGAACAGCGAGGGGATGCCGACCCGGGCGAAGCTGATGTGATCCGACCGGAAGTAGAATCGCTGGCGCACCTCGATGGGGTGGACGGTAACGGTCAGGCCTTCCGCGGCCGCCGCGCGGCGGAAGGTCTCGCCCAGCGTCGATTGATCCGCCCCCAGGACGGCGACGTCGCGGGTGCGGCCCCACACATTGGCCCCGTCGATGTTGACCATCGCCACGATCCGGCCCGGGTTCCGTTCCCGGGCGACGAACGCCTGGGATCCCAGCAACCCGCGTTCCTCGGCACTGAACGCGATGAAGCAGATCGACCGATTGGGTCGTACGCCGCTCGCCGCGAGCGCTTCGGCGGCGCCGAGCAGCGTGGCGGTGCCCGACGCATTATCGAGGGCGCCGTTGTAGATCGAATCCCCGTTCTCGGCGGGACCGATCCCCAAGTGATCGTAATGGCCCCCGAGTAGCACCATCTCGTTCTGGCGGTTCTGGCCTGGGAGGCAGCCCACCACGTTCATCGCGGTTACGCGCTGGTCGATCGTCCCCTGTGTGCGAAGCCGGATCCCTCCCAGGCTTCGAGGCCGGAACGTGGTTACGTCGGCCGCGCGTGCCAGTGCTTCAAACGACGTACCGGTACCACGAGCCAGCGAATCGGCCCTAGTGGGATGCAGCAGCCCGACGAGCTTCAGCGGATCGGGATCGTCGCCGCGAATCCAGCCGAAAGCGAGATACCGGCGCGACCAGGAATCCCAGTTGACCGCGCCGCGGTCGGGATGAGCGGCAAAGAGCACCGCGATCGCGCCGCGCCGCCTTGCCTCATCCCGCTGGCCGGTAACCGAGGAGAGTGAATCGCTGGTAATAGCTCGCTGAATCTCCCGCCGGCTCCAGGCCGAGCCGGCGGAATTGCGCGGCGACGTACTGCGCGGCGAGCCACTCGCCCCGCGTGCCGGCGGCGCGACCTTCCAGCGCGTCATCGGCGAGGAATCGCCAGTGCGTGTCTATGACCCGATCGGATACCAGTGTCGCGGGATGCGATGCGGGGGCCTGGGCGAACGCGGACGTTCCCGCGCCCAGAAGGAGCGGGAGCAGCGTGAACAGACTTTTCAACCACATGGGAACCCCGGTGGTGACGAACCGAGGTAGGACTCAAACCAGAATCGGCTCGTCGTCCCCTTCGGCCTCGTGGCGCTCCATCTCGCGAAGCAGAATCTTGACCGTCTCTTCGACGAGCGACTGCACCGGTACGCCGCTGCGCCCCGCTTCCCCTTCGTAGCGCTGAAACAGCTCTTCGCTCAGGTCCGCCTGGATCTGCACCTTGGGCATGAGCCCTCCTTGGCCGAAAAAGACTTCGCGTCTAGCCGGCAGGTACCGCCTTGTGACCGTAGCAAAGGATTCCGCCGTGGCCCTCCTGCCGGAGGAGGCGGAACTCGAGGGATACCTCCATGCCCGGCTGAACGGTCGCCGGATCACAGTCCGCTACCTGGGCCATGAGCCGGGCGCCTTCGGGCGTTTCCACCACCGCCACGGCATACGGTGCCTCCATGGTGAACTCGGCGGGGGCAACCCGGACCACGGTGGCGGTTATGATCTTGCCCTGTTGCGAAAGCGCCGTGTTCTCCCAGCGCTCGCCCCGGCAATGCGGGCAGACCCGCCGGGCGGGAAACGCGACCTTGCCGCAGCCGAGGCAACGCGCGGCCTCCAGGCGATAGCGGCTGGGGACTTCTCTCCAATATCGGGGACTCGGCATGGTCAGACTTTCTGAAAGATGTGAACCACGGAGCTGGCACCCGATCCGCCCATGTTCTGCGTGAGACCGATGCGGGCGCCTTCCACCTGCCGCTCACCGGCTTCCTCGCGCAGCTGCTCGAAAATCTCGATCGCCTGAGCCACCCCGGTCGCGCCGACCGGATGACCCTTGGACTTGAGACCGCCGCTGGTATTGACGGGAATACATCCGCCCAGCGCGGTGTAGCCGGTGCGGGCGGCGGAACCCGCCTTTCCTTTTTCCACCAGGCCGAGCGCTTCGACACAGCAGATCTCGGCGATGGCGAAGCAGTCGTGGACTTCGGCTACCTGCATGTTCTGGGGTCCCATGCCGGCCATCTTGTACGCCTTGCGCGCGGACCGTTCGACCGCGTCGAGCGACGCGAGCTCTCTCCGATCCGCCAGCGCCATCGAGTCCGTAGCCAGCCCGCTCGCCAGAATCTTGACCGGGCGGTCGGTATATTTCTTCGCTTCCTTGAGAGGGCAGAGCAGCACCGCCGCCGCACCGTCGCTCACCGGGGAGCAGTGCAGCAGCCGCAGTGGATCGGAGACCATCGAGGAGCTCATCACTTCTTCCACGGTGACCTCGCGGCGGAACTGCGCCTTCGGATTCAAGGCGCCCTGCTTGTGGTTCTTGACCGAGACCCAGGACAGGTCCTCTTCCGTGGTGCCGTAGGCCTGCATGTGGGCCCGGGCGATCAGGGCATAGAGTCCGGGGAAGGTGATCCCGTGGTAGACCTCGTTCTCCTGATCGGCGGCCGTGGCCAGGATCTCGGTCACGTCGGTGGCGTCGGTCATCTTCTCGACGCCGACCACCAGTGCCGTTTCGCTCAATCCCGAGGCGATCTCCGCGAACGCCGCGCGCAACGCGGTGCCGCCCGAGGCGCAGGCCGATTCCACCCGCATGGCCGCGACCCCGCTCATGCCGAGCTGGTCGGCGAAGAGCGGGCCCAGATGCTCCTGTCCCACGAACTGGCCGCCCGACATGTTGCCGACGAAGAGGGCATCCACCTGGTCGGTCTTGGCGTTCTTCAACGCCTCCATCGCGGCTTCGACGCACAGGTCACGCAGGCTGGCGTGCCAGAGCTCGCCGAATGGGGTCATTCCCGCGGCAACAATCGCCACGTCACGCATGCCGTGCCCTCCTCAATCCTTCAGGATGATTTTTTCGCGGAAGCTGGCGTACTCCCCATAGGTGAGGTAGCGGCGCGGTCCATCCAGCATGGAACGGACCGTCGGCGCCCGGCCACGACGTTGGGGCAGCAGGTCGGTCGCCCGCAGCGCGAAGGAATCGCTGCCCGCGCCGGAGCCGAAGGAGGTGAGCAGGATCCGGTCGTTGGGCTCGGCCACGTCGAGAATCGCGGCCAGTCCGGTGGGCGAGGAGCCAGAGTACGTGTTGCCCATGGTGGAGACCAGCCAGCCGGTCTCCATCTGCTTCTGGGTGAAGCCGAGCTCCTTGCCCGCCGCGAGGGGAAACTTGCCGTTGGGCATGTGGAAGACGGCGAACCGGAAATCCGCCGTCTTCAGGTTGGCTTTCTTCAGCAGCCCGCGCGTCGCCATGAGGACGTGCTTGAAGTAGGCGGGCTCTCCGGTGAAGCGGCCGCCGTGCCGGGGATAGAACTCTCCTTCTCTCCGCCAGAAGTCGGGCGTGTCGGTGGTGACGCTGTAGGTCTCGAGGACATCCACCAGCAGGTCCTTATTCCCGAACAGAAACGCCGCGCCGCCCGCCGATGCCGAATACTCCAGCGCGTCGTTGGGCGCGCCCTGCGAAGTGTCGGCGCCGATTCCCATGGCGTATTCCACGCGACCCGACTCCACCAACCCCAGAGCGACGAACATCGCTTCGGTGCCCGCCTTGCAGGCGAACTCGAAATCGGCCACGTGAACTTCCGGACCGATCCCCAAGGCTTCGGCTACGATGGTCCCGCTCGGCTTGACCGCGTAGGGGTGTGATTCGGAACCGATGTAGAGCGCGCCGACCCGGGCGGGGTCGATGCCGGCCCGTTTCAGGGCGCTCCGGCCGGCGGCAACGGAGATGGTGATGGTGTCTTCGTCGAGCCCGGGGACGGATTTCTCCTGGAGCAGGAGACCCTTCCTGATCTCCTCCGGATTTTTCCCCCACTGGCGTGCGATCTCTTCGGTCTTGATTCTCTTCCGGGGCACGAATGCCCCGTAGCCCACGATACCCGCCATGCCACCTCCACTGACGCGGAGCCTCGGCGCGATCGTTCGAGGGGCAAGCCGCAACCGTCCACGGTATTCCTATAGAGGGCGGCTCGCCGGGCTCAATGTTCCGGTAGGGATTTTAAAGAATGAGTGAAAAAAAGTATAAGGAGGAAAAAGGCGAGTCACTCCTCGTTTCCCTTCCGGCGCGGCATCTCCAGCTGCCGACGTGTGACGTCGGGCCGGTGTTCCGCAGGGAACTGCGGAACCACCGCGGTGCCTTCCCGCCCGAAATACGCCTGGTCCCCGCCCGCGCGGTCCACCTCGGCAGAAGGCGCGAGCCCAAGCTTGATCTCTGCTGGGTAACCTTGCTGTCGTAATGACGTGTTAACTCTGCGATATTGTTCGTGACCGTAGTAGAAGAACTCCTCCCAGGCCCTGCCGACCGGTGTCAGCACCAGCCACACGACCACGTGCTCCGGCGCGGTCGCCGGATCGCCGAATACCACGATTCGTGGCTGGCGGCCGCTCTGGGCCATGCCTGCCCGCTCCTCTTCGAGCACGCGATCGAGGACGGCGCGACGACGCTCGGGGAATCGGTCGAGCTCACCCCGCAATCGCTGCACCTTGGCCGCCGCCTCTGCCTCTTCCTTTCGGGATGCCTTCACTGCGGCGCTCGCCGGGAGGATCTTGGCCAACTGTTTGCCGGCTTCCCCCAGCTTCGGAATCAGCAAGAACGACCAGATCAGCATGCTGCCGACCGCCCAGAGCAGGCGTCGGCCGAGGGACCCTTCCATCCAGGCCAGGTTGAGCAGGATCAGGCCCACCAGCGTCACCACGACCAGAATCCAGATAGTCAAAGCGTGTTTCGACTTGGCGAGGGCGACCAAATGCATACTGAACGCGATTACGAATGCCAACGCCGACAGCAGCGCGCCAATCGGTATCGCCCGCGGATTTTGCATGGCGAGCCAGCCAATCGCCACCGCCGTGATCGCGATAGAGATGGTCCATGTCATGATATCGATGGCCCGCATCGTGAGATTCTTCATGCCGGTTAATCTTCTTGACGGTTACGCCATCCGATAGTGGCTATCCTTCGCTATCGTTATCGCCAACCTTTCTCCGTGGACAGACTGCATGCGTCGCGCGACTGGTATGCTCCTGGTATGCGCAGCCGTTCTCGCCGGCTGCTCCCGCAAGGCCGACCTGGTCATCACCAACGGCCAGGTGTGGACCGGCCGCGATTCGGGTGCCGCACGCCCGGGAGCCGTGGCCATCGCGGGCGACAGCATCATCGCCGCCGGTGACAGCGCGATCGTCGCCCGATACGTGGGCCGGAAGACGCAGGTGATTGACGCGGGCGGCGGGCTTGTCGCGCCCGGCTTCAACGACTCCCATACCCATTTCATCGATGGCGGATTCCAGCTCGCCTCCATCGATCTGCGCGACGCCGCCTCGCCCGAGGAGTTTGTTCGCCGAATCGGCGAGTTCGCCAGGACCAAGCAACCGGGCGAGTGGATTCTGGGCGGGGTGTGGGACCACACGCTGTGGAAAGGCCAGCCGCTCCCGCGCCACGAGTGGGTCGACTCGGTCACGGCGAACAATCCGGTCTTCATTTCGCGGCTGGACGGCCATGAGGCGCTGGCCAATGCCGCGGCGATGAAGGCGGCCGGCGTGACCCGCTCGACGCCGGTGCCGGCGGGTGGGGAAATCCTGCACGACGCCAAGACCGGTGAGCCCACGGGGATCTTCAAGGATCAGGCTTTGGACCTGATCGGTAGCGTCGTGCCCGGGCCCACCGCGGAGCAGACCGATTCGGCTCTCGCTCGCGCTCTCGCCCATGCGGCGTCGCTGGGTGTGGTCGCGACGTCCTTTGTGTCCGCCCCCTTTGAAGGGCTGCAGAGCTTCCGCCGGCTCGAGAAAGCCGGCCGGCTCACCATGCGCGCGACACTCTACTTCCCCCTCGCGCAGTGGCGCGCCGTGGCCGAGACGCTCAAGGCGGATGGGCCAGGGGATGACTGGGTGCGGATCGGCGGGGTCAAAGGATTCATGGACGGCTCGGCCGGCTCCCGCACCGCCCGGTTCTTCCAGCCCTATGCCGATTCGGCCGGCTATCGCGGGCTCTGGCAGAATCCGCCCGACAGCATGGCCCGCTGGATCGGCAGCGCAGACTCGGCCGGACTGCAGGTGGCCGTCCATGCGATCGGCGACGAAGCGAACGCGGTGCTGCTGGCGATCTATGACAGCGTCGCCGAAGCCCACGGTGCCCGCGACCGCCGCTTCCGCGACGAGCATGCCCAGCATCTTCGCCCGGAGGACATTCCTGCGTTCGGCCTGCTGGGCATCGTCCCCTCCATGCAGCCTTACCATGCAATCGATGATGGCCGGTGGGTGCAGATCCGGATCGGTCCGGTCCGGATCAAGACGACCTACGCTTTCCGCACGCTGCTCGACACCCATGCGCCGCTCGCCTTCGGATCGGACTGGACGGTGGCACCGCTGGATCCGATCGCCGGCATCTATGCCGCCGTCACGCGACGGACTCTCGATGGCAAGAATCCCGGCGGCTGGGTGCCGGAGCAGAAGGTTTCACTGGCGGAAGCGCTGAAGGCCTACACCTGGACGAATGCCTTCGCGGTCTTCGCGGAGAAAAAGCGCGGCACGCTCGCGCCGGGGATGCTGGCGGACGTGGTGGTGCTGGACCGCGACCTCTTTACCGTGCGGCCGGACTCACTGGATCAGGCGAAGGTGCGCGCCACGATCGTGGGAGGGAAGGTGGTGTACCGCCGGCCACACGAAATGTGAGGATGATCCCATGCATCGCTATGTTCGGTCTCTCCCGATCGCTCTCTTCCTGGTCCTCGCGACCATGGTCATTCCCGCACGCGCGCAGCAGATCGTCAAGTACGTTCGGTACGCGGAAGGGAACAGTATCCGTCTGGGAATGCTGAGCGGCGATACCATTCGGCAGGTGAGTGGTGACCTCTTCGCTTCTCCCCAGCTCACCGGAAAGACCGTCCTGCTTTCCCAGGCGAAGCTGCTGGCGCCGGTTACGCCGAAAAAGGTCATCGCGGTCGGCCTCAATTATCAGACCCATCTCGGCGAGCGGTCCGCGGCAACGTATCCGGGCCTCTTCGCCAAGCTGCCGACGTCGATCATCGGTACCGAGGCGGACATCGTCTATCCCTCCGACGCGCACAACCTCCATTACGAGGGCGAGATGGTGGTCGTCATCGGCAAGCGCGCATCGCATGTCTCGGAAGCCGACGCCAAGCAGTACGTCTTCGGCGTCACGGTCGGAAATGACGTGAGCGAACGCGATTGGCAGCGGAGCGATTTGCAGTGGTTCCGGGCGAAGGCCTCGGATACCTTCGGGCCGCTGGGGCCCGCGGTCGTTACCGGCCTCGACTATGATGACCTCTTGCTGGAGACCCGCCTCAACGGCGAGGTGGTGCAGTCGCAGCGCACCAGGGATCTGATTTTCGGCGTGGCCGTGATCGTGAGCTATGTCAGCAGGTACGTCACGCTCGAGCCGGGTGACATCATCTATACCGGAACGCCGGGAACGACCAAACCGATGAAGCCGGGTGACATCGTGGAGGTCGAGCTGGAAGGTGTGGGGGTTCTGCGGAACCGGGTCGCGGCCGCGCAGTAGAGTAGGGGTATGTCAACGCCATTAGTCGAAGCAATCCCGGGCACGGGGTCGCAGACCGGGGCCGTTCGTCACCCGTTCGCCCGCGGTGTAGTCGGGTCGATGGTTGCCGCAAACCTGGCGCTCCATTTCCTCACTCTCGCCGTGACGCGCTTTGGCGTCCACCGGGACGAGTTCCTGTACTTCGGGATGGGCCAGCATCTGCGGCTGTGGCGAATGGACTTTCCTCCCCTCATCGCCATTCTCGCCAGTCTGTCGCGCGCGCTGTTCGATGATTCGCTGGCAGCCGCGCGGGTGTTCCCCGCGCTCCAGGGATCGGTCTTGCTGGTGCTCGCGGCCCTCATCGCCCGTGAGCTGGGTGGTGGGCGATTCGCGCAGGGCCTGGCTGCTCTGTGCGTGCCCGCGAACGTGCTGTTCCAGCGTACCTCCACGCTGTTTCAACCGGTGGTGCTGGATCAGATCTGGTGGACCCTGGGTCTCTACTTCCTCGTTCGGCTGTCGGTCGAGGAGCGCCCGCGTGACTGGATCGCCTTCGGCGTGACCATGGGCCTGGGGCTGCTGACCAAGTTCAGCATCCTCTTTTTCGGTTTCGCGGTGCTGCTGGCGCTGATCCTCACCCCGGCCCACCGATGGCTGCGCACGCCCTGGCCCTGGCTCGCGGGGGTCCTCGCGTTCGCCATCGGCAGTCCCAGTATCGCGGGCCAGATCGCCCTGCAGTTTCCCATTGTCGGGCAGATGCGCGAGCTCCAGGGCGACCAGCTCACCCACGTCACCTGGTCGCTCTACCTCGTGACGCAGCCGTTGATGGTGGGGCCGGTTCCTTTCCTGATCGCGGCGGCTGGTGCGGCGGCGTTGATCTCGTCGTTGACCTGGCGGCGGTTCACCCTGGTGGGATGGACCTGTCTATTCGCCTTCCTGCTGCTCTTCATGTTGCACGGAAAGCCGTATTACATCGGACCGATCTACCCCACGTTGTTCGCCGCGGGGAGCGTACTGCTCAAGAGATTCCGCTCGCCGCGCTGGGGCGGGTCGCTGCGCTGGGGAGCGGTCGCCGGTACGGCGGTGTTCGGGCTGCTGATGGTGCCGATCGGCATGCCGCTGCTCAGCCCGGAGGCGACCGCCGGGTATGCGGCCCGGATCGGCATGTCGCCCGCGTTACGCACCAATCAGGGCGTGCTGGACCGGCTGCCCCAGGACTATGCCGACATGCTGGGCTGGGAAGAACAGTCCCAGGCGCTGGCACGCGTGGTCGCCACGTTGACGCCGGCCGAACGGGAGCAGGCGGTGATCTTCGGCGGCAACTATGGGGAGGCAGGCGGCGCCGAGTTCTATGGCTCCCGCTACCATCTGCCGCCGGTGGTCAGCGATGCCGGTTCGTACTGGTTCTTCGGACCGGGAAAAAAGCCGGGAACCATCCTCGTCACGATCGGGGAGGACAGCGCCGACGTTGCGGAAGCCTATGACGACGTGCGCGTCGCGACCATCATCCGCAGCCCATGGTCAGTCAGGGAAGAACGGGAGGTACCCATCGTGATCGGACGGAAACCGAAGCAGACGCTCCAGCAGCTCTGGCCCATGCTGGCGGAAGGGCAGTAGCGGTGGCCTCGCCCATCGGGCACGCCGCGGTCGGCGTCGCGGTCGCTTCGGTCGTCGCCAGGGCCACGGGCACCGAAAGCTCGGCCCCGCTGTGGATCGGCGCGATCGTCGCGAGCGGAATACCGGATCTCGATTTCGTCTTTCCGCTGCTCGGGTTCGACCGCCGCTACCACCGCAACGCATCGCATTCGCTGTTCCTGATCGGGGCCGCGATCGCGCTCGGCTTCGTCATCGCGCGGCACGCGGCGCCCGAGTTCACCATGGGCGTGCTGCTGGCCTGGACGGCTTCGCTGATCTCACACCCTCTGCTGGATGTCTTCACCACCGGCCCTACGCTGGGAAAGATTGGGTGGGGAATTCCGCTGTTCTGGCCGGTCTCGCGGCGGCGATTCTTCGTGACCAGATCCATAGTGGGGGACCGTCCGGAGGGCGTCACGCTCGACGACACCCTGCGGGAGATGCAGGACGATGCGCGGCGGATCGTTCCCATCTGCGCCGCTGTCGTTCTGCTCACGTTCCTGTTACGATGAGATGATCCGGCGTGGAGTGATGTAGGATCGCAGCGGCGGTCGTAACTACTTTCGCGAGGAGCCAGCAATGCCTGCCACTACGAAATCCGCCTCGAAAGGCTCGGCCAAGACGTCCAGCGCGAAACAGCAATTCCTCGAAACCTACGATCGCGAGCACGCGACCACGATGAAGGTGCTGCGCAACTATCCCGCTGACAAGGCCGACATGCGCCCGCATCCCAAGCTGAGAACCGCACGGGAGCTTGCCTGGACCTTCGTGCTGGAACGCGGGCTCGGCACCAAGGTATTCAACGACGAGTTCGCCAAACAGCCGCCGTCGGGAAAACCGGCGGAACCGCCACCGTCGTGGAACGACCTGCTCGGGGCGCTGGAGAAAGCGCACGCCGATTTCGGCAACCTGGTGCGCTCAACTTCGGAGGAAAAGCTTCGGGAGACCGTGAAGTTCTTCACCGCTCCCAAAACCATGGGCGATATCCGTCGCATGGACCTCCTCTGGTTCCTGCTACACGACGAGATCCACCACCGCGGCCAGTTCTCGGTGTACCTCCGCTTGGCCGACGCAAAGGTGCCTTCGATTTACGGCCCGAGCGGGGACGAGCCGTGGATGTAAGCAACCCAAAGTAAGAAGTGAGAAGTAAGAAGTGAGAAGGTCTCCCGTACGTCACACTTCTCACATCTCACTTCTCACTTCTCACTTGGTGTCAGCGAACAGTTTCGCGTACTCCCCGTATCCCTCGGCCTCGAGCTTGCTCGCCGGAATGAACCGGAGCGCCGCCGAGTTGATGCAGTAGCGCAGCCCGGTGGGCCGCGGGCCGTCGTCGAACAGGTGGCCCAGGTGCGAGTTGGCATTGGCCGAGCGCACTTCGGTGCGATCCATCCCGTAGGATCCGTCGTGCCCGGTCTTGATGTTCAAGGGGACCAGGGGCTGGGTGAAGCTCGGCCAGCCCGTGCCGGACTCGAACTTGTCGAGCGAGCTGAAGAGCGGCTCGCCGGAGACGACGTCCACGTAAATCCCCGGCTCGTGATTGTTCCAATATTCGTTCTGGAAGGGACGCTCGGTTGCAGCCTTTTGCGTCACTTCGTACTGCAACGGCGTGAGCTTCCGCTTGAGCTCGGCGTCGTTTGGTTTCACGAATCCTCCAGGTCGGGTAGAGCGGGCCTGCGCGGCCGCGCCGTGCGCCGGAATCACCCCGGCGAGCACCAGCAGAATGGACAGGAAGAGAAGGCGTGGGGTACGTCGCGCGGCAGTCATGAGCCTCCACCTCGATGGGTTCGGACCGATGTTCAGGCGCTCCGACTGCTAAACGACGTGATCGGCTGATTGGTTCCAGGGATTCCGGGAGCGCCACCCAGGCTACGGCTGACCGGTGACCGCCGTCACCTCCAGCCACCCATGCTGGCACAGCCGTCCTACGCCGTCTGCTTTGGCTTTCGTCTGTAGAGTTCGTCGAGCGCCGCGAGTCGGCCGGCCCAATACTGCTTCACCCCCGTGGCGGTCGCCTTGTCAGCGAGCCTCCGGTGCTGCACCTGCACCTGGCTTTTCCGAACCCCTTTTTTCGCGAAGTACAGCTCCACCGATGTCCCATCCGGCCAGGTCATGCGGATGGATTTGTTCTGCTTGGCAGTGCGAATAGCCGGCGTAACACCGGGTAGCCAACGTGTGCGGATGCCCTTCTCCTTGAACGCCCGATACAGTCGGGATACCGGCACTTCGAACGTCTTGCTCTTGGTCGCCTCGAACCCACTGCCGTCGCGGCGGCCGCCCACTTCGCGGAGACCCTTGATCCGCTCATAACCCACCGTCACCGTCTGGGTCCACCAGCTCGGCACGTGGTATTTCTCGCGGATGAATTCGGCGATTGCCCGATGGGACCAGTTGTAGGCCTGGTGAGAGTCCAGCGCCGTCACCCACCGTTGCCAGGTGCAGCCGGTTTTCGCCTTGAGGGCCTCGTCACTCATCCGGGCGATGCGGGCATACTCGGTGGCGGGCGGCTGGTGCAATGCAGCGACCGGCGCTGCCGGTGATGGTTGCCGCGTCACCAGATGACGGCGGGCCGCGGTGTACGCTTCGCCGGTCTTGCGCATGCGCGCGCGAACCAGGCGTTTGAAATCCTTGTTGGTCGTCATGGCGGAGTCCTTTGGTCAGGCCACGGGCAGGCACTCCCCAGCAGCGCCGCCACGCGGCAGCCCAAAGGTTCACTGGACAGATCCGGGAGTCTGCCCCCCTTTGCCTCGCTGAAGACCCGTGCTGGGGCAGGGTCGAGGAGGTTGCGCGGGGATCGCCGCGCCTATAATCACATTGCAACCTCCCGCCGCCGGACGCAAGAGCCGCCGACCGGCAACGCGAGCGTCAGCCACCCAGCGACACCGCCGCTCCCTTTCCTCCGACACCTCGCCCCTTCCGGTGCTACTTATCATGCGGTGGTGTTTTCTCCCTCACTTCGACGATTTCTCGCTTATCTCAAGCCTTACCGCGGGCTGGTCACGCTCGCGGTCGTTACCCGGGTCGCCCGCTACCTGATCCCGCTCGCGCTGCCCTGGGCCATGAAGGTCGTGGTGGACGACATCCTGGTGCCGGGCGCGCCCCACCGGCTCTCGCTCAACCTGCTCATGGGCGGGATGACGGCGCTCTACGTCGCCCACGGGTTCGTCAGCTACTGGCGGTCGAACTTTGCGGGGACCGCCGGCCACCGGCTGGTGTTCGACCTGCGGCGCGACCTCTACCAGCACATCCAGCGCATGAGCCTATCGTTCTTCGAGCGGCAGCGCATCGGTGCCATCGTGATCGTGCTGGCGGTCTGGCACTGGAAGCTGGCGCTGGTATCGCTGGTGGTGCTGCCGTTCTACGCCTTTCTCAGCAAGGGCCTCAACCGCCGCATTTGACACCAGAGCCGGTTGATTCACGACCAGATGCAGGAGATCTCGGGCGAGCTGCACGAACAGTTCGGTGCCACCTCCACCATCCACTCGTTCTCCCAGGAGGCGACCGCCGCGCGGGGCGTCAAGCTTTCGGGCGGGCAGAAGCAGCGACTGGCGATCGCACGGGCGTTCCTGAAAGACGCGCCGATCCTCATCCTGGACGAGCCGACTTCGGCGCTCGATTCCGAGTCGGAGGCGTTGATCAAGCACGCCCTGGAGCACCTGGTGGAAGGCCGGACCGCGCTGATCATCGCCCACCGGTTCTCGACCATCGAGCACGCGGATGAGGTGGTAGTGCTCGACCGAGGGCGAGTGATCGAGCGGGGATCGCACCGGGAACTGGCGGAGCGACCGGAGGGCTTGTACCGGCGTTACGCGGAGCGGCAGTTCGCGACCAGCTCCGTGTAATTCCGCCAGTCAAGGGTGGCGAGGGATCGCCACTTGATCCAGAATTGACGGCGGGCTGCTAAGATCGAGCGTCATCGACGCCGAGGTATGGATGCTCATACGAACCTGCCGCTGGTGGCTTGTCGGGCCCATTGGGTGGCGCGAGCTGCTGCCACTGGCGGTCGCATCCGTGTTCGGCTGTTCGGACCTGGGGCCGGGCGGTCCCCCGGAGGTGGCCATGCAGAGCCGGGTTCTGGCCGTGGGCGGCTCTCACACCTGTGCTCTCACTCCCAACGGGGAAGCGTATTGCTGGGGTGACAATTGGGCGGGACAGCTGGGCGACGGCTCGACCAGGACCAGCGCGACACCGGTGCCGGTATCTGGCGGCTTGACGTTTTCGACGGTGACCGCAGGCCTTTTCCACACCTGTGGTTTGACGACGAATGGGACGGCGTACTGTTGGGGTAACAACCAGGGTAACTACTACGCCGAGCAAGTGATTTCGAGGCCGGCACCGGTGCCGGGCAACATGACGTTTGCGGCGCTGAGCGCAGGTGGGTTGGACACTTGCGGACTCACTACGAAGGGCAAGGTCTACTGCTTTGGCGAAACTCCTACCGCGGTCCCTGGTGAAATGACGTTTGCCACCCTCACCGTAGGTGGGTTCCACTCTTGTGCCCTGACTGCGGACTCGGCTGGATACTGCTGGGGGAGCAACTCGACGGGTCAGCTCGGTGACTCCTTAACGACGCGCAGCAGCACGCCCGTCCGGGTTACTGGAGGTTTCAAGTTCGCGCAACTGAGTGCGAGTGGCGGACACCGTTGTGGGCCGGTAGGGTTTTTGGATTGCAGCTACACCTGCGGCGTGACGGCTGGGGGAATGGTCTATTGCTGGGGATGGGAAGCCGACATTCCGGCTCCGGGGCCGGGCCTGCCACCGCTATACCATGTCTCACCGCGCCCAGTTACAGGCGATGTAAACTGGACCGCCGTGGCGGCAGGCTATCGCCATACGTGCGGGTTGTCCATCTCCCGTTCGGCGTACTGCTGGGGCACGAATACGTACGGGCAACTGGGGAACGGATCCACGAGGGACACGGCGGCCCCAAAGGCGATCTCGGGTGGACTGAGCTTTTCAGTGCTGAGCACCGGCGCAGATCATACGTGTGGCATCACGACCTCCGGAGCGGCCTACTGCTGGGGCAACAATGAGCAGGGGCAGCTGGGCATACGCCGGGCCTACCAGCCGGTCTCGGGTGGACTGACGTTCTCGATGGTGGCGGCTGGTGACTCGCATAGTTGCGGGCTCGCCGCCGGTGGTGTGGCATACTGTTGGGGCGGCAATTATTTCGGGGAGCTTGGAACGAGCTCGATCGGAGCCAGCAGTTCACCGGTTTCCGTTTCGGGCGGCCTCGCGTTCAAGTCACTCAGTGCGGGGTACGGTTACACCTGCGGTGTTGCAGAGAGCGGCGCCGGTTATTGCTGGGGTTCCAATCACTACGGGCAGCTCGGAAACGGCTCCACGTCCGATAGCCCAGCGCCCACTCCCGTCGCTGGCGGTCTGATCTTCTCAGCCATCAGCCCCGGGCCCGATCAAGCATGCGGTCGCACCACTGACGGAGCGGCCTATTGCTGGGGGTCGCGCCCTTTCAACGCGATACTGGAGTATACGCTCACTCCTGAGCGCGTTCCTGGCGATGTGACGTTTTCGACTGTGGTCACCGGCAGGGTGCATGCCTGTGGCCTGACGGCCGACGGGACTGCCTACTGCTGGGGCAGGAACAGAGCGCAGCTCGGCACGGGGTCCGGAGCTGACAGTCCAACGCCGGCGCGGGTTTCCGGCAATCTGGTATTCTCGGCGTTGACTGCGGGTTGGTATCACACGTGCGGGTTGACGCCTTCTGGCCGCGCCTATTGCTGGGGCGACAACGATTCCGGAGCGCTTGGAACCGGCTCGAAAACTGACAGCCCGACTCCGGTACCGGTTTCCGGCAATCTGGTGTTCGCGGTACTGAGCGCGACCAGCTCTGGGAGTACGTGTGGTCTGACGACCCAGGGCGAGGTCTACTGCTGGGGTGCGATTGTGCCCCGTGGTACCATTCCGGTGCAGGTAGGGGACGACAAAGGGTTCTTAACAGTGGGTACCGGCAATCACCATGTCTGTGCTCTCACCGCATCCGGGACGGCCTACTGCTGGGGGAGGAACCTTTATGGTGAGCTGGGTTTCGACGACCCACTAGGCTCCATCCCCATCAGCGGGGTTCCCGTCGAAGTGATCGGCGGGCACACGTTCAAGTCCCAGTGAGTCGATCCGGGGTTCTTGACTAATCAACGGTTCTTGATATATTGCCGCCATGAGCACCGCCACTCTTCCACCGGCCACTCGCGCCGCGCGCTGGTTCCACGCGCTCTCCGACGAGACCCGCCTCGAGATCGTCGAGATGCTCTCGCATGGGGAGCGGTGCGTGTGCGAGCTGACTGGGTCGCTCAAGGCGGCCCAGTCGCGGCTTTCGTTTCACCTGAAGACACTCAAGGATGCCGGGATCGTTACGGACCGCCGCGACGGGCGCTGGGTTCACTACTCACTCAATCGTGAGGCCCTGAACGAGATGGCGGAGTTCCTCGGGGCGGTGAAGCCCGGCAAGCACGCGGGGAGCTGCACCCGGGCGTGTTGTTAGGTCTTTTTTTTGTTCTGATACATCAACAATCATTGATATTTTAACCGGAGGGGCGGATGAGCGGCGAACAGATCAAGGAAACGGTGCGGGAACGCTACGGACAGGTGGCTTTGCAGGTGCTGACCGGGCAGAAGGGCAGCTGCTGCGGTACGGGGTCGAGCTGCGGTTGCGATGATCCGATCAGCTCCGACCTCTACGATGCAGCCGACACGGCGGGCCTTCCCCAGGATGTAGTCCTCGCTTCCCTCGGGTGCGGCAACCCGACGGCGCTGGCCAAGCTGCGGGAAGGGGAAGTTGTGCTGGACCTGGGCTCAGGCGGAGGGATCGACGTGCTGCTCTCGGCCCGGCGCGTGGGGCCGACCGGCAAGGCGTACGGCCTCGACATGACCGAGGAGATGCTGGCGCTGGCGCGCGAGAACCAACGGAAAGCGGGCGTCCCCAACGTCGAGTTCCTCAAGGGGGAGATCGAGCACATTCCGCTTCCCGACGCATCGGTGGATGTGATCATCTCCAATTGCGTGATCAACCTCTCGGCCGACAAGCGCTGGGTGCTGGCCGAGGCTTTCCGGGTTCTCCGGCCGGGTGGGCGGTTCGCGGTCTCCGATGTGGTGGTACGTGGTGAGGTACCGGCGGAGGTGCGGAGGAGCATGGAATTGTGGGTGGGCTGCGTCGCCGGAGCCCTGGAGGAGAACGAATACCGTTCGCTGTTGCACGACGCCGGGTTCGCGGACGTGGACGTCGAGCCAACCCGGATCTACCAGTTCGAGGATGCTCGCGCGGTGCTCACCGGCGCGGGCCTCGATGCGGAGGTGCTGGCCCGCGAGGTGGGTGGCCGGGTGATGGGCGCGTTCATCCGGGCGCGGAAGCCGGCGGCTGCCGCGGGAGTTCACGAGCAGCTCCCCACCGGCGGCGCGTAATCCTCGTACCACCGGTCAGCTCTTTCAGAAGGAATTCAGCGATGGCGCAGCCAGTCTTCTCCCTCGATTCCGCACCGCCATCGGTGGAGATGCCCATCGGACGCCGGCTGTCGCCACTGGATCGCTATCTCACGCTCTGGATCTTCCTCGCCATGGCGGCCGGTGTCACCTTGGACTATTTCGTGCCCGGCGTCGAGCGGTTGATCAACGGGCTTCAGGTGGGGACCACGAATATTCCCATCGCGGTGGGATTGATTCTGATGATGTACCCGCCGCTGGCCAAGGTGCGCTACGAGTCGCTCGGGTCGGCGTTCCGCAACCTGCGGGTGCTCGGTCTCTCGCTCTTCCAGAACTGGGTGATCGGTCCATTGGTGATGTTCGCGCTGGCCCTGATCTTCCTGCGGGACTTGCCCGGGTACGCCCAGGGCCTGATCCTGGTCGGCCTGGCCCGCTGCATCGCGATGGTCCTGGTGTGGAACGATCTGGCGCGGGGTGACAAGGAGCTGGTCGCGGGACTGGTCGCCGCGAACGCGATCTTTCAGGTGTCGTTCTACGGCCTGTATGCGTGGATCTTCCTCACCAAGCTGCCGCCGCTATTCGGGATGGAGGGCATTGCGGTCGATGTCGGCGCCGGGCAGATCGGGTCTACGGTCCTGATTTATCTTGGCATCCCGCTGGTGGCCGGGCTGGTAAGACGCCTGACACTGGTGCGGTTGCAGGGGCGGGAATGGTTCGAAGGCATCTTCGCGCCCCGGGTGAGCCGTCTCACGCTGGTTGCCCTGCTGTTCACGATCGTGGTCATGTTCTCGTTCAAGGGCAACCTCATCGTGCGGTTGCCGCTCGATGTCTTGCGGGTCGCAATCCCGCTCGCCCTCTACTTCGCGATCATGTTTTTCATCACCTTCTTCGCCGCGCGCGGCCGCCGGGTGCAGGCGAGCTACGGGCAGAACGTCGCCGTCTCGCTCACTGCAGCCAGCAACGATTTCGAGCTGGCCATCGCGGTCGCCGTCGCGGTCTTCGGGATCAGCTCGGACGCCGCGTTCGCGACCGTCATCGGACCGCTGGTCGAGGTGCCGGTGCTGATCGGATTGGTGCAGGTGGCACTGGCGTTCCAGCGCCGCTTCTATCCCGATCAGGCGGCCTAAGCGGTGTGCCGAGCGCCAATCCTCCCGGCCTGGGAACGGGCCGCCCTGAACAGCGCGGCCCTGATGGGGTAACTTAGAACTGACCCAAGGCCGGATTCCGGGCATATGCTGACACCCGTCATTCTCTCTCTCGTCCTCGCGGCGCCGGTTGCGCCCGCCATCGTCTCCGTAACCCGGCAGGCCGCTGAACCGCCGGTTCGCGTCTCGCTGAGCGATGAGGGACGCTACCGCCCCAATGAATACGCCCGGGTGAGGGTCCGCACCCAGAGCGACGGCTACCTGCTGGTGCTCCGCACCGACGTGGATGGCTGGGTACGGGTGCTGTATCCCACCGATCCGTCGGATGATCATTTCGCGAGAGGTGGCCGCGAGTTCGAAATCCGGGGCCGCGGCGACCGGAAGGCCTTCGCCGCCAGCCGTCATGGAGGCACCGGCGTGGTGCTGGCGGCGGTCTCCGAGCACCCGTTCGATTTCCAGCAGTTCGTGCGCAACGATCATTGGGACTTCCGCGCGCTCGACTCGCTGCGGTCCGAGTCCGATCCCGAAGCCGCGCTGGTGAGCATTGCCCAAGCGATGGCGGGTGACGCGCACTTCGATTACGACGTGGCCAGCTACACGGTCTCGGACGGACGAAACGACTACTACCCGACCTACGCCTCGGTCTACTACCCGCCGTGTTACGGGTGTTATCGCCCGGGGTGGTCCTTCAGTATCGGAATCGGCTTCGGGCACCGGCCCTATTATGGAAGGGGTTTCTACTACGACCCCTTCTACTGGGATCCTTTCTACTATCGGGCGTATTATCCGGGCGCCTTCAGCTACGTCTATTACAGTCCGTACCGCTATTTCAATTCCTACCGCTACGCCCGATACCGCTACGGGCGGTGGCCTCGATCGTACTTTGCATCCTCCCATTATTATCGCCCGCGTTTCGGCGTATCGGTCGCCTTTGGGGATCGAAACGCCATCGGATATCGAAGGGCTTATGGATATCGCGACGCTTCGGTTTACCGGGGAGGGATCTCCTCCGGCTCCCGGACCTACCGGACCGGCGCCCCGGTGGTGCGGCCCGCCAGCCGGCCGGAGGGAGTCGCTTCCACCAGACAGCGCTATGGCGGCGGCGAGTACGTTGGGCGGCCCCAGTCCGGCGAGCGCGTAACTGAGGGGAGGCGCCCGGTCTCATCCGGAGAGCGCGTCTCGCGGCCCCCCGATGAAACCGTGAGGTCGCGGCGGCGCGAGGACTCCGATGCTCGGAGTTCCGGCCGGGCGATCGAGCGACCGCGCTCCGCACCCGAACGCGAGCCGTCGCGAGCCGGGCGTAGCGAGGGCTATCGCGGAGGCGAGAGACGCGGCGGCGGTGAAGCGCGAGGCGGTGGTGCGGTGCGAGGGGGTGGGTCCTACTCCGGAGGCCGCAGTGCCGGTTCAGAGGGTCGTCGTGGTGGTGGAGGAGGATCGTACTCGGGCGGCCGCAGCCCGAGTTCGGGAGGTCGAGGCGGTGGTGGAGGGGGACGGCGGCGTTAGATCAAGGGGCGCTTCTTCTCAGGAAGCGAACCGCGCCGTCGTGGCCACGCCGCCACGGCGGCGCATGTGCGTTGAGCGGTCTTCTTCCGGTACAGGAACCGGGTCGCGCGGCGAGTGTAGGCTGTGGAGATACTCCTCGATGGGCGCGAACGACCAAAACGCGGGCGGCAGTATGAGGTGGTGGTTCCCGATTTGTATCAATAAGGCAACAGTATTCGTCCTGGCAGTTCTCGCCGGCGCGTTGCCCCAGCCGAACGGTCGCGGGGACGCGAGCGCGACCACCCAGGCTGTTTCCCGCCAGAGCAGGCACCGCACCGAGGGGAAGGCGCCGAAAGAAGACAGAACGGCGCCCAAACTTTGCCAAGCGGCTGAGCCGCCCGCCACTCTGGACCGGATTCCCGAGGCAAGCGGTGTCAGCGCCAGCCGGCGCACGCCGGGATTGCTCTGGATCAACCACGATTCCGGCGAACCATCGGTGTTCGCCGCAGACGCCAAGGGCGTGGTGCGGGCGGAGGTCCGGATCACGGGCGCCAAGGCGCAGGATTGGGAGGATGTCTCGGTTGGCCCTTGCTCCAAAGGATCGTGCATCTACATCGCGGACATCGGGGACAACCGCGCCAAACGGGATGCCGTTACCATCTACCGGGTGCCGGAACCGGCGCCGGGAGATTCGGCGACCGCGCCGGCTCAGGTTTTTCGGGGGCGTTACCCGGGAGGGCCGGAGGATGCGGAAGCGATGTGGGTGACACCTGACGAGCGGGTCTACATCGTGACCAAGGGTGAAACCGGGCCGGTCACGATCTACCGGTTTCCGCTCAACGCCCGCTCGGGCCTGGCCGTCAGGCTGGAAAAGGTGGCCAAGTTGGACAGCGGATCGATCGAGCGGAAGGAGATGATCACCGACGCCGACATCTCACCCGACGGCAAGTGGATCGTGATGCGATCCAAGCGGGCGCTCTTCTTCTACCGGGCCAGCAGCATCAGACGTGGTCGTATTGGCACGCCGCTTCGTTTCAATCTGACCGGCCTGGGAGAACCGCACGGCGAAGGAGTGACTCTGGCGGCGGACGGTACCGTGTACCTGGTGGGTGAAGGCGGGGGAAAAGGCCGACCGGGAACACTTGGCTCGCTGAGGTGCAATTTGCCCTAGGAAGATGCAAGGGTCAGAAGGGTCATAAGGGTGTTAAGGGTCAAAACCCTTAGAACCCTTACAACCCTTCTAACTG
>JACQVB010000090.1 GCA_016209985.1 Gemmatimonadota bacterium | reverse complement strand
CTGAACCTCACCGCGGCGTCGCACGTGATCCACTTCGACCGCTGGTGGAACCCGGCGGTCGAGAACCAGGCCACGGACCGGGCGTTCCGCATCGGGCAGACCAGGAACGTCCTGGTCCACAAGTTCGTCTGCCGGGGAACCATCGAGGAGAAGATCGACGATCTGATCGAATCGAAGCAGCGGCTCTCGAGGGACCTGCTGGAAGGCGGCGCCGAGCTGAACCTGACGGAGTTGAAGGACATGGAGCTGCTCCGGCTGGTCGCGCTGGATCTCCCCGCCGCGATGAGGGAGTGACTGTATGTGGTACGAGTGGAGACCCTACGTTTCCGCGGGGCAGCGCCGGCGAACGGCCGAGCGCGCGTTGCGGGGGCTCAGCCGGAAGGGGCAGCCGCCGTTGCCGGTGGTGATCGAGGGCCGAACGATCGCGCGAACGTTTTGGGGCAAGGCCTGGTGCGACAACCTCGAGCGCTACAGTGACTTCTCCAACCGCCTGCCGCGCGGCCGCACCTACGTCCGCGGCGGCTCGGTGCTCGACCTGCAGATCACGCCCGGCGACGTGAAGGCGCTGGTCAGCGGCACGGACGTCTACCAGGTGGCGGTGGAGGTGTCGGCCGTGCCGAAGCGGCGCTGGGCCGCCATCTGCGCCGATTGCGCGGGCGCGATCGACTCGGTGGTCGAGCTCCTGCAGGGGCGCTTTTCCAAGGGCGTCATGGAGCGTATCTGCCAGCAGAAGACCGGGCTGTTTCCCGCACCGGCCGAAATCCGGTTCTCTTGCAGCTGTCCCGACTGGGCGGCGATGTGCAAGCACGTCGCGGCCGTGCTCTACGGCATCGGCGCCCGGCTCGACGAGCAACCCGAGCTGCTGTTCAAGCTCCGCAAGGTCCACGAGCGGGATCTCATCGCGAAGGCCGGCGGCGGTATGCCCGGGTCTAGGAGGGGACCTTCGGCGGACAAGGTTCTTGGTGGCCAGGACTTGTCTCAACTGTTTGGGTTGGAGATGGCAGCCGCAGATGGCGCGAATCAACGCCGGCGCCGGGTGCCCGGGGCGCGCGGCAAGCTTGGTTCCGCCGCGGCAGACCGGGCAGCCATGGATCACGGAGGGAAGCGCGATGGGCGAGCGTCCGCGAGGAGCGGGACGGCTGGTTCAGAGCGGAACGGGCGCCGCCAGGCGGGCAGGAAGCGGGGCCGGGCGCCGAAAACTGCCGGGCGCACGAAGCGGAGCCGGCGACGCTGGCCGCCGGGCAAGACGCAGCTCGAGGCGCTGATCGCGGAGGCGATCGTTGACGCCTACGGCGAGTCCGAGCAGAGCACCGGATTTTACACCAAGATCGAGGAAAGCCTGGCGCTGCCATTCGAGACGGAGCTGCTCGGCGTCACGGCTACTGTGGAACGTATTGACATCACGCCCGCTGGCGAGATCGTCGCGATTTGCCGCCGCGGGGCCAAGCGCCAGTGGATCTCGATCCTCGATCTGCCGCTTCCCACGCCACCGCCCGCGGGGGCCGAGTGGATCGAGGCGTACAGATGTTGGGCACGAGGTCTGCTTTACACCTAACGACGTTGCCTTCGTCGACCTCTCCGTCATTCGCTGGCCTTGCGTGTCGTTGCGGTCAGCTAGGCAGGTACACCGCCCGTGCTTGAATTGTGGCGCCCGTCGCCGGGATCGGGCTCGTCCCGGTGCTTCCGATCTCGCCACCACAACACGAAGCCGATGAGATCCAGGACGATGGCGTAACCCACGAGCATGGCGAGATACTGGTATTTGCCCATGTCGTTATCTCCGGCGAGTAAGCTCGAGAACGATACCACTCATGAGAATGAAACCACTCGACGCCAGCACTGCAATGCCGTAGCCGAGCGTCATTTCTCGCTCCGCGAGTAGCTGATCCAGGAAACCGAAGACCACGACCAGGACGGCAGCTTCGCGGAGGAATTCTCCCAGCATTTCTGGTACGCCCTTGGGCACCGTGGTTTTCATGCGCCCAAAGTGCAGGAAACGACATGAATCATCGGCATCGATTCCGCGCAGCGACGGGCCAGAAAACGGCGAGCCGCGCACCAGGGAATCCGCCGAGGCGGGGAAGCAACTTGTCTAACTATCGGTGCCGTGTGAGGTTTGCTTCACGTCCGACCGCGTAGCTCAGCTGGTAGAGCAACCGACTTCTAAAAAACGACGGCCCCTCAGAGTGAGGGGCCGTTTTCATAGTGCTGCATTGACCCACAGAAGTCAGATCTGACGGCATTGGCGTGCATGGACCGGCAAAGGGATGGCAAAGTCAAATGGGTGGTTCGCTCGGAGCAGAAGGCACTAGGGAACTGCCGAGCGCCAATTGACATTATCAGGCACCCCAAGGCTTGCGGCAAGGCCCCCGGGCGAGTTCAAACTTCGCGCTCATTCTGAACCAGGAGTTGCGATGACCGAACATGCGGTGGTGATCGCCGGAGGCGGTCCGACGGGGCTGATGTTGGCGGGCGAGCTGGCTTTGGCGGGCGTCGACGTCGGCATCGTCGAGCGGCGTCCGACCCAGGACCTCCCCGGCTCGCGCGCGGGTGGACTGCACTCGCGCACCATCGAGATCCTCGATCAGCGTGGCATCGCCGATCGGTTCCTTGCGGAGGGGCAGAAAGCGCAGGTCGCGGGATTCGGCGCCACACGTCTGGACATCAGCGACTTTCCGACTCGGCACAACTACGGACTCGGGCTGTGGCAGAAGCGCATCGAGCGCATACTCGCCGGCTGGGTCGGCGAGCTGCCGGTGACGTTCTATCGCGGACGTGAAGTGACGGGCTTCGCGCAGGACGACACCGGCGTCGACGTCCAGCTGTCCGATGGCCAGTCGCAACGGGCGGAATATCTCGTCGGGTGCGACGGAGGATGCAGTGTGGTCCGCAAAGCAGCCGGCATCGAATTCCCCGGTTGGGATCCGACGACGAGCGCGCTGCTCGCCGAGGTCGAGATGACCGAGGAGCCGGACCTGGGCATCCGTCGCACTCCCACCGGCATGCACGCCATTGGCAAGGTGGAGTACGAGATCAAGGACGGCGAGGTGGTCTACGCAAAGGGGGGAACGGTAGGGGTGATGGTGACCGAGCCGCACATCGGAACGAACGATCCCACACTGCGCGATCTCAGCGAGGGCCTCATCGCTGTTTACGGGACCGACTACGGGATCCACAGTCCCACCTGGATTACCAGGTTCACTGACATGACTCGCCAAGCCGCCGCCTATCGTGACAGACGGATCCTGCTGGCCGGCGACGCGGCGCACGTGCATTCCCCGGTTGGTGGACAGGGCCTCAACATGGGTGTGCAGGACGCGGTGAATCTGGGATGGAAGCTGGCGCAGGTGGTCAAAAGGATTTCACCAGACAGCCTCCTCGATACCTACCATGCGGAACGGCATCCGGTCGCTTCCCGCGTGCTCCGCGGCACAATGGCGCAAGTCGCGCTCATGCGCCCGGACGATCGCATCGAGGCGTTGCGCGACACCGTCGCCGAGTTGCTGAGCATGGACGAGCCGCGCAAACGATTCGCCGCGATGATGTCCGGTCTGGACATTCATTACGACCTAGGGCCGGGACACCCGCTGCTCGGACGCCGCATGCCCGATCTCGACCTGGTCACCGCCAACGGCCCGCTGCGGGTCTTCACCCTGCTGCACGATGCTCGGCCGGTGCTCCTCAACCTCGGAGAGCCCGGCGGCTTCGACATCACTCCATGGGCGGATCGCGTTCAGTTGATCGACGCTAAATACGCCGGTACGTGGGAGCTTCCGGCACTCGGGGCCGTCCCTGCGCCCACCGCCGTATTGATTCGGCCTGACGGATATGTGGCCTGGGTGGGAGACCTAACCCAACCGGCGCTCACCGACGCGCTAACCACCTGGTTCGGATCGCCTACTGCGGCGTAGCGAACCGGTGTCGAGCGAGGTGCAGTAACCCTGCCTCCGACCCCCCTGCCTCGCTCGGCTGGTGCCAACCCGGATCACCCATGGCTCCATGCTGCAATTGGTGGCAGCCGCGAGCGCCGGTGTCATTCTCGGAAGTGTTCTTCGGGGAGGGGTAATTATCCGGAGGCATGGGACAACCATCTCAAGGCTTGGGACAACTGTCCGGGCGCGTGGGACCATTGTCCCAGGCCTTGCGACAGTTGTCTCCGGACGAAAGGGTGTTGTCTTTTGGTGCGAGCAAGTTGTTTTTTGCCCAAAGACAATTGTCTGAGGCCATGGGACAACCATCCCACGCCTCGGGACAGTATAGCCGGTCCCCTCGCTCGCCCTCCCCCACTTCCCGATGAGTTGCGGGCGCCTTGCGCCAGTCAGCCGAACAACAACCACATTTCTTTCCTTTCCCGCAGGAAGGCGAAAGGGCCTCTGCGATTTATCCCAAATCACTGTCCAAGGAAACCGGGGGCTCTATAACCAGGATGTAGACAGATCGCGTTGGTCGATCAGGTGCCGAGCGGCGGCCAGGTCTTGTCCGGCCCGTCGCAGCCACCGGCGAACGAACTGACGCTTGATGTCCTCAGGCGGCTTGATAGATGACCTTCCCGTATCGCGCCGCGGGCCAGGCGATGCCGCCGATCACGCCGCGGGTCTCTTCGAACCGCTCGCTCTGCATCACGATGACGTCGAAGGGAGACGGGAGGTCGGAAAGAGCGCCGCGGATGCGGAGAGCCTCCTGGCGGGCGTCTTTGACATCGGGTTCAAGCACGACCAGGTCGATATCGCTGTCGCGCGTCATCGTTCCGACTGCGGCAGATCCGAAGAGAATCACGCGATCGGGCCGGCACACACGGACGATCCGCTCAACAATCTCGCGAATAGCCTCGTCAGTAACATGGGTGCCGGACGAATCCAGCAGGGTGCTAGCAGTCACCGTTCCTGCTTTCGGGGTTACGCGGTCAATCTAACCGCCTCGCGGAACACCGCAAAAATCCGCCGCGCGGAGGCTTGACGAGCGAAGAAGGCTGAAAAGTGCCCGCATTTCTGTCCCCGCATCATCCTCTCCGCGTCGGAGAGAACCGGTCGCGCGAGCTTGTCTAAGTCGCGGTGTTTTGCGAGGTTTGCTTCACGTCCGACCGGGTAGCTCAGCTGGTAGAGCAACGGACTTTTAACGAGGCCACCGGGTTTCCGGTGGCCTCCGTTGTTTTCCGGCTGAATCCTCTTTCTTCTGCTGCTATCGGCACTTAGCAGAGCGGACGATTCCTCAAGTGTCCTGCGGCGTCCGGGGCAATCCGAGCGAATCCGCAACAGTTTGCCCGCAAATTTGCCCGCAGTTTCTTCGGCCCTATCCGGTCGGGTTCTCCGGCGCTCACACGATGATTTCTTCCGCCTCACCAGCGGGTACTTGGCCGAGCCCAGGTCGATGTATCCGCTGACCAGCTTGGAACACGCGTTACAGCGCGGGGGTCAGCGAACGCGTCCAACGATCACCGTCCACCTGACCCGATCCAAAGGTTCATGCGGGTTTGTAGAGTGTCTGCTTCGTATGTGAGCACGATGCTTCCTCGATTGTTCGGCGAGTCCCGGCGTGTCAGAGATAATCCGCCTCAGTTTGCCCGCATGAATCGTAGACACATTTCCCTTGACGGGCGTCGACTTGAGCATCCTATTGGTTCTCGGATCGGTCGAACCCTAGACGGCGGCACAATCAATCCTGACATCCATGGGGGTGATGTGGCCCACGACGTTCGATTCAATACTCCTTCTCGAAATCTGGAACGCGCGGACGTGACGTTTAACGTCAAGAGTAACGGCGCGAAATTGGGGACACTGACAGTCTCGCGTGGCTCCGTTGTCTGGTTCCAGAAAGACCGCCAGTGGGGGTTCAAGATGGGCTGGCGGGATTTTGATCGATTCATGGCAGGCCAGGGAACACGGTGGGAGAAGCGATAGCGCCAAGGGGCTGTCTAGCAAAGCGTCGACTCTGGCGGGCGGGTGCGGGAAGAAGTCCGGCTAGTTTTGGGCCGTTCGCTCCGACTACTGGGCCACTGCATCTGCCATTTCGCTCGCAGCTTGGCACCCGATCCGTCGGGCGCGCTGCGGCCTCCAGCGGGCGCCGCCGACGTTTCAGTCACGGCCTTCTGCATTTGCCCAGACAATCAAGTTGACGGGCGGGTCACTAAGTACTTTGCAAGGTTGGTCCTGCGCCTAAGGTTCGGGGCTCGCCCTATCCGAGTTCTACTCGTTCCGCTTTGAGGACGAAGTCGGGGAAGGGTCACTACGCGGGGTACAGAAATGGCAATAAAGAAGCAGGAGTTTTACGAAGGAGCGGCCCTCCATCTGTTGGCGCGCGGAGGCTGTATCACCAGTATCCGTTACGAGCCCCCGCTTTTCGTGGTGAACAATGATTTGTTGGTTCTCCTGAAATACAGCACGAGGGGCCGAAGTCCTTGGGGATTCACCTTCATGCCGGACGAGCAGGTGTTACTGCAGACCCGGGCGGCGCAGTCCAAGATCGTTATCGGGTTAATCTGCGGCGCTGATGGAGTGGCAGCCGTTCCCTATGACGCCTACCGGAGCGTAGCTGCCTCACGGGCAACTGCGGTCCATATCGCTTGTTATCGCGACCACGGGAAGCACTACGAGGTGAACGGACCGGACGGAAGACTTGAGGGGAAGGTGGCGCCGTCGAACTGGCAGAGAATTCTTCAGCGATGAGGCGACGATGAGGCATCGCGATCAGGTCTTGGAGCTGTTGCAGCGACAAATTGGAAACGCAGAAGAGGTCAAGGACATAAGCGAAACCGCCACGGAGGTTGCGGGCAAATGGGTCCACCCTCTGAGCGGGGGGAAAGAGGGAGTCAACGGCCTGATCTACGGGTTGGTCCAGAGCGGTAAGACCGGCGTCTTAACCGTCAGCGGTGCGATGGGTGCGGATGAGGGGTACCGGACAATCATAATCCTGACTTCTGACAACGACCCCCTTTACGAACAGACTCTTGGCCGAGTGCAGGAGGCTTATCCTGGTATCGATATCATCGGTAAGAAGGACTTCAAGGATGCCGATTCTTTCCTACAGCGGATTAAAGGCGGGACGTGTGCGATCGTCACCACGAAGAACTCCGGTCTTCTGAAGACGCTGATTGAAAACCTCAAGAAGGGCAGGGTGCGAGGGCTCAGCTGTCTAATCATTGACGACGAGGCGGATCAGGCCAGCCTGAACACGCG
>JACQVB010000097.1 GCA_016209985.1 Gemmatimonadota bacterium | reverse complement strand
GGCGGGCGAATAGCTCCACACCAGGCCCCCGTCCACGATCGTCTTCCCGAGGCCCAGGGCCAGGATCGCCACGCCGTCTTCCGGCCGGGCGTGGCCGAACCGGTAGAAGTTGTAGGAGCGCGCCACCCCCGAGACCTCGGGGTAGAACCGATCCCCGTGACGCCGGCCGACGACCTCCTGGATCAAGACCGCCATCTTCTCCTCCTCGATCCGATGCTCCGTCATCCGGACGTAGTTCCGGGCGCTCGCGAAGAAGGTCGAGGCGTAGACGAACTTGACAGCCTCCACCAGCCGCCGGAACCGCAGGTCCGGGTCGGGCTGGTTGTTGGGGATCATCTTGGTGGCGTAGACGCCGGCGAACGGGCGGTAGAGCGCGTCCTCGAGCAGGCTCGACGAGCGGACGGCGAGCGGTTGGTGGAGCTGTCCCACGAGAGCGCGCAAATCACCCAGCAGCTCGGTGGGGAGGTCGGCCTGCTGGAACGCGTTGGCCAGCCGGTCGTCCGGCAACTCCTCGCCGACGACGTCATGGAGCCGGTTGCGCTCCATGAACGCGTCGAACATGTCCGTAGCGACGACCGTGAGGGTGGGGATTTCGATGGCGCACCCGGGAAACGCGTCGGGCTCGAGGCGGGAGAGCAGCAGCTGGTGGATGCGCAGGAGGCCGGCGCCTTTCCCGCCGACCGCCCCCTGCCCGATGCGGGTGAATCGCTCGTGGCCGTCGAAGAAGCGGCGGTCGAACGGCGGGAGGTCGGCAGCGGTGGGGCCGCTCACCTGCCCATCAGACCCAGCGGCGATCGCGGCAGGCCTGGGCCACGCGGCTGACCCCGATCACGTAGGCGGCGTCGCGCATCAGGAGCTTCCGTTTCCGCGCCAGCTCGCTCACGGCGATGTAGGCCGACGTCATCTTGAGGTCCAGCTTCCCCAGCACTTCGTCCTTTTCCCAGTAATAGTTCGCATTGGACTGCACCTGCTCGAAGTAGCTGCACGTGACCCCGCCGGCGTTGGCCAGGAAGTCGGGAATCAGGAAGACGCCGCGCTCGCGGATGGCCGCGTCGGCCTCCGGCGTGGTGGGCCCGTTGGCGCCCTCGGCGATCAGCCGCACCCGCGGGCTGATCTTGCCGACGTTGTCGGCGGTGATCTGGTGCTCGATCGCGTTGGGCATCAGGATGTCCACCTCCTGCTCCAGCCAGGCCTCGCCGGGGAGTACCTCGTAACCCAGGTCCCGGGCTTTCTGTATATCGATGCCGCCGAACCGGTCGGTAATCCCCAGCAGGGCGCCGAGGTTCACGCCGTCCTTCTTCCGGAACGCGTACGACGTCTGATCGGCCTGGTCCCAGCAGGAGACGCACACCACCGTGCCTCCGATCTGCTGGTAGAGCTTGACCGCATTCTGCGCCACGTTGCCGAAGCCCTGCACGCTGGCCGTCGTGTCCGCCGCGCGCAGCCCCAGCTCTTTCAGCGCCTCGCGCACGGTGATCACCACTCCGAAACCGGTCGCCTCGGCCCGACCCAGGGAGCCGCCAAGGGTCACCGGCTTGCCGGTGATGAAGCCCGGGTAGCGCCCGCCCCGGATGGTCTCGAACTCGTCGAGCATCCACACCATGTGCTGCCCCGAGGTCATGATGTCGGGCGCGGGGATGTCGCGCATGGGCCCCACGTCCTGAGCGATTTGACGGACCCAGCCGCGGCAGATCTGCTCCTGTTCGCGCAGGCTGAGGTTGTGCGGGTCGCAGACCACGCCCCCCTTGCCGCCCCCCAGCGGGATGTCCACCACGGCGCACTTCCAGGTCATCCACATGGCCAGGGCCCGCACCGTGTCCGCCGTCTCTTGCGGATGAAATCGGACGCCGCCCTTGCACGGACCGCGGGCGTCGTTGTGCTGTACCCGGAACCCGCGGAACACCCGGGCGGTCCCGTCATCCATCCGGATCGGGATGGTGAAGTGGTACTCCCGCAGGGGAAAGCGGAGCAGGTCCCGCGTGGGCTGATCCAGGTCCAGGATCCCCGCCACCCGGTCGAACTGGGCCTGGGCCATCTCGAAGGAGTTGAAGGGCTTGGTCACCATGTATCGCCTCGGCCGGTGGGCGTCACCAGGAGCAGGTCCCATCGCCCCTCCCGCTCGAACAAGAGCGCGGGATGGAGGGACTCCACCCCGCGCTCCACGCCCAAGGCGGGACGGCTCAGACCACGCCCTGATCGATCATCGCGTTGGCCACTTTGACGAACCCCGCGATGTTGGCGCCGTCCACCAGATTTCCCCGCCGCCCGTACTCCTCGGCGGTCTCGAAGCAGGCTTGGTGGATGGCGACCATGATGCCGTGCAGGCGATGGTCGACTTCCTCGCGGGTCCACGACAGGCGCATGCTGTTCTGGGTCATCTCCAGCCCGGAAGTCGCCACCCCGCCCGCATTGGCCGCCTTGGCCGGACCATACAGGACGTCGGCCTTGAGGAAGGCCTTGGTTGCCTCCAACGTGGACGGCATGTTCGCTCCCTCGGAAATCACCGACACGCCGTTCTTGAGCAGGTTGGCTGCGTCCTTGGCGTTGATTTCGTTTTGGGTCGCGCTGGGGAAGGCGCAATCGGCCTTGATGGTCCACACCGGATTGTAGTCCAGCGTGGGGTCGTGCGGGAGGTATTTGGCGCTCTTGAAGTGGTCGGCGTACTCCTTGATCCGGCCGCGTCGCGCATTCTTGAGCTCCAACACCCACGCCAGCTTCTCGCGGGTGACGCCCTGCGGGTCATAGATCATGCCGTTGGAGTCGGACAAGGTCACCGGCTTGGCGCCCAGGTCGAGCAGCTTCTCGACGGTGTACTGCGACACGTTGCCGCTGCCGGAGACCAGGCACACCTTGCCTTCCAGCGACTGCCCGCGGGTCTTGAGCATCTCGGCCGCGAAATACACGCAGCCGTAGCCGGTGGCCTCGGGGCGGATCAGCGAGCCGCCCCAGTTCAGTCCCTTGCCCGTGAGGGTACCGGTGAACTCGTTGGCCAGGCGCTTGTACTGGCCAAAGAGGTAGCCGATCTCGCGACCGCCCACCCCGATGTCGCCCGCCGGGACGTCGGTATCCGGCCCGATGTGGCGCCATAGCTCGGTCATGAAGCTCTGGCAAAAGCGCATGACCTCGGCATCGGTCTTTCCCTTGGGATCGAAGTCGGAGCCACCCTTGCCGCCGCCCATCGGCAGC
>JACQVB010000089.1 GCA_016209985.1 Gemmatimonadota bacterium | reverse complement strand
GAGCTAGAGCGCGGCGACTCCGGCGTACGCTCGTTCGCGTCGGTCCAGGGCGCGCTGGTGATGTACCCTATCTACGCCTTCGGAAGTGAGGAGCAGAAGAAGCGTTGGCTGCCCAGGCTCGCGAGCGGCGAGCTGGTGGGCTGCTTTGGCCTCACCGAACCGGACTTTGGCTCCAACCCCGGCGGCATGATCACCACCGCGCGCGCGACGCCGGACGGATGGGTGCTGAACGGGGCCAAGATGTGGATCACCAACGGCTCGACGGCCGACGTCGCCATCGTCTGGGCCAAGACCGGCGCGGTGGACGACCCGCAGTCCATTCGCGGCTTCGTGGTGCCCACCGACGCGCCCGGCTTTTCCGCCAAAGACCAGAAGGGCAAGCTGTCGCTGCGCGCCTCGGACACCTCGGAGCTGGTCCTCCAGGAGGTGCGGGTGGGCAAGGAGGCGCAGCTGCCGAAGTCGGGCGGCGTCAAGTCGCCGCTGATGTGTCTCAACCAGGCGCGCTACGGCATCGCCTGGGGCGCCGTCGGTGCGGCGATGGCGTGCTATCACGAGGCGCTGTGCTACGGGAAGCAGCGGGTGATGTTCGGGAAGCCCATCGCGAGCTACCAGCTCCAGCAGGCGCGCCTCGCCCAGATGCTGACCGAGATCACCAAGGGCCAGCTGCTCTGCCTCCAGCTCGGCCGGTTGAAGGACCGGGGCGCGATGACGCCGCAGCAGGTCTCGCTCGCCAAGCGCAACAACGTGAACATGGCGTGCGAGGTGGCGCGCGAGGCGCGGCGGCTGCTGGGGGCCAACGGGATACTGGTCGAGTACTCGGCCATGCGCCACCTGGCCAACCTGGAGAGCGTGTACACCTACGAGGGCACGCACGACATGCACACGCTGATCCTGGGCGAGGCGGTCACGGGGATCGCGGCGTTTGAATAGGTCGTAGGTCTCAGGGGTCCCCCTGCCCAAGACACAAGACCTGCGACCCATGACCTGACACCCCATCACCCGAAGCAGGACGATCCAGTGAAGATCGCCGTCTGCATCAAGCGCGTTCCCGATACCGAAACCCGTATCAAGATCGGCGGAGACGGAAAAGCCATCGACGAGGCGGGTGTCAAGTTCGTGCTCAACCCCTACGACGAATACGCGGTCGAAGAGGCCCTGAAACTCAAGGAGAAGGCGGGGAGCGGCGAAGTCGCCGCCATCGCCCTCGGATCCGATGCGGCGCAGGAAACCATCCGCACCGCGCTCGCCATGGGCGCCGACCGCGGGGTCCTTCTCAAGTCCGCCACCCCATCGCTCGATCCCCTGGTCACCGCTCGCGCGCTCGCCGCGGAGCTCGAGGGTGGCGGATTCGACCTGATTCTCTTCGGCAAGCTCGCGATCGACGATTACAACCAGGCCGTCGGCACCATGGTGGCCGAATTGCTGGGACTGCCCAGCGTCAGCGCGGTGTCCCATCTCGAGCTGGCCGATGGCAAGGGCACCGCCGAGCGGGAAGTGGAAGGCGGGGTGGAAGTGGTCGAGTTCACGCTGCCGGCCGTGCTCACGGCGGACAAAGGACTGAACGAGCCACGCTATCCGGCACTCAAGGGCATCATGGCCGCCAAGAAGAAGCCGCTGGAAGTGAAACCGGTGGCCGCCGATCCGGGCGGCGTTGCCGTTCTCGAGCTTTCGCTGCCGCCCGCCCGGAAGGAAGGCCGCATCGTGGGCGAAGGCCCCGGCGCGGTACCGGCCCTGATCGACGCGCTTCGCAACGAAGCGAAGGTGCTCTGATGGGTGCCATTCTCGCGGTCCTCGAGCAGCGCGCCGGCAAGGTTCGCCGCGTTTCCCTCGAAGTGTTGACCGCCGCCCGGAAGCTGGCGGACGCGACCGGCACCGGGGTGGATGCGGTGTTGATCGGGGCGTCCGGCGGCGGCGATCTCGGCACCTTCGGGGCGGACCGGGTCTTTACCGTTGGAGACGACCGCCTGGCGCTATACCAGGGTGCGGCGTACGCCGCCATCGTGGTGGAGCGCATGAAATCGGGTGGGTACTCGACCGTCGTGCTGGGCGCGACGACGCTGGGCAGGGATCTGGCGCCGCGCATCGCGGCGCGTCTCGCGGTTCCCCTGCTTGCCGATGTCACCGCGATGGACCACCAGGACGGCCTGGTGGTGTCCCGGCCGGTCTATTCCGGCAAGGCGCTCTATCGCCTCAAGGTGACCGCCCCCGCGTGTGTCATCTCGGTCCGGCCCAACGTGTTCACCCCGGTCGAGTCCAGGAAGGCCGGTACCGTCACCGCGATTACCGCGCCCACCGACGCCGATGATCCGCGCCAGCGCACGGTCCGTATCAAGGAGCCCGAGCGCGCGGCACTCGACGTTTCGGAAGCGGCGGTGGTGGTGAGCGGGGGCCGTGGGTTGCGCGACCCAGCGAGCTTCAAGATGCTGGAGGAGCTGGCCGCCGCCTTCGGAAATGCCGCGGTCGGCGCTTCCCGCGCGGTCGTCGATGCCGGTTGGCGGCCGCACGGCGAACAGGTAGGGCAGACCGGAAAGACCGTGAGCCCGTCGCTCTACATTGCGGTCGGCATCTCGGGCGCGATTCAGCATCTCGCCGGGATGCGCACCGCCAAGGTCATCGTCGCAATCAACAAGGACAAGGACGCGCCCATCTTCAAGATCGCGGACTACGGTATCCTTGGCGATCTCTTCGAGATCGTCCCCAAGCTGACGGAAGAGATCAAGCGGATCCGGGCGAGCTGAGGATGGCGCGCCTGATCCCGAGTGCCTATCAACCGCCGCTGCCGCGCGAGCGGTTGATCAGGGCGGAGCCGCCGGCGGAAGACCGCATCGATCTGGACGTGGTGTTCGTGGGTGGTGGGCCGGCGGGCCTGGCCGGGGCCATCGAGCTGGCGCGACTGGTGAAGAAGGACAACGAGCAGGGCGGGGGCCTGGGCGAAGTCGGCATCGGGGTGTTCGAGAAGGCAGCGGCCCTCGGCGAGCACTCCCTCTCGGGCGCCGTGGTGAATCCTCGGGCATTCCGCGAGCTCTTCCCCGAGTTGAAGGACAGCGACTTTCCTTTCCGCCGGGCAGTCGAGCGCGAAGCGGTCTACTTGCTCACCAGCGGCCGCGCGATCCACCTGCCCACTCCGCCGACCATGCGCAATCACGGCCACTACGTCGCATCACTGTGCGAAATCGTACGCTGGCTCGGGACCAGGGCAGAAGAACTCGGGGTCAACATTTTCCCGGGATTCCCGGTGGATTCGCTGCTGGTGGACGGCGACCGGGTGGCTGGCGTGCGAACCGCCCCGTCGGGTCTCGACCGCGATGGAAACCCGATGGCCAACTTCAGCCCGCCGACCGACGTCGCGGCCCGGGCGACCGTGCTGGCCGAAGGCACGCGCGGCGCGCTCTCCCAGGCGTGGCTGGAGTGGCAACGGGTTCCTTCTCCGAATCCGCAGATCTTCGCGCTCGGGGTCAAGGAAATCTGGGAAACCAAGCGAGCGCTGGATCGGGTCATCCACACGCTGGGCTGGCCGCTGCCGACCGATGCGTTCGGCGGAAGCTTCATGTATCCGCTGGAGCCCAATGTTGTGGCACTCGGCCTCGTTGTGGGGCTGGACTACGGTAGCGCGTCATTGGACGTGCACGAGCTGCTTCAGCGCATGAAGCTCCACCCGCTGTTCCGGCCCTACCTGGAGGGCGGCGAAATGGTGGAGTGGGGGGCGAAGACCATTCCCGAAGGCGGCTACTACGCATTGCCCGAGCGGCGATACGGAAACGGTGTCGTGCTCACCGGGGACGCCGCGGGGTTCGTGGATGTCCCTTCGCTCAAGGGGATCCACTACGCGATGCAGTCGGGCATGTACGCCGCGCGGGCGATTTTCTCGGCCCTCAAGGCGGGCGATACTTCTGCCGCACAGCTCGCCGCGTACGATCGGGCGGTCAATGGCTCGTTCATTTCCGAAGACCTTTACCGCACTCGCAACATGCGCCTCGCCTTTCATGACGGCTTCTACGTAGGCGGCATCAAAGCGGGGCTGATGACGCTCACCGGTGGTGCATTTCCCGGAAAGAGGATCAACGTTCCGAAAGACGCTGATGTTGCCAAGACCACGGACCACGCTGCGACGTTCGTCCCTGACAACAAGTTGACGTTCAGCAAAGTGGACGGGGTCTTCAAATCGGGGAACGCGACTCGGGATACGATCCCGTCGCATCTCGTGGTTGGAAAGGACGTCCCGACCGAAGTCGCAGCGATGTACGCCCGGATGTGTCCGGCGGCGGTCTATGAGTTGGCAGACGGCAAGTTGCGCGTCAACGCTCCCAACTGCGTGGACTGCAAGGCCACCGACGTGCTGGGGCCGCGGTGGACGCCGCGCGAAGCAGGAAGCGGCCCGAAGTACCAGCGAATGTAGTACGCTACTCCTTTATAGAAGGGACGGTGAGAGAGGGTGAGTGTAAGCGCCCTTACCGTCTCTTGCCGACTCTTACCGTCCCCTACCGACCCGGCGTGGATCTTGCCTCACCCCGCTCGTCCCCCCCGAGCGGAGTCTCCATGGTCGAGATCCTTCATGACGTGCATCGGTCGATACGTCGCTCCAGTGACAGCGTGCTGCACCCGTTTCGCCGGCGTGCCGCCCGAAAAAAAATCGCACAGCATCAGGGCAAGTCTCTGCTCGTCGTTTGTCACGGCAACATCTGCCGCAGTCCGTTTGCCGAGGTGGTACTTCGTTCGGCGCTCCCCAAGGAGTTCACGGTGCAGTCGGCAGGGTTCATTGCGCCGGGGCGGACCCCGCCTCCCGACGCGATCGGCGCGGCGCGGCGTTTCGGGATCGACCTGTCACGGCATTGCTCGCAACTGGTCACCGCTGATCTGGTACGCAATGCGAGTCTCATCGTCGTCATGGAACACGTGCAGGCTCGCCAGGTCACCGAACGGTTCGGCGCCGCGCCGGGTCGCGTGGTGATCCTGGGCGATCTGGATCCGGTCGGCGTCGATTGTCGAACGATTCCCGACCCGATACTCAAGCCGCGGGACGTCTACGTCGACTGCTATGATCGAATCGATCGCTGTGTGCGGGCGCTGGTCAGGGAACTTCGGCGAGGTGAGGTCGTGACCGAGTTGCGATACGCTCCGGCGGATGGCGTACAGAAGACGGCATAGGCGGGTTTAGGCGGTTGAGGCGGTTGGGGCGGTTGTAACTGCAAGTTGCTTCCAACCGCCTCAACCGTCGAACCGCCTCAACCGCCTCTACACCATCCCTGCGAACCGGGTACGGATGGATCTCGCTGCCGCCACCGCACGGGCCCGGAAGTAGCCGACCGGTGAAATCGCGAGCTCGCTGGAAAGGCCGTGCCGGAGGTTCTCCTGCATGACCCGGAGCCGATCGTACGTCGTCCGACGGAAGGCGACTCGCCGGGTGGTGTCGTCGTAGATGGCGTAGGCCGCTCGATAGTCACCGTCTGCCGGAGATCCGACGCTTCCCGGGCTCACGAAGAAGAACGCATCGGGCCGGAGCACCAGCTGGCGGGGCCCCCGCATATGCACCTCGCTTTGGGAGGTCACTTCCACGATTCGCTGCTCACGCGCGTGTCCCACGAAACAGATCCGAATGTGCGGATAGCGTTGCCGGATCAACTGCCGCTCCTGCGCGAAGTCGGCAGGTGACCGCAGCTCCTTGGCGGGATCCTCCAGCGTGCCGTGCAGCAACAGCACGTCGTCCCCCGCACTGAGCTCGGCGGGCAGGCTCGCGAGGTACTCGTAGTCGGCTCCCGTCATGGCCCGCCGGGTCCAACCAATCGCCCGACGGGTGCGAGGGGTCCTGCCATCACGGGTCAATCTGCCGATGGCCATCAAGTCATGATTGCCCGCGACGCAGGCGGTACTGCCCGCGCGAATCAAGGCGAGCGTTTCCACCGGAAAAGCGTGCTGCCCTACCAGATCGCCGAGGCACACCACTTTTCGGATTCCATCGCGGCGGATGACTCGCAGCACCGCGCGGAGAGCTTCGACATTCGCATGAACGTTGGAGATGACGGCCAGACGCATGAAAAACCCCACGAGAGAACGCCGGTTTCCCTTGCATACAAGGTGCCAATGCGAGGGCGGGTGGGCGCGAATGTGTCGCGACCGGGCGACATGGTGTGGGGCAGGCCCCTAGGACCTGGTGAACCTCCAGGCTTAACCGCGCCGCGTACATGAGGTTGCGGCTGAAAAACGATGGGCACACCGGTTGCACCTGCCCGGTGCATGACCTGGCACCATTTCACCGTCGATGTGGAGGAATACTTCCAGGTCTCGGCATTCGAGCGCGTGGTGCCGCGCTTTCGTTGGGACGCGCTGGAATCGAGAGTCGCGCGCAGCGTGGATCGACTTCTCGATTTGCTGGCACGCCACCGGGCGCAGGGCACGTTCTTCGTGGTGGGCTGGGTCGCGCAGCGCCATCCCAATGTGGTTCGGACGATTGTTGCCGCCGGCCATGAGATCGGCTCACATACCTGGGACCACGTGCGGGTGACCCACCAGACTCCCGAGGAGTTCCGCGCCTCGGTGCGCCGGTCCAAATACGTACTCGAGGATCTTGCCGGAACGCCGGTAATCGGATTCCGCGCGCCCAGCTTCTCCATCACGCCGGGCCATGAGTGGGCGCTCGATATCCTGCTCGAAGAAGGCTACCGCTACGACTCCAGCCTGTTCCCGATCCGGCGGCCGGGCTACGGCTTTCCCAACGGCCGCCGGGATCTGCACTGGCTCAATCGCGACGGCGGACGGCTAGTAGAAGTCCCACCCGCCACGGTTCGGTGGGGCGGGGTGAACCTGCCCGCCGGCGGTGGTGCCTATTTCCGGTTCCTCCCCTACCGGCTGGTGAGGGACGCCCTGCGGGCCAGCGAGCGCCGCGGAGTGCCGGCCACGTTTTACATCCACCCGTGGGAAATGGATGCAGCACAGCCGCGTTTCGCGGTCCCGTGGTTGACCCGGGTCCGCCACTACGGCGGTCTCCAGCGCACCCAATCGCGCCTCGAGCGTCTGCTCACGGAGTTTCGGTTCAAGAGCGTGGCACAGACGCTCGCGCCCCTCTGGAAAACTCCAGCTCCGGCGGGCCCGGTGCGGCCGCACGCGATGGCGACGGCGACGGCTTCGTGACCGACCATCCCGCCGTGTTGCGACTCGAGGCAAGCGCGAACGCATGGGACGCCTTCGTGGCCCGCACACCCGAGGCCACCTTCTGCCACCTGTCGGGCTGGCGGGACATCATGACCGATGTGCTGGGCCACGCGTGCCACTATTCCGCCGCGGTGGACGATGACGGCACCTGGTGCGGCGTTCTGCCGCTGATCCGGGTGCGAAGCCCGCTGTTCGGCAGCTATCTGGTGTCCATGCCGTTTCTCAATTACGGCGGTCCGGTGGGAGAGGCGACGGCGCAGGATCGATTGTCGCAGTTCGCCCTGAACGAGGCCCGGCGACTCAACGCCGGCCTGCTCGAGCTACGGAATCGGCAGCCAGTCGCGTCTCCGCTCACCGTGCATCCGCGCAAGATCACGATACTGCTCCCGCTGCCTGACTCGGCGAACCAACTGTGGGACCGGTTCCCCTCGAAATTGCGCAGCCAGATTCGCCGGGCCACCAAGGCCGAGCTGGCGCCACGTTTCGGTCTCGATCAGCTCGATCCTTTCTACGAAGTCTTTTCCAGAAACATGCGGGACCTGGGCACGCCGGTCATGCCGCGGCCCTGGTTCGAAGCCATTGTGCGCACCTTCCCGCAGCTGGCCCACTTCGGGGTCGTGTATCACCGGGGAGTACCGGTGGCGGGGGGGTGCGGCTTTCTCTGGCGTGACGAGTTCGAGATCACGTGGGCGTCCTCGCTGCGGGAATTCAACCAGCTCGCCCCGAACATGCTCCTCTACTGGTCGTTCATGTCGCGGATGATCGAATTGAACGCCCGGACGTTCAATTTCGGCAGGTGCACGCCGGGAGGCGGAACCCACCGGTTCAAGGCACAGTGGGGTGGCACCGACGTACCGCTCCCCTGGGCGCAATGGTCGCCCACCGAGGTGAAGGCCACGCCATCGCCCGACCGGCGCGCGTACCGCGTCGCCGCGGCGCTGTGGCGTCATCTGCCGCTGCCGGTCACGAACCGGGTGGGCCCCAGGCTCGCCCGGGTGATTCCCTAGTACGCGCGCGTCGCGCGCCTTCATGATGGATAACACCCCACCCACGAGCCCCGGGCTGAAGCGCGCCCCACAGCGGGGCGCGCCGGCCGTACCGCCCCTGCAGAAAGGCGCGGTGCGAGAGCGGTGGTCGTTCCGACGCCAACCTCCGGTATTTTCTCCTCTCTCCGTCCGGGCGCTGCTGCACGCCGCCGCCGCGGCATCGGGACGCGCGCCGGACCCGCGTCCCGGTCTGCAACGACTGCTGGCAGCCACGTTCGTGGCGGATCGGGTCGAGCTCACCGGCAGCGGTACGCAAGCGCTCGAGTTGGCCATGCGAACGGTATGGTGGCGCGCCGGAACCGACGCCCCATCGGTGGTCGCGCTGCCGGCGTTCGGTTGCTTCGATATCGCAACCGCTGCCGTTGGATCGGGGCTCTCCATCGCGTTGTACGATGTTGACCCCGACACGCTCACTCCGGATCTCGATTCCCTTCGCTCCATTCTCGCCGGCGGAGTGAAGATCGTCGTCGTCGCCCACCTGTTCGGGTATCCGATCGACTGGAACGGTTTGCAGGAATGCGCGGCTCCTTTCGGCGCGGTGCTGATCGAGGACGCGGCGCAGGGGCATGGCGCGCGATGGTGGGAACGGCCGGCGGGCGCGCTGGGATCGCTCAGCATCCTGAGTTTTGGCCGCGGAAAAGGCTGGACCGGCAGTCGCGGCGGCGCGTTGCTGCAGCGCGGCCCCGCCGCCCTCGATGCCCCGCCGCACCGCCTTGCCAATCCGGTGCCGCGAGACGAAGCAAGTGCGCTCGGCACCGCTCTCGCACAATGGATGCTCGGCACACCGGGACTGTACTGGCTGCCGGCATCGATTCCCGCTCTGCGCCTGGGCGAGACCCGGTATCGGGAGCCGGTTCCGCTTTCCCGGATGACGCGAGCGGCGGCCGCAATGATCTGGACCAGCGGTCCGTTGGCGACCACCGAAATGTTCGCCCGCCGTTCCAATGCATGGGAACTGCTCGCCCGCTTGCCGTTCTCCGACCACGTCCGACCATTGCGCCGCCAGCTCGGGGGAGATCCGGGATTTTTGCGGCTCCCGCTGCGGCTGTCACACGGCCTGGCGGGCTTTCGGGACGCCGGTCACGCCCGGCGTCTGGGAATCGCGGCGAGCTACCCCTCGACCCTCGGGCAGCTCGAGCCAGTCCGCGAGCGGCTGGTGGGGCCGGAGACACACTGGCCGGGAGCCGAGATCCTGGTCCGCGAGCTGGTCACACTTCCGACGCACTCGCGGCTTACGAATAGAGACAAAGCGACCCTGGTGCGGGTGATAGAGGAGTATCGTCGAAC
This sequence comes from Gemmatimonadota bacterium, assembly GCA_016209985.1. Classification (GTDB taxonomy): domain Bacteria; phylum Gemmatimonadota; class Gemmatimonadetes; order Gemmatimonadales; family GWC2-71-9; genus SHZT01. The sequence goes on along the minus strand of JACQVB010000089.1, from coordinate 9,099 downwards.
GCCGGAAGCGAGATAGATGCCGGAATGTTGATGCGTCGCAGGCTCCAGCGGTCCGTCGCTTGGGTGTTGAGCCCGCGATCCAGCGTCACTGCCCCCCGATAGCCGGCCGCGCGAACCGCATCTCGCACCCGCGCCGCCGGTATCGAAGCGGTTCGCCAGCTCCCGCAACGAGACGATCTCGCAGCGCTCACGGAGCCATCGGATTTGGGCCTCGAACTGGTCGCGGGAAGCGTGGAGGCCGGGGCCGCCGGGAGATAAGGTGTTTCCTTCGGCGATCACGTTGTGATAGCCAAGGATCACACCACCTCGCCGGAGACGGCGAGTGAGAGAAACCAGACCGCTGGCACTGAGGCCAGAGTACCAGATTCGGGTCAGCACGGGCGACGCATAAACGCCTCGTGCGTGGGCGCAATGTTCGTACCCACTGACGGCTTGTGGACCCGACGCAACACCCGGCGTAGCCATGCGTCAGGGGTCGGCGCTTCCGCCCTCGTTCGCCCGATGCTTCGACGCCACGGAAGGGCACGCTTCCTGCGCGAGAGACCTGTGCCCGCCGGCCGGTGTCGCCGGCGATCCACGAGTCTCGCACCAGGATGGTGGACCATCAGTTCGGTACGCATACCTCTCGACGCCCCGGTCTACGGAAAAAGACGTACGGCCATCGAGATCCGGCCCGTCGGCTCTTTTCCCCGCGTCCTCTGGTTATCGCACTTCGTGCCTTATCCCCCCCAAGGCGGGGCGCTGCAACGGAGTTATCACCTGCTGCGGCATGCATGTCAGCGGCATGTGGTGCACCTGGTGGCGCTCAATCAGCGCACGGTGCTGCCCACCGACGACTCGGTGCGGGACGCCATCGACCATCTCTCGAAGTTCTGTGCCAGCGTGACGGTCTTCGAGATGCCCGCGGCGGCTTCGGATGCCCGCCAGGCCATCACCGCAGCGGTCAGCTTTTTCCGTTCGCTTCCGTACGAAGTGAACTGGCTGCGAAGCGCCCGGATGCATGCGCACCTCCGGGAGCTGGCAGCGAATGAATCGTTCGACCTGCTCCACGTCGACACCATCGGCCTCATGCCGTACGCCGAGTGGTTCAACGACGTCCCCATCATCCTGAACCACCACAACGTGGAGTCCCATCTGGTGCAACGCCGGGCGGCGGGCGAAATGAGTGTGAGCCGGCGGCTCTTTTTCAATCGTGAAGCCAGCAAGATCGAGAAACTGGAACGTGAGCTGTGTGGCCGGGCGGTGGTCAATCTCACGGTCTCTGAACTGGATGCCGTGCGACTCCGCGGCATCGTGCCGAGCGCCCGGACCATGGAAGTGGACAACGGGGTGGATGTGCACTACTTCCGCCCCGGGGTTTCCGGTCGCAGGCAGGAGGGCGGGTTGATCTTCGCCGGCTCACTGAGCCTCTACGCCAACCGGGAGGCCGCCCAGTACCTGGTCGACGACATCTGGCCGGCGCTGCTCGCCGACCATCCGCATCGCCGGCTCACCATTGTGGGCCGGAATCCGCCTCCCGAGCTGATTCGTGCCGGGCGGGACCCGCGGCTGAGCGTCGTCGGTTGGGTGGAAGATGTGAGGCCATATCTGGATGCTGCCGCGATCTACGTCTGCCCGATTCGCAACGGGGGCGGTACGCGTCTCAAGGTGCTCGATGCCCTCGCCATGGGAAAGCCGCTCGTTGCGACCGAGCTTGCGGTCGAAGGGTTGGCGCTGCAGGAAGAAGAGCATTACCTCCGGGCGGAAACCCCGACGGAATACGTTCAGCAGATCCGCCGGCTGGAAAACGACTCCGCCCTCTGTGAGCGCCTGACGAATGCGGGGCGCGAGCTGGTCGTGCGTCGCTACGCGTGGGATGTCATCGGCGAGAAGCTCGATCGCGCGTATGCTCAATACGCGCGGCGGGCGATGGCCGCGGGGATGGCGTCAGCCTAGGCCGCTCCCACCGTAACGTTCGCGACCCGCCGCTTCTTCGTCAGCAGCGCGCGGTACAGGGCGTCGTAACGTTCCGTCATCCGCTCCAGCGTGTACTCCGTCTCGGCCCGGCGCGCGGCGCGCCCGGCCAGCTCATGGGCCAGGGCTCGATCCCACAACAGCCGATCGAGACCCTCGGCCAGCCCATGAGCGTCTCCCGGACGCACCAGGATGCCGGCATCGCCGCCTGCCAGGGCGGGTCCCACTTCACCGACCTCGCTCGCGATGATCGGGCGCGACGCGATCATCGCCTCGAGCACCGCCAGCGGTAGTCCTTCGGCCAATGAGGGAAGCGCGAACACATCCGCCGCCGCCAGCAGATTCGCGACATCCGGCCGAAGGCCGAGCAGGTGCAACCGTGGTGCGATACCGAGCGTCCGGCCCAGCGCCAACAGCTCGTCGTGCAGTTGGCCGCGTCCCGCGATCGCCACGTGGAGATGGGGGTGGCGTTCCGAGAGCTGCGCCACGGCTTCGAGCAGATGACGGTGCCCCTTCACCGGGTACAGGCTGCCGACACTGAGCACGAGACGATCCCGCTCCGACAGTCCGAGCTCCCCTCGCAACGTCGATTCCGGTGCCGGTGAAAGCCGCACGCCATTGGGGATGAAAACGATGCGGCCGCGTGGGACGAGGAGATCCCGGGTGAGTTGCCGCGCGAGGGCCTGGGAAACAGAGCTGGTGACGGCGCTCGACATCACCGCGGTTCGTAGCGCGAGCCTGCGCCGGAAGCGGTCGGCGTAGTACTGACGGCCGTGCATCGTGATCATGTGCGGGATGCCGGCTAGCCGCGCGGCCCACGCTCCGTAAAACGCCAGGCTGAATTCGTGGCTGTGCGCCAACTCGATATTCTGATTATGGAATGACGAGGCCAGCTCTCGGGCGCAGCCAGGATCGAACGGTCGAGTCAACCAGAAGTGGTCGATTTCGATCCCGGAACCAACGAGCTGCTTGCCGAGCCAACCGTCGCCGCGCGGTGGCACATACACGACCACCGAATGGCCGAGGGTCTGAAGCTCCGTCGCCAGTTGGGCCACCATCCGCTCGGCGCCGCCGGCGCCGTCGGTCTCTATGAGCAGGGCAATCCGGGCTCTGGTTCTGTCGGGTCGCATCGCGGCCTGAAAGCGCAAGCTTTGTACCTTCGCGATAACCCGTGCTGCACCTCCGCAACAGCACTGGCGCCCTCCATATTGCCGTAGCACCAGCGCGACGTGCGCCCGGGTCTGACGTCGCACTTCCGATGCTCCTGAGCTACAACATCGCGACGATCTGATACTCCGCGAGGACGGCGGGAGCGAGTTTTCGCCTCCCGGACGCCTCGCCTTGTAACGGTCTGACGTGCCCGGGCACCCAAGGAACCAGTCGCTGTCGAGAGCACGCTCCGAAAGGATGTCACGATGCCATTCGCGTTCAAACTCGCTCGTCGAGCTTCGCGTTTCCGAGGTCTGAGTCTTCTGCTGATCGCCGCAGCCTTTGCCTGCAACAGCGAACAGTCGTTGACCGATCCTGGGAATCCCCCGACCAATGAATCCACCGCCATCGCCTCGGTTGCAGTCACGCCGGGGAGTGGGACACTCGCGGTCGGACAGACGTCGCAGTACGCCGTCATCGCGACGGACTCCTCCGGCAAGACCGTCTCCGCTGGCAAGGTGACCTGGTCCAGCAGCAATGAGTCCGTGATCACGGTCAATGCGTCCGGTGTGGTCACCGCGCGCGCCACCGGATCGGCCACGATCACGGCGACCACCGGCGGACAGACCGGGTCGGCGTCAGTGACCGTAGGCGGGGCGCCGCCGCCGCCGCCGGCCGCTACCGGATGGCCCAATGAGCCAGGCGGGCTGAGCCAGCTCGTGAACCAGTCCTTCGACGGGCTCGCGACGCTCGGTTGGTCCGTGGTGAACAATGGGCGGGGACTGGTCTCCGTCACCGCCGATGCCGGTGCACCGATGTCGGCCTCGAATGTCCTGCAGTTTCGCTATCCGTCGGGATACACTGGCGGTGGCGCTCCGGGGACGGCGTTGTATGGGCATGGCGCGGCCAAAGAGGTCTACGCCGGATTCTGGTGGAAGCCGAGCAGTCCCTGGCAGAACCACCCCAGCAACGTGAACAAGGTGGCGTTCTGGCAGACCGGAACCTGGGGTAGCAGTGCCGATCTTCAGATGTACGGTCCGGGACCCTACTACCTCCACGTGGTGACCCAATTCCCGGGCGGCACGGTTCGGCTGCCGCCGAACGCCACGGCGACGGCGGTTACCCTCGGGGTCTGGCATCGGGTCGAGTGGCACATGAGATACGGCTCGGGCGGCGCGGACGGATTGGTGGAGTGGTGGCTCGATGGCGTGTTGCAGGGTCGCTATGCCAACGTGCAGACGCCGGGTGACGGCGGATTCATCGAGTATCAGTTCTCGCCGACCTGGGGTGGCCTCGATGGCACCAAGACCGAGGATGACTACTTCCTCTTCGACCACGTGAAGCTCAGCCGGCGATAAGTCAACCGGCGCTGCGATCTTTCGAGAGGGCGTGGCGTGCGGTGCGCACCCACGCCCTTTCCTTTATTGCCGAAAGCGCCAGCGCCTCGATTCCCAGCCGCCACAGCGCATAGATCGGGAGATACAAGAAGGCCGCGACGGTCCGCATACGGCTTGGCATGCGCAGCAAGGCGGCCGTGCTGTAGACCACCGGGCGCACCAGCGAGATCCAGCACAACGCCAGGGCCCATCGTGGCGCGCCAGGCGCAAACAGCATGAATCCTACCGTCAGTGCTGTGACCACTCCCAAATGCACCACCGGTCCAGGCGCGAACAGCTCGCAAATGGTGTCCAGCTTTTGTCGCGCTCCGATGGCGCGACTGGCGAGAATCCGCCGCCAGTAGCGCGACAGCACCGCCAGCCGCCCGGCCGTCCAGCGGCGGCGTTGGGTCGAGATCTGGTTCAGCGAACGCGCTTCCTGCGCGTAGAGTCGCGCGTGGGGAGCCAGATCGATGCGCACGCCCTTTTCGGTCAGCAGAGTATACATCTCCCAGTCTTCTCCGATCGAGAACGCGTGCCAGCCGTAGCGGGCGAGAATGGCGGTCCCGATGCAGCTGCCGGCTCCCAGCGGGACGTTGAGGCCGGCACGCTGCTTGAGCCGGAAGGCGAACTCGAACTTGACTGAAGCAAGCACGGCAGCCATGCGGGTGATGGGGCTGTCCCCCGGATTGCTCACGCCGTTGCGGGCCTGGACCGCCTTTTCGGCGAGCGGTCGCGCCTCCGCCAACCCGGTGGCGAACTGCTGATCCACGACCGTGTCGGCATCCACGATCACAACGGCGTCGGCATCGCCGCTCAAACGTTCCAGCGCCCAGGCGACGGCGTGCGGTTTTCCGGGATGCATCGGATCGTTTCGCACCAGGCAGGATGCACCGGCCGCGGTCGCGACTGCCGCGGTGTGATCGGTACAGTTGTCCGCGACCACGACCACGGAGAACAGCTTGGCTGGATAGTCCTGAGTCAGCAGCGACCGGACGCAGTGAGCGATCAACAGCTCTTCGTTGTACGCTGGGACGAGAAAAACCAGGCGCGGGAGGGAGCTGGACGGAACCGGCCGGGACGTGCGTCGCGCCGCCACACGCCACAGGCTCAGCAGGTCCGAAACAGTGGGCAGCAGAAGCGCTGCCGCAACGACGCCCGTAAGTAGCACCAGGATCAGCATCTTGCGCTCCAGGGCAGTTGCGCTGGGGCGCCCGAGCGCCCGGTGAGGCCCTTCCGGACGGGTGCCTACGCAATCTCCATACCGAAGTTTTCCTAACTCCCCGCAGGCGTCGGTGTCAGACCGACACGCCGCTTCCGATGCTCCCCTGCAACAGGTTCCCTCGTTCCCGACGTGCGGTCGGTCGCCTCCGGGCCAGCTTTGCGGTCGATCGGCCCGATGGCCGAGCAGTGCTCGCGAGCAGAAGCGGGCTCAGCGGCCTGTGGTGGGAGTTGGCCGCCGGGTCAACCAATATCTCGATCGTCAGCCTGCCGAATGCGCCCCGGAGCGCTCCCTCGGTCATCCAGACCAGATTCCCCGCTGGTCTGCGGGCCGGCACCGCCCCGGCGGTGTACGGGGGTTGGGACCGGGGTGAGGGGGGAACCACTCTGTCCCGGTTGTATGTCTCGATGGATCCTGATCCTGGGCAGCGACTACGAGAATCAACTGGTCGGCACCAAGATCGCGTATCTGGGTTTCGCGCGTGATGCCTCGACCGCGTTGAATGACGGATATTTGTGGATTAGCGGCGATGGCGTGCAATCCATTCGCTCCAGCTTCAATCTGGAGTTCCGCCAGCAGAACAACGTCGGACGGAATCTTCCGCAGAATGTGGATGTCTCGAAGATTTTCACCGTCGGCCCGTGGCATCACTTCGAGCTGGCGCTGGAGCTCAATACTCTCGGCTCCGCCAACGGCAAGGTGAAGTGGTCGATAACCGCCTGATCCTCGACTATTCAGACGTGGTCTACATCGTTCCGGGCGCCAGCAGCGGCTTTGAGGGATTCAAGGTGGACCCGGTGTGGGGAGGCCGCGGTGGTGTCCGTAGCCGCGATGACTACATGCAGGTGGATCACCTCCACCTTTCCGGTCTGCCTTAGCGCCGTACCCCCCGCGCCGGTACTCGCGCGATCCGGGTGGTCTTTGCCAGCGCGGCAGCGAGGGCCGCGAGCGCAAAGAGCATGTCGGAATACGTCAGCGACAGAAAAAACGCCCCCACTGCGAAGCCGAGCAGAGATGCCGACAGGGCTTGAGCCAGTTTCGGGGGCGCCCGGGGACCGCCGGGGAACTGTCGCACCGATCGCAGCGCGCGGAGACTGGTAATCAGGATTCCCAGAAACAGAATCAATCCCGGGACACCCAGCTCCGCGCCCGCGTGGATGTAGCTGTTGTGGGCGACGGACCATTTGACCCCGCGCCCGCGTGCCTGCATCTCGCTGGCGAGCGTGAAGAGGGTGCCCTCGGCGGTCGGGAAGTTCGAGAACCCGACACCGAGCAGCGGGTGATGCACCATGTAGCCGATACCACGCTTCCAGATCTGTAACCGGCCCCACGGTCCCACCAGGTTGTAGTCGGTCTCCGGATGGACCAGCGAGTTCATCTTTTCCCAGTACGCCTCGCTTGCCGTCGCTACCAGCAGGATCCCGATCACGCCCATCGCGGCGAACCGCCACAGGGCGTGAATCGCCTTGTACCGGAGCAGCAGAAATGCCGAGACCGCGAGCAGCGCCAGGAAACCGCCCCGGGAACCGGTCCAGATGAACGACACCAACAGACAGCACATCCCGCCGGCCGCAAACGCCCGCTGGAGAAACGGCCGCGGGGTGAAGACGAAGTACAGACCCATCGGCAGGGCCGTCACGATCAGGGTGGCGAAGTCGTTCGCGTCGTAGTAATAGAGCGACTCCAGCCGCCATTGCTCCTCGGTCAGGTTGAAGCGCGCCAGTACCACTACCGCATAGACAACGACGCAGGAGAAGTAGACGAAGGCCAGGCGTTCGACGTCTTTCCAGTCCCGGGCTGCCGCGACCACGACGATATACATCACCACGGTTTTGAGCAGCGTGTCGATCAGCGAGTAGAACGCGAGGCCGCGGTTCAAGGCGAGCGGGACGGTGAGCGCGGCCCAACAAAGAAGGCCGAGGACCCATTTGGTCGTCCTGGCCCGCAGGACGGGAGATAGTTTGCGGCTGGCACTCCGATCGGCGGCGAAAAACAGGATTGCCAGAATGCAGACGATCAGCACCAACTTGGCTTTGCCCAGCGGCGAAAACACGTCGTGAACCCGGCCGACCGCCGTGAACAGATAGATGGCCAGGCACGCGAGAAGAGCATCCCAGCGACGATGCTTGATCGCCGGCTTTGGGACCGGGCCGCGCAGCCATCCTGCCGGCTGCGCCGGATGGGCCATCGCGCTCACGGGTACGGGCAAGGCTCTGCTGTTCACATCACTCCCGCGTTGAGGACAGCCCCACCGGTAGCAAGACTGACGCCAAACGAGTTCCGCCTGGTGTTGCAGCCGCGCTGCAGCCGCGTGGTGGCACGGAACTCTCATAACGGCCCGGCGATGCGCATTCTCGTTACCGACGCCGACGAACGCGCGGCTCTCGCCGCCTGTCGCGCGCTGGTCGCCGCGGGCCATGAGGTCAGCGCTACCTCGGACAAGCGGTTCTCGCTAGCCGGTGTATCTCGGGGGGTGAGAGCCCATCGGCTCCATAATGATCCCCTCCGGTATCCCGCCGGCTACGCTCGCGAGGTCGCCGCGCTGGGCGCACCAACACGGGAGCGAGCTGCTGCTCGCCGTCACCGATGCTTCGGTCGGCGCGCTGCTTCAACAGCCGGATATCGTTCCCCCGCGAGCCGTCCTCCCCTTCCCATCGCATGAGCGCTATCGGCTGGCTTCCGACAAGGTGGGGATGCTCGACTACGCGGTGCAGGCGGGACTCGCCGTCCCGGAGTCGCGCTTGATCGAGAGCCGGGGAGCGGATGTGGACATCCCCGGTGAATGGATGCCGGCGGTGCTCAAGCCGCACCGATCGGTCGTCGGGTCGGCGGCCCGGGCCGAGAAGCTCGTGGTGTCGTTGGCCGAGGATCGGCCATCCCTCCAACGGGCGCTTTCGGCATTTCCACCCGAGGCGTTCCCGGTGCTGCTGCAACGTAGAGTGAGCGGTCCAGGGGTTGGACTCTTCCTGCTTCGCTGGAACGGCCGCGTCGTGGCAGCATTTGCCCACCGCCGTCTGCGGGAAAAACCGCCTGCCGGGGGCGTCAGCACGTATCGGGAGAGCGTGGTACTCGATCCCGGCCTCTTCCGCGCGGGCGCCCGCTTGTTGGAGCTTCTGGATTGGCAGGGTGTCGCCATGATCGAATGCAAGCGCGAGGAACATAGCGGGCGATACGTATTCATGGAGATGAATGGCCGCTTGTGGGGCTCGCTTCAGCTCGCGATCGACGCAGGAATCGATTTCCCCGCGTTGCTCGCGGACTGCGTCCTCGGTACGCCGCGCTCAGAGAGTTCGTGACCATCCGGCCAGGCCGCGACCGCGAAGAATTCTGGCGCTGGCGCGATCCCGCGCCGTTTTGCGTAGAAACTCTGCGATGGTTCGCCGGCGCGTTGCGCTAGGG
>JACQVB010000094.1 GCA_016209985.1 Gemmatimonadota bacterium | reverse complement strand
CGCCCACCCGCCGTCCCGCCCGTTGCCAACCCGCCCATGCCGCAGGGCCCGTACGCCGCGTATTTGCCGGTTTCTCCCAGCAGCGCGAGCCTCTCCGCCAGGAAAGTCCTCGCTTCGTTGTCGGAGCTCCGGATGACGAAGACGCGCGGCCGCTCGCACTCGATGGCAGCCTCGCGCCACCAGTCGGCCGGGCGAAGTGGGGAGCCGGTTGCGCTTCGCAAGATCCCGACATGGCGCACCACGTAATTGCTGGTGAGTTCGCCAGCGCTGTCGGTCGAGAGGGTGATGGTCCGATTGAGGTAGAACGGGAGAGACAACGGATACGCTCGCACGCCCACCACTTCCGTTTCCTGCGACAATGCCGGTTGGATGGCTCGCGCCAGCTCTGCGGCGGAACGGTCCCGGCCGATCTCGTTCATCAGCCTGCCGCTCACCACCGGGATGGCGGCAGTGGGGAAGCTCAGGGCGAGCAGCGCGATGTCGGCGCGCGCGCTCCACCCGAACGCGACTGCGCCCGACGTCGCGCAGATGAGCCCCAGCGGGATCGCGGTGCTCCCCACCGCGCTTGCCACCTGCGGAGTCATGCTGTGGATGTAGGGCGGCAGCGAGCCGTGGACCAGCAGGATCGCCGCGCCAATGACCGCGAGCGCTACTCCACCGGTCTTCGCTCCTCGCTCGGTCCACATGCTGCCGACCAGAAGGCCGATCGCCGGTACCAGCGGCAACACATACTGCGGGCGCTTGGATTGTGAGAGAGAAAAGAACACCAGCGGCGCGATGATCCATAATAGAAGCAAGACGATCCGCCGACCCGCCGACCCGCCGACCTGCCGATCCGCCGATCCGCCGACCCGCCGAATATTCCCCAACGCTACCACCGACCAGGGGAGCGCACCGAGCAGCAGGATCGGAGTGAAGTACCACCAGGGGCCGATTCGCTGAAGTGCCGGTGTGGTGAGCCGCTGGAACGTCTCGGTCAAAAGCACGTAGCGCAGATATCCGGGAACCCGCTCGGACATGTAGCGAACCCATGGCAGAACGATCGCCAGGAACAGCAGTAGCCCTACCGGGTCCACCAGCGCCTTCCACGCCTTGCGCCACACCAGGTAGGGAATCGCGATCATGAGCGGCAGGCCAAGGGCAATCGGACCTTTGGTGAGGACCCCCAACGCGATGGAGGCCCAGGCCAGGGCGGGCCACCACTCCGCACCACCACCCCGGGCGGTTGGGCGGGTCGGCGGGTCGTTTGTTCCCGTCGCCCGCGACCCGCCGACCCGCCGACCCGCCGATTCCGCTGCCTCATGAAACGCCGATACCGCGAGCACGACGAAGAAGGTGAGCGTCGAGTCGAAGATCACCGTCCTCGCAAACGCCAGTGTCAGAGGGGAGGCGGCGGTCGCGATCGCCGCGATCCACCCCGCCGGTTCCCCGAACCACCGCCGGCCGAGCCACCAGACCAGGATCAAGGTGCCGGCCGTGAAGAGGAGTGAAGGGAGGCGCGCGGCGAACGCGGTCGGACCGGCCAGCTCCATGGCGAGCGCACCGGCGGCAAAGAAGAGCAGCGGCTTATCGGGGTAGGGCAGTCCGTCGAGCCGCGGAAGCAGATAGTCATCGGAGGCCGCCATCTCGCGCGCGACTTCGGCGTTGCGTCCTTCATCGGGATCGAGCAGGGGATACCCGTCGAATCGAAAGACGAGGCCGGCAAGAACGACCACGGCGCAGGCGGCGAACCGCAGGCGGCCGCCGTCCGTCACTGCGAGTCGGACCCTCCCGACACGGAAGACGGCGGAGCGGGGGCCTGGCCCACGGTGATCGGAACGACGGTTTCCACGTCGTCGTCCACCGTAATCTCGAACTGGTAGCGGCCGGGACGCTCGAACGGCACGTCGAACACCAGCACCGCGCCGGCTTCGATCTCGGTGACGCCGGCTGGTGGCTCGGCAAAATTCACCGTTCCGTCGCCCGAGAGGATCTGGTTACCGCCGTCGCCAGTGAAGCGGATGCGGACCCGATGCTCGCCGATCTCGGTCCGCTTGCCCTTCACCCGCAGCACCAGATGGAGTCGCGGGTGCAAGGCGGGGAACTGCGGAACCCAGATGTGCTGGAAGATCCCCATGACGGAAAGCTTCCCGTACTGGTCCACCAGCGCGTAATCGGAGACGACCGCGAAATCGATCTTCATGCCGGGCCTGAGGTGGCGAGGATCTCGACCAGCTGTTTCGTGTTCGAGGCAGGCGGATTGCAGCGCGTGCCCCTACAAACGTACCCACGCGGCGATTGGCCGTTGACCATGGCCTGCAAATGACTCGGGAGACCGGTCCGCGGCGCCTCCGGGGCCAGCAGGGTCACCACCTTCCGCGGACGGTACCGGGTGCGGGCGCCGCGATGCATCGCGGCCACCGTGGGGTTATCCAGGGTCCCGACGATCACGATGTGGGTCGAGGGATTGAGATACCAATCGATGGCGCGAAACAGCGTGGCGCCGTGAATGGAGAGCTGGACCGCCCCGCCGGCGAATGCAGTGAGCAATGTCTCCAGTCGCTTGCGCCATTCCGGCCCGGACGTGTGCGCCCCCAGCCTCGCAGCGACGATTCCGGCGACTCCATTGGGTGACGGGGTAGGGGAATCCTGCACCGGCTTGATGCGGTGCTGCAGCAAACCTTCGCCGCCGCGGTTCCGCGCCACGTCGGACAGGCTGCCATCGTCATTGGCGTATTCGTTCCAGATGTGCTCGCCCAGCCGCCGGGCGCGCTCCAGCCACTCAGGCCGTCCGGTGGCTTCGTAGGCGTCGATCGCGGCGTTGGCGAGGTGGACCTGGTCTTCCAGCATTCCGCCGACCTCGCTGCCGATGGCGTGCCGCACCCCGCCGCTCCCGTTGTCCACCGACGCTTCGCGGAAAATCCGTTCCAGCGTGAGCAGGGCGTGCGGCTCCAGCTGGCCCGCCTCGAGCAGCGCCGATGCCATCATGGCGTTCCAACCGGTGTAGAGCGTGCGATCCAGGAAGGGCGCGGTGCGCCGGGAGCGCGCCTCTCGTAGCTTGCTGCGGCCGGACTCGAGGAGGCTCTCGACTTCCGCCTCCGGCTTGCCCAAGGCCAAGCCGACTTCCGCGATGGACTGCCGGATGAACAGCACGTTCTTGCGGGGGTTGTGATGCATCTCACCCGCATCTTCGATGTCGTAATGGCACGCCAGCACGGCGAACTCATCTTCGGTCGTGACCGCGCGCGCTTCGTCAACCGTCCAGGTGAAGTAGTCGCCATCATCGTGAAGCCCGACGTCGGCATCCTGTGAGGCGTAGTAACCGCCGGCCGGATCGGACATGACATCCCTGACCCACGAGGTGATGCCGGAGATCACGCGACCGTATTCGGCGGACGCGATCCCGTCACGACCCGCCGTTCCCGCCGCATGTACGAAGACCCACAACAACTCCCAATTGTCGTAAATCAAAATCTCGAAGTGCGGCACGATCCAGCGAGCGTCTACCGAGTAGCGGTGAAATCCCCCGCCGATCTGGTCGTACATCCCGCCGCGGGCCATCGCGGTCAGGGTGCGATCCACGATCTCCCGCGGCCAGCGTTCGCCGGTGTCGAACCAGCGGGCCAGCAGGAACTCGCATGCGGTCGGGTGAGGGAACTTGGGCGCGTCGCCGAATCCGCCATGGCGGAAGTCGAACAGCCGTGCCATGGCATCGCCCGCCTGATCCAGAATCGCCGCGTCGATCGAGCCGGACCGGGACTCGGCCAGAATCTGTGTCAGATGGCTCTGGATCTCGCCGGCCTGTGTAACGACGCGGTCCGGCTGTTCCCGGTAGATCCGGGCCAGCTCGGTGAGAATGTCGCCGAAGCCGGGGCGGCCGTGGCGATCGTCGGGCGGGAAGTAGGTGCCGCCGTAAAAGACAGCGCCGTCGGACGTGAGAAAGGCGGTCAGCGGCCAGCCGCCCTGCTGGGTCAACGCCTGCACTGCACGCTGATAGCGCGCGTCCACATCCGGACGCTCGTCCCGGTCCACCTTGATGCAGATCCAGTCGCGGTTCAGGATCTCGGCGATGACCGGATTCTCGTATGACTCCCCATCCATGACGTGGCACCAGTGGCACCATACCGCGCCGATATCCAGCAGGATCGGCTTCCCCTCGGCTTTGGCGCGCTCGAACGCTTCCGCCCCCCACGGATGCCACTGCACCGGCTGGTGGGCGGCGGAGCGGAGATAGGCGGATTGGGCGGAGGCGAGGCGGGAAGACATATCGAATGATAGCCCGCGGTCGGGCTTGGGGTGAGCGCGGGGATTTGCTACGAACTGCGTTTGTTCGGTTACCGGAGGAGCAGTTGGCCCTCGTATCGTGATCCCACGGCACGATGGCACGTGTCGGGTCTCCCGTCTCGGGCGCTGTCCTTACCAGGGTTCGCAATCGGACAGGTGCTGGCGTGGCGAAACTGGTAAACGCAGAGATCCGGTACATCTCCGGGCTTACGCCCTTGTGGGTTCGAATCCCTCCGCCAGCACCGCCGCGCCACCCTTGTACCCGCGCGCCGGGATGCATAAATTGAAAGGTGCCGGATCTCCTGCGGTTGCCGTTTCGACCGCGCCAAGGAAAGGAGCCGAGGGTTTCCCTCGGCTCTTTTTGCGTTGGTGTGCCCAGCATGGAGGATGGCTTGGGGGTGCGAGTCCCCCGGGGAGTTGGTCGTAGCGACCCAAGCGAACCGCCAGGCACGTACTTCGATTCTCTCGGGGTGCCCCGCTTGGCTCCTTCGTCACCTCAACTGCTGAACCGCCGGATGCGGACCCGCATGTCCGGTGGTGTGGGAGGGGAATAGCGGCGATCCGCCGCTATCCCCTATCCCGATTGTCCATCGCTGAAGCGATGAAGAAAGAGCCGGTTTTACCGACAGATAGCTGAGCCGTCGCTTTAGCGACGTGCTCGCGGGCTACACCAGGGACGACGGGCAGAGATCGTTGATCGGGCAGATCTCGCACTTGGGCCGCCGCGCCTCGCAGATCCGGCGGCCGTGGTGAATCAGCAGGTGTGAGAAATCGGTCCAGTCCCCGCGCGGCACGAGCTGCATCAAATCCTGTTCGATTTTGACCGGATCTTCGTGGCGCGAGAGTCGCAGGCGTCGCGACACGCGCGTCACGTGCGTGTCCACCACCACGCCTTCGTTCATCCCGAACCCAGTCCCCAGGACCACGTTCGCAGTCTTCCGCCCGACTCCTGGAAGCCTGACGAGCTGTTCCATCGTCTGGGGCACTTCTCCGCCGTGCCGTTCCTCGAGGGCCTTGGCCATGCCGAGGATGGACTTGGTCTTGTTGCGGAAGAACCCGGTGGACTTGATCTCTTCCTCGAATCGCGTCGGGTTGGCGCGCGCGTAATCATAGGCCGTGTGGTATTTGTGAAAAAGATCTTTGGTGACGAGGTTGACTCTCGCATCGGTGCACTGCGCGCTGAGAATCGTCGCGACCAGCAGTTCCAGCGGATTTTCGTGGGTGAGCGCGCAGGTCGCCTCGGGATAGGTGGCCTTGAGCTTGGCGATAATCGGCCCGATTCGGTCCTTTGCTGGCAGCCCCCGTCGCTTCGCCGCTCGCGATCTGTCTGATAGCTGACGGCTGATGGCCGATGGCTTCCTCCTCACTTCCCCTTTCCCTTCTTCGACACGTGCTCCAGGAATCCTTCCAGCGATCGCGTGTTGAGCACCCGCTCGGCGGTGAGCCACGCCTTGCGGGCGATCCCGACTCCCACCTCGAGGTTCCCGATCCCCTTGGTGCTGTGGGCATCGGCGCCGATCGAAATGGTGACTCCGGCCTCGGCGGCCTGACGGGCCAGGGTCCAGTCCAGGTCGAGCCGCTGCGGGTCGGCGTTGATCTCGACCGCTACCCCACGCTCCGCCGCCCGGCGGAAGATGGCGTCGAGGTCCAGCGGGTAGGGGTCGCGCGAGAGCAGCAGCCGGCCGGTGGGGTGTCCCAGGATCGTGGTGTGGGGATCGTCCAGGGCCTTGAGAATCCGATGGGTCATCTGCTGCTCGTCCATGCCGAAGCGACTATGGACCGAGGCGATGAGGAAGTCGAAGGTGGCGCGGAGGTCGGGCGTATAATCGAGGCTCCCGTCTTCCAGGATATCGGCCTCGACGCCCTTGAGAATCCGGACGCCGCCCGACTCCTGGTTGACCGTGTCGATCTCGGCGTGCTGCCGCCCGATGTCCTCGGCGGCGAGGCCTCCGGCGTAGGCCGCCGCTTGGCTGTGATCGGTCACGCCGACGTAGGCGTACCCCGCCTCCCGTCCGGCGATCGCCCATTCGCGCACGGTGCTGGTGCCGTCGGAGTAGTTGGTGTGGCAATGCAGAAAACCCTTGACGTCACGCGGCTCGACCAGCACGGGCAGCCGGCCCGCAGCGGCCGCGTCGATCTCGCCCCGGGCTTCCCGCAGTTCCGGAGGGACGAACGAAAGTCCCAGCGTCCGATACACGTCTTCTTCACTAGGGGCGGGGACCGCGCGGCCATCCCGCCTGAGTCCCGCCTCGCTCCACTCGAGTCCCATGCCGCGCGCGCGCTCGACCAGCGCCCCGACGTGCGCCGCGCTGCCGGTGGACCGTACCAGCTGGAACCCGAGCTGTTCCGGTGTAGTGGTGTAGATCTCGGCGATGGTCCCCGTCGCGAACCGCAACGTGGCCGAGGTCTCCGTCTTGCCCACGAACTCGGTGACGCCGGGCGCCGATCCCAGGCGATCGAATAGGGCGGTGGGCGTCCCGCGGGTCTGGACCACGAAATCGAGGTCGCGGATGATCTCGCGGCGGCGCCGGACACTGCCCGCCACCACCGCACGCGCGACCTCGGGCATGGTCTCCAGCACCTGGGCGAGAGCGGACGCTTCGGCCCGGGCGTGATGATACAGGCGGAACTCACTGACCTGCCGCAGAAACGCGATGCCCTTGAGGATGTTTTCCGCAGTCTTCTTGCCGAAACGAGGAAGCTTGGCCAGGCGGCCATCGCGCGCCGCCTCTTCCAGCTCTTCGATCGATTCGATGCGGAGGCTTTCCCAGATCTGCCGGATCTTGGTGACGCCGAGACCGGAGATCTTGAGCATCTCCGCCAGCGCGGCCGGCATGTCTCCCCGGAGGCTTTCCAGCAACCGGCTCTTGCCGGTCTGCAACAGCTCGGCGACCAGGTCGAGCGTGGCGGGTCCGATTCCCTTGACCGCCGCCAGCTCGCCGCTGGCCAGCGCCTCTTTCAGATCGCCCGGGAATCCAGCGATCGCCCGCGCGGCCGTGCGGTAGGCCCGCACCCGGAATGGATTTTCGCCCTTGAGCTCGAGGAGGGAGCCGATTTCCTCAAGCACCCGAGCAACGTCCTGCCGGTTCATGACTAAAAGGAACCTAAACTACCGGGCCGATGCCAACGCGACGCGCGCCGCGAGCAGCAACTCGGCCACCGAGGCGATCGATTTGAATCCCGCCACCGCGCCGCCTTCCATTAGCGGGGCGAATGCCGGCTGGCGGGCCGCGGCGCCGGCCGAGAGCAGGTCGCCGCTCGAAGCGGTGGCCGAGATCTGGGTGAATCCGCCGCGCTCCTCACGCAGCCCGAGGACCGCGAGCACCAGCCATTCGCGCCGGTGGTGTCCTCCCGCCACCACGTACAGACCATCCAGCGGCTCGTGCGGGGCACCGGGCCCGGGCTGCGCCCAGAACCACCGCTCGGGAAACTGGTAGTACGCCCCGCCCATCAGTACCGGCTCGTCCGCGGATCTCGGGAGCAGCGCCAGCGCGTGTTCGGCGCGGTCCCGAGCGAGCGTCACGGTGCGCCGGCCGCCGTTCCAGAAGTGATAGGCGGCGTAGAGCAGCCGCAGATATTCATCACCAGCGTCCGCGGTCGCCGCAGTGGGTTGGTCCGGTTGCAGCTCCGCGAGGATTCGTTCCACCGGGCTCAGCCGGGCAAACTGCGCCAGGTCCGAAGCCTCCGCCTGAACGGCGACAGCCTCGGACCGGATCTGGCTGAACCAGTCGTCGGCAGTGACACCAAACGCGACGTCGAAGGGATGGGGGCGCGTCACGAACTGCTGACCGCCGACGGCTGAGGGCCACTCTTCGGGAGGAACTCATCCAGGACGCCGACGAACTTCTCGAACTCCTCCACATACGGGACATGCCCGGAATACTCGAACACTTCCAGGGGAGCCTCGAGCAGCTTCGCGGTGTGCTCGGCGCAGGCGAGAGGGATTGGGTCGTGCCGGCCATGCATGATCAGGGCAGGGACTGAGAGCCGGCGCAGGCGATCGCCGAGGTCATAATCGCCCAGGCTCTTCCAGACCGCATCCTGGGTCCGGCCGGTCACCCGGAACGGCGTCAGATCCTTCGCCTTCCCGGGATCGGCGAAGTAGCCCGCGACCGAGAGCTCGAAGAGACGCTTGCGGTACGTTTCCGGATCGCGCTCGCGCATTCCGGACTGCTGCAGTGCTTCGCGGCGCTGCTGAATGCGTGGGTCGCGCATCCGCTCCGCGAAACGGTCTTCGAACTCCTGTCGGCCGTGAGCCGTCGCGGCAGCGGGAGAGACCAGCCCGAGCCGCGCGACGCGTTCGGGATGCTCGATCGCGTGCAGCATCGCCAGCAACGCGCCCCAGGAATACCCGAGGATCGTGGCCGGTGCGAGGCGCCAGTGGTCGATCAACCCGTCGAGATCGGCCACCTGCTCCCGCCAGCCGACCGGCACCTCGCGTCCGACCGGTGACCGCCCGCCACCCCGCTGATCGTAGTAATGAAGCGTTCGGTCCCGCGCGAGCGCATCGAACTGGGGAAGGAGATAATCGTGGTGCGCGCCGGGCCCGCCATGGAGGACGATGACGCCCGGTCCGGTGCCAACGGTGCGGGTATGGAGAGAAACGGAGCCGATGGTGAAGTGCTGCTCGATAGCCATCAGCCGTCAGCAATCAGCGAGGCAGGCGCGGCCATTACCGTTCGCCCAGCAGGTGGGCACTGATGGCTGATGGCTGACGGCTAAAGCAACGCCGCCAACCCATCCGCCACCTCCCGCACTGCCGCTTCCTCAGCCTCATCGAAGCTGTTCTCCACGTCGCTGTCCACGTCGATCTGCCCCAGGATGTCCGCGCCGCGGCGAATCAGCACGACCAGCTCCGCGCGGGTCTCGACGGAGCAGGCCAGGTATTCTGTCTCCGCGCTCACGTCCGGCGCGTTGATGTCGCGTGCTTCGGCGACGGCACGGCCGCAGAGCCCCTTGCCTACCGGAATGCACGTGTGCTCGGTGGGACGGCCGTCGAACGCCTCCAGCTCCAGCATGGCGCCATGCAGCAGGTACAGGTACACGCCGGTGTAGGGCGGCCCGGCCTGGCGCATCCGGGTGGCGACGAGCTGCAGCAGCTCCTTCCGCCGCGAGCCCTTCGCGTACGCGCCCTGGAGTGCGCGGATGAGCTTGTCCGGATTGAGAACCGAGGGCGCGGTCGTCATTCTGAGGGCGAGAAGCGCCTGAAGAAGCGGAGCTTCGTCGACCTAGTAGCAAGGGGAAAGCGTTGGCTCCCTCCCCCTCGCTGCGCTCGGGGTCGGGATGACGCGCCGCTAACCACGTTTTTGAAGGATGGCAGGGAGGGTAAGCGTCTCCTCGCCCCGCTTCACCACCACATCCACCGTGTCGCCGGGCTGGTGCTCCTGCAGGGCCTTGGTCATTTCGTTGAGGTCCTTGATGTCGTGCTTTCCGAGGCGGATGAGCACGTCGCCTCCCTTCATGCCCGCTTTTTCGGCGGCCGAGCCCGGACGCACGCCCTGGATGCGCACCCCGCCGGGCGGCGAAGCCATATCGGGCAGCGTGCCAAGCGAGGCCGAGCCGTACCCCCCGCCCCCCGATGGCGCGGGCGGTGCGATGGCGATGAAGGTGAGCGGCGTCAGGCGGGTGGCCAGCTGCCAGGCGACGTCGGCGACGAACGAAGCAACGGTCGCTTCGCCGGCGGGATTGATCTTCTGCCAGTCGTCGGTCGTGCGGTGATAGTCCTGGTGGATCCCGGTGAAGAAATGGATAACCGGCATCTTCGCGGCGGAAAAAGCTGCGTGGTCACTGGAGCCCCAGCCGTCCCCGCCCGCCGCGAGATTCAGATGGTACGCAGCGTTGACGGAATCGAGGACCGCGTTCAGCTCGACCGCGGTGAGGGTCCCCATCGCCTGCAGGCGATTGTCCATCATCCGCCCGATCATGTCCAGGTTGAGCATGGCCGCGGCCGAGTCCAGGGGACGGATCGGATTGGCCACGTACCGGCTCGAGCCGAGGATGCCCAGCTCTTCGCCGGTAAAGGCGATGAAGATGACGGCGCGCGCGTCCTTCGCTTCGCCCACGCGATTCCGCAGCAGCCGGGCGATTTCCATGACGCCCGCAGTACCCGAGGCGTTGTCATCGGCGCCGTTGTGGACCACGCCGACGCTGTCGGGATCGAGGCTGCCGCAGCCACCCAGGCCGAGGTGGTCGTAATGGGCCCCGATGATCACCGACTGGCCCGCCAGCCCTCCCTTGCCCGGCAGCACGCCGATCACGTTCTTGATCCGGGTGGGGCGAATACCGCAATGCGCCAGCACCGGCGCCGTGGTGTCGACGGCGAACACCTGGAAGTAGCCGTCGGGCTCGCCCGGCTTGAGGCCGGCCTGCTGGAACTGCCACGCGATGTAGCTGGCGGCGGAATCGAGCCCGGCGGTGCCAACGCCCCGCCCCTGGCGCGCGTCGTCGGACAGATACTTCACATCGGCGAGGATGCGGGCGGCGCTCTTCGCGCGCTGCGCAGAATCCGGTGGCGATGCGATGCGGGTGGCGGTTTGGGCCCCGGCGCCCGTGGCCGCGCCGGCCCCAAGGATGAGCGTCAGGAACAAGATGCTGCTGGTCGTCTTCACGTATGCCTGCCATCTCAAGGAGTGAGAAGTTCTTACCTTTGGGCGTGTCCCGAAACGTAACGGGGTCGGTCCGGTGACTCCACGTCTGTTGGCGTTGATACCCCTTGCCGTGGGAATCAATCTCGCCCTGGGGCAGCTCGCCGCCGCGACGGCGTTGCCGCTGTTCCTGGATACCGTGGGAACAGTCCTGGTCGCCTGTCTCACCGGATTGGTGCCTGCTGTCATTACCGGAGCGGTGTCGCAAGTCGTGATGACCGTGGTCAGCGGCAATGCGACCTGGCTCGCCTTTCTCCCCGTCCAGCTTGCGATCGCCGCATACGCCGCGCTGGCCGCGCGTTACGGGATGTTTGGTTCCACTACGCGCGCAGCCCTCGCGGGGCTCGGCTTGGGTCTGGCCGCGGCCACTCTCTCGTGGCCAATTTCCTATCTGGCGTTCGGCGGAGTCACCGCCGGCGGCGTCACGGTCGTAACGACGGTGCTCACGGGGATGGGTGTCCCGCTCAAGTGGGCGGTCTACGCCGCGAGCCTCTCGAACGATCTGCTCGACAAGACGGTGACGTTCCTGCTGGTTCGGGCGGTGCTCGCCGGCTTGCCCCGTCGCGCGGCGGCGCGGTTTCCGCCGGTCGAGCGCGCGCTCGGGCGGACATGAACGTCGGCTACGTCGCCGGCCGGGGCCCGCTGCATCGGAGTCACCCGTTCACCCCGCTGACCCTCGCCGCGACGTTCGCCATCCTCGCGTTCGTCCTTCCGGCGCCGGGGGGAGCAGCCGCACTCTGCGCGCTCGCGCTCGCGCTCGCGCTGTTCGAAGGCGTGGGTGGGGTACTCAAATCCGCGCTGCTCACCGTGCTGCCGTTCTGGATATTTCTCTTCGTGATTCATGCGGTCATTCGCGGATCACCGGTCACCGCCCTCGACGTCGCCAGCCGGATCACGGCGATCGTGATCGTCTTTCTGACGGTGCTGGCCTCGGTCCAGCCGGCGCGTCTGGTGGATGCGATGGTGGACCGCGGGCTTCCCTTCAGCGTCGCGTATCTTTTCGCCGCGACTCTCCAGGCTGTGCCCCGGCTCCGGCAGCGCGCCAAGGACATTCTCGATGCGCAGCGCTGTCGCGGCCTCGCGGTGCGCGGTTCCCCGTGGCGTCGGGCTCGCGCCCTCGTGCCGCTGGCCATGCCGTTGATTCTCGGCGCGCTGGCCGAGGTCGATGAGCGCTCGCTGGCGCTCGAGGCGCGCGGCGCGGCGTACGTCGTTCGCCGGACGCCGCTGCATCCGCCGGCCGACGCGGGTCGCGAGAAGATGCTGCGGTGGGGAATGTTGCTTCTCGCCGTCGGGTCGATCGTCGTGAAGATCGCCGTGTGATTCGGTTCGACGGAGTCTCGTTCACCTACACCGGCGCGGCGCGGCCGGCGCTCGATTCGATTTCCGCGACGTTTGGACCGGGTGTGGTCCATCTCGTCACCGGCCCGCTGGGCGCTGGTTGCAGTACGCTGCTGCTCGCGGCCGCGGGACTGGCTCCCCATATCACCGGTGGCCGGCTGAGCGGCATCGTTTCGGCCCTCGGGAATGTGCCGTCGTCGGCGGACGGGCGCCGCGCGCTGGCCGGACGCATCGGCCTGCTGCTCCCAACACCCTGGACCCAGTTGTCGGGAATGGCCTCGACCGTGGCGGACGAGGTCGCCTTCGGGCCCGCGAACCACGGGTGGCCGCGGACGCGGATTGCCGACGCGGTCAGCAGAGCGATGGATCGGGTCGGAATCGTCCACCTTGAGACTCGCCAACCGGAGACCCTTTCGGGCGGCGAGCTGCAGCGCGTGATCCTTGCCGGCGTGATGGCGATGGACCCGGAGGTCTATCTCTTGGACGAGCCGGCGCTCGAGCTCGATCCTGCCGGCGCAGAGGCACTGTATCGCCTGCTTCCCGAGCTCGCGCGGGAGGCCACGGTCGTCGTGGCCTCGACCGATGTCGATCGCCTGCTGGAAGTCACGGGACGGGTCTGGTTGCTGCGGGAAGGCCGGTGTGTCGCCCATGGCTCGCCGGACGCCGTGCTCGGCACCGAGGACGCGGTGGCGGCCCGCTGTTCGGGCACCACGGCCGAAATCGCGCGATCGGCCGGACTCCCTCCACCCTTTCCGGTGACGGTCGAGGCCGCCATCGGGCGGTTGCGGCGATGAGCGCGCTCGAGCTCAGCGACGTCTGGTTTTCCTACGCGACCGAACCGGTCATTCGCGGCGTTTCGCTTTCGATATCGCCGGGTGAAACGGTCGCGCTGCTGGGACCGAACGGAGCCGGGAAGACGACCATCACCAAGTTGATCATGGGACTGTTACACCCGTCCCGGGGCGAGATCCTGGTGGCGGGCGTACCGAACATGGACCGGGCGCCGGAAGACCTCGCCCGCCACGCCGCCTACGTCTTCCAGCATCCTGACCGGCAGCTCTTCGCGCGTACGGTCATTGACGAAGTGGCCTTCGGGCCGCGGCAGTTTGGCCGGCCGGAGCACGAGGCGATAGACGCGGCGTTTCACGCATTGCTGGGGCTGGGCATTGAGGGACGCGCGGCGGAGCATCCCTACGACCTTCCTCCGGCGGAGCGAAAACTGGTGACGCTGGCCGCGGCGCTGGCGCAGGACCCGCGGGTACTGGTTCTGGACGAGCCGACCCAGGGATTGGACGCGATCTTTCGGGACCGGGTCTGCGAGATGGTGGGGAACGCTGCGAAACGGAATGTTGCGGTGCTGGCGGTGAGTCATGACGCGACGTTCGTCGCCGAAGCGACTGCCCGCGCGATCCTGATGGCGAATGGAACGGTCGTCGGGGACCTCTCCACGCGGGAGTTGCTGGCGGACGAGGAGCGTGGGGGAGGGCTGGGAGTCGGCCGGCCGCCGGCCGCGCGATTGTCCCGCGCGCTTGGGTTGCCGCGAACGCCGGTGAGAAAAAGTGAAGTGGCAGAGGCGGTCAGGGCACGTCTAACGACACTCCGGTGATACCGTCGCTAAAGGGGGTCGCGACTGCAGTCGCGAGTCAATTGTTACGCGGTTTCGCCGTGCGGCCTGATTCCGACCCCGAGCTGGAGGAACCCGCACTCGAAGTGGACGATCCCGCAGAGGACGAGCCGCTCGCGCCAGTCGATCCCCAACCCGAACCAGATGTTCTCGACGAGCTGGGCTCGCTCTCTCCCCGCGTATATCCCCGTCCCTTCACCACCTTGCCGGCGGACTCGTTGT
>JACQVB010000093.1 GCA_016209985.1 Gemmatimonadota bacterium | reverse complement strand
GCTCCACCGTGGCGATCGTCCTGGTCATCACCAAAGCCTAGTCCGCCGAGCGTTTCATCTCGGCAGTCACCATTTCTTCCAGAATTTGCGGGAGCGAATGCTGCAACGACCACGCCGGATAGTCTGCCCGCAGCTTGGATAAATCGCTGATGTAGCAGATGTGGTCTCCCCGCCGCGCCTGCGCGGAATAGGCCCATTTCGCCTTCCGGCCGCTCAGCGCTTCGACCGCTTCGAAGGCCTCGAGGATGGAGCAATTGTTGTCGGTGCCACCGCCGAGATTGTAGACCACGCCGGGTTGGGGAGCGCTGCAGAACGCGTCGATCGCTCCCAATACGTCGGCGCTGTGAATCTGGTCGCGCACCTGCTTGCCCTTATATCCATACACCGTGTAGGTAATGCCCCGCACCACCGCGCTCACCAGATACGAAAGAAAGCCGTGCAGCTCGACTCCCGAATGGGAGGGCCCGGTCAGACAACCGCCGCGGAAATACACGGTGGGCATGTCGAAGTAGCGACCGTACTCCTGGGTCATTACATCCGCGGCGACCTTGGACGCCCCGAAGATGCTGTGAAGGGAGCCATCGATCGAGAACCCTTCCGCGATGCCGCGCGCATAGGCGGGATCGGCGTACGCCCAGCGCTTCGCCTCTTCCTTCAGCGCGATCCGGTTGGGTCCATCACCATAGACCTTGTTGGTACTCATCAGGACGAACGGTGAGGCCGCCGCGTGCTGGCGGGCGGCCTCCAGCAGATTGAGTGTGCCCACGGCATTCACATCGAAGTCATCCAGGGGCCGGCTCGCCGCCAGATCGTGCGAGGGTTGTGCAGCGCAATGCACGATCACCTCCGGTCGCTCCGTCTTGACGAGATCGAACATCGCGGCGCGGTCCCGGATGTCGAGCCCGCGGGGATCGAAGTGTCTGGTCACCTTTTTCAAACGCTTCAGGTTCCAGGTCGTGTCACCCCTGGGGCCGAAAAAATCCGCCCGCATGTTGTTGTCGACCCCGATCACGCGGTAGCCGCGACGGTCGAAATGGGTCACGGCTTCCGAGCCGATCAGACCGCTCGAGCCTGTCACCAGCGCTGTCTTCATGTATTCCCCAGCACGGAAGCTCGGTGCCGCCGTGCACATTCGTAAAGTGTCGCCAAGCGCGCCGCCAGCGCGCGCACATCGAGCTGTTCTTCAGCGTACGCGCGGCTCCCAGCACCCCAGCGCGACCATTCCGATCGCCGGTCGAGTGCCTCCAGCAGCGCCCGCGCATAGGGTTCCGGCTCGTCACCGGCGCTCACAACGCCCAGGTCGCGACGAGAAACGATCTCCGCTACGTCGGAGACCGGGGTGCAGACCACCGGACGGCCAGCGTTGAGGTAATCGGCCACCTTGGAGGGCCAGCGTGCGCTGTTGCCCGCGCTCCGTCTCAGCGGCAGGAGACACAGATCGGAGGCGACCAGCATCTCGTACAGCCGACTCGGATCCGCTCGGGGTAGCACCTCAATGCCCGCCTCGTGCGGCACCAGGTCCGCTGGGGGGCCCCCGATCCAGACGAGCCGCAAGGACGCCGGATCGATCGCCCTTCGCACCAGGCGGGCCGCCTCGAACAAGAGCACCCGATCGGCGGGAAGCAGGTTCCCCACGTAGCAGACGACGGTGCGTTCCGGGTCCCACCCAAGTCGCGCACGGGAGACTCGCTTTTCGCCTATCGCAAAGCGACTGGTGTCCGAACCGAGCCGGATGACCTCCATCCGTTCCGGGGGAAACCCCCTCGCCGCCAGGCGCCGGTACAGTGGATCAGAGATTGCGGTCGCGGCGTCAGCCTGGCCACGGAACATGGTCTCGAACGCTCCCTCAATTCGCCCTATGGTGCCCGCATAGAGGGGCCCGGACCGATCCGTGGTGACTCCACCCTCGCCGAACAGATCCCACCAGCTGAGCACCAGGGCCGCTCCCAGCCGCCGTTGGGCGTAGAGCGCCGGCAGGATGACCGCCGGCCTCGCGTCGATGGCATGAATCACGTCGGGTACATGCCCGCGCAGCCAGCCGATCCGCCGCAGGGTATTCCATAGGTCGGCGCCCTGCCGTAGCGCACCCCAGAGCAGGTCGGGGCATTCGATCACCGGCACACCCTCTTCGACCGACTCGGTCAGCCGGAATCGCGAGGCCGGTGACGTGCAAAGCAGGCTCCCTTCGATCCCGATCCCCGCAAGTGCGCGAAGCTGTTCGACGATCTTCGGATACGGGCCACTTGCGCGCCGATTGTGAATCAGCCAGACGACCTTGATCGGCGACTCCCTTTGCACCGGTCGGGTGGGGAACCGAGTTGCACGTTCTCGCTCACCAAGATACGAGCGCGGCGGTAACGTAGCGACCTACGGCGCGGGGCGGAAGCCCATGACTGGCCGGGGTTTACCAGAGTCCTCCGGGCGTTCGAACCTGGTCGGCCGTAGTTGACCGCGTCGCCGGACCTAGCGATCTTGCGCCGCCGAAACCGGCCCGACACCCCGTCTGCGGCAGTCGGTATCACACCACCGAGGAGGAAGCCATCGCCACCTTGCCGACCTGCACCATTGTGCTCACGACGATCCATGAATCCGACATCCTGGAGCAGTACTTCCAGAATCTTCAACGATTTGGGCATCTCGACCCGGTCGATGTCATCGTCATTCCCGACCGGAAAACCCCGGCGTCCGTCGCGGAGCGATGCGCCGCTCTGACGAAACGCGGTTGGCGCGTGCAGTGCCCCTCGTTGGAGGAGCAGGAACGCTACCTGGGGCGACTGGGCGCCTTCGGCCGCCTGGTACCCTACAACTCCGATAATCGACGTAACGTCGGCTATCTCATGGCCCTCGAGCGGGGCGCCGAGTTCGTGATCTCGATCGATGACGACAACTTTCCGCTGCCGGACGTCGATTTCATCGCCGAACATGCCGTAGTATGCGGGGGCGAGCGAGAGCTCTCCGTGGTGACCTCATCTGCCGGTTGGTTCAATATCTGCGAAATGTTGAAACTCGAGCCGGCCTCGCTGGTCTACCCGCGGGGGTTCCCCTACAACCGCCGGCACCAGAAAAACGATTCGCAAATCGCGATTGAGCGCGGGCAGGTGCGTCTCAACGCCGGTCTCTGGCTGTCGGAGCCGGATCTCGACGGATTGACCTGGTTGATCGCGCCGGTGCGCGCCACGGGGGACAGCGGAAAATCATTGGTTCTGGGAGGCAATACCTGGTCGCCCATCAATACCCAGAACACCGCCCTGCACCGCGACGTGCTTCCCAGCTACTACTTCCTCCGCATGGGCTACCCGGTCGCCGGGATGCCCATCGATCGCTACGGGGACATCTTCAGCGGGTACTTCAGCCAGGCCTGCGTGCGCCATCTCGGGCACCGGATCCGCGTCGGCACGCCGGTCGCGGATCATCGCCGGAATTCCCACAACTACATGGCCGACGCAACTAGGGAGCTGGCGTGCATCTGGACACTGGAAGAACTGACGGCCTGGTTACGCGAGGTTAAGCTGGAGGGAAAGACCTATGGCGAGGCGTATGCGTCGCTCAGCGAGGCGATCGAGGACGCGGTCGAGCGGTTCACTGGCTTCATCTGGACCGACACGACGCGCGGATACTTCCACCAGATGGCGTATTGCATGCGTCAGTGGGTCGCCGCCTGCAGCCAGCTACTCGGCTCGTGACCCGTTCTTCCCGCGATCACCCTCGATGAGGGCGTGAGGGATCGCAAAGAGGTGAAAACGCGAGTCCCCGGGCGGCGGACTTGAGGGATGAAAAGGTTCTACCGTCGCCTCTCGCAGGATCCAGAAATCGTAACCGTTGGCCACCAGAGGCTCCAGAAGCTCCCTGAACGAGCCGCCGTATCTGGAGAGCGCAGTCGCATGTACCTCTATGGCAAGCTTGGGAGTTTTTCGAAGCACCTTCGAGGCTCCCTCGATCACTTGTTGTTCGTATCCCTCGACATCGATCTTCACGAACGTTGGATAGAGGCCGGCCTGGGCCGCGTACTCGTCGAGCGAGATCACCTCGACGATCACGTCCTTGCGAGTCGGTCGCCAAGCCACACTGGCATTTGACTTGTCACGGAGCCGAATAGTGCTCCGACCCATACCCAGGGCATACTGTTCAACCTTGATATTCGTCCTCCCGTTGATCGCCACGTTTCGGTTGATTATTTGAACGTTCTTCGGGTGCGGCTCGAATGCCACCACTCGCCCCTTCTCTCCCACCAACTCCGAAAACACCAATGGTGTCAATCCGTGGTGGGCACCGCAATCGAAGACCACATCACCGGGCGCCACTAGGCGATCTTTGACGAACTCCATTTCCTTCCAATCTGCAGCCGCCTCACCGGTATCATTCCAAATCGAGGATTCCACGTCCCCGACATAGAAATCGAATGCGAGTCCCTCCACGATCTTTTTGATGACATACGGCTTGAAGCCGATTTCGAGCCATTTTACGCGAGCCCGAAATCCCAACTCTTTGAGAATCGCTCGCCATGTATACATGAAATGTCTTCTGGCTACGCTTTCGGGGCTAGCTGTGGACGGGTGTAGGCCCGACTACCGATGGAGGGCCGCCACAAGTTACCAGTCGCCTCATTGCAAGCGCCAGTAGATCGCCCACCGCCGCGACCTAGGCGCGCACCGATGTTGCCCGTCGGTATACCTCGACGTGCCGCTCCGCGACCCGATCCCACGTATGGGAGAGCGCGTAGGCTGACACCCGCTGCCGCATCGACTCCTGTTCTGCGGACGATGTCGCGATGGCGCGTTCCAGCCCGGCGGCGAGCGCCTCCACAGATTCAGGCTCGACCAGCAATCCGAGACCGTAATCGCGAACCCGCTTCCCCAGCTCCCCGGTATCCGAGGCGACCACCGGAAGGCCGTACTCGGAGGTATGCGCCAGCACACCGCTCTCGCCGTGGAAATACCCTTTGTACGGTAGCAGCGCGAAATTGGCGGCCCGGAAGAATTTCTCCACTTGGGCGTCGACGATGTAGTGCAGGTGGAAGGTGAAGTCATTCTGACAGTTCAATTCGGTCGCCAGCCCCACTGGGTCGAACCCGAGGGTGGCATCCGGTTCGCCCGCCACCACCACCTGGAGTCGGCCGCGCTCGATTCGGGCCACCGCCCGAATCAGGTCATCCAGCCCCTTCACCGCTCGTATTTGGCCGAACAGCAACGCAACCGGGCGGTCCTCCCGTAATCCGAGAGCCCGGAGAGCGTCCCGGCGCGAAACGCGCTCGGGTTTCGGGTCCATCCCCCACGGTATCAGGGTGACGTCATCGCTGTTCAGCAGTCCTCGTTCGCGCGCCACCGCCTCGAGCCGCTCGGCATGAATTACCGTGAGCATGTTCCTGGTGATATCCGCCACGCAGCGCCCGCTCAGCGCGCCGTACCAACCCCGTAGCAGGTTTCCTTTGTAATAGTGACCAAAGGTATAATCCGCGCCGGCGAGAGTGAGGACCTGGCGGGGGCGGTGGTAACGCCGGTTCAGGAGAGCTAGCGTCAGCGTCTCGAAATCCAGAATATGGAGCACGGCTCCCCGGTCCTCGGCAGCGAGCTGAAAACCTCGGCGCTGGACGCTCCACCACTCATACCGGGTTCGCGCCCATCCCACCAGCCCCGCCGAGACTCGCCGGACGCGCGGCGCGAGAGCGACGGCTTCATGCACCACACCGGCACGATCGGTCCAATCGCCGCGAAATCCGCTGGTAGAGAGCACACAGACCTCGTGTCTTTGCCCCGCCAGCGCAGCGCAGAGGCGATGGGTATACACCGAGAAATGGCCGGCCAGATGGCCGTATGGCTGCACGACGATTATGCGCACGACCGGGCCTTCATCGGGTGGGCAAGCGGAGCAGGCTCAGCAAGGCGGTGCGCTCCGCGGGCTCCAGAAACACTCGCCACATGCCGATCACGGTGGCGCTCACGCCGAGGGCCATCAGTCCCAGACCGAGGAGCTGATAGCCCGCCGGCAGAACGGCCTGCACGAGCACCAGCACGCCGAGGACGAGCGTCGGAACCGCAATGCCCAGGACCGGCACCCGTCTCAGACTGTCCAGGACAGAACGGTCAACCCGTAGCGCAAGCCAGAAGAACAGCAAGACTTCCGCAACGACCCGTACGCCCCACACAGTAGCCGCCCCGGTGATCCCGTACCACCCAATCGCCATCCACAACAGCAGAGCGAACAGCGGCGTCTCGTAGAGCAGAACTTTAGCCGGAAGATCCGGCCGGCCGCGCGCCTGAAGGAACGCGAATGGCACCCAGCCCAGCGAGTTGATCAGAGCACCCACCACATAGATGTCGAACACCGCGAGACTGTGCGTAGCGTAGTCTGGCCCCAGCCACAAATGGAGGATGGGCGAGCCGTACGCCAGCAGCACGCCCATGAGCGGCAATAAGGAAAAGATGAGGATCTTAACTCCCAACCCGAACATATCGTGCAGCTCCTTCCTCCCTCCTTCCAGGCGGCTGAAGGCCGGGAACAGCGCTACGACCACACTGGTGGGGAGGATAAACACTCTGCTCACGGCATCGACCGCCGCAGAATAGTACCCCAGGGCCGTAGCTCCCAATGCACCGCCAATCAGGAATCGGTCGACGTAGCCCAGCGCCGACCCCGTGACATTCGCCGCGGATACCCAGCCGCCAAACGACACCAGTTTGCGCACCATGCCCCGGTCGAAAACCACCCTTTGCAATGCGGGCCAGGTTCTCCGGACCAGTACCGCATAGGCGAAACCGACAAGGCCCTTGCTCACCAAGGTGGCCACCATGATCGCAACCAAGCCGTACCCCCCGAAAAGCAGCACCACCGGCAAGGCGTACAATGCCACGGTCGCCGGGATCTTTACCCCGTTGACGAGATCGAATCGCTGGATCGCTTCCAGCGCGCCGCGGAAGCACGACCCCACCAACACCACCGGAACCGCGAGGGCCAGAACCACGAAGGACCACTTCGCCTCCGTTTGCAGCGCGGGCGCGATGCCAAAAGTCCGCGAGATCAGTAGCGGCGTTGCGGCCAGCAGGATGATGGTGCCGATGACACCCAACGCAACGTGGAGGAATAGTGCCGTCCAAAACGCCGCCGCCGGATCAACGTCCACGGTGTGGGCGTGAACCTCCGCCAGCAGCTTGGTCACGGCCCGGCCCAGGCCGATGTCCAGGAGCGTCGTGTTTCCGAGCATGAGCAAGGCCAGCGAGAAGAGCGCGAAGCGGGCCGGGCCCAGCCCGCGCACCACGAACGGGAGCGAAGCCACCCCCACCAGGATGGGAAGGACCTGTCCCACGAAATTGAGCGACACATTGCGGAGAAACCGGGCCTGTGCCTCGGCACCGACGGCGTGCGCGTCGAGCGAAACGGTCGCTCCCGACTCTTCCTGGCCGGCGATGGGACCGTTCATGCGGGCCGGTTCACTGCGCCGCCAAGCTCGAGCTCGCGCACCGACGCCCGCGCGGGGCCACCAGACATCCAGCGCAGGCAAAGCAACGTGGCTACGAGTACCGAGGCCGCCTGCGGGTTGTTCAGCATGTGGCCCCCGAGCAACGACAATCCCACGATGACCAGATAAAACGTCCGGAACCAGGGGAGGCGGATTTCGCGAAACGGCAAAACGAAAAAGAAGTATGCCAGGCACGCGAGGCCCCATAAACCGAACAGATCGAGCATTCCCAAGACATCCAGCTCCGAGGTCTTGTCCTCTTTGGTGATCGACGCTTCCCCATACTTTTTCATTCCCACGACCGCGGCCCACCGCGGATTCTCCAGCCGGCGATCGACGTTCATCCCGTTCCCCGTCAGGAGATTCACCGCAGGCCAGGTCGGGATGTCCTCGAGGGCGAACAATGCCAGGAGGGTACGGGTGCCGGCGGCGACCTCCGCCAATTGACCGGCGTCGCCCCGGGCGGCGGAAACCAGGCCCGCCCCGTAGAGGTCCATGGCGCTGAAGGTTTGCCGGGCCCCAAGTACCAGGCTGACGGCCAGCGCACCCGCGATCAAGGGCCCCCGGAGCGCTCCCCAACGTCTGGCCTTGCCGTACAGCCGGCGCCCCAGACCGGCGCCCATGAGCAAGTAGTAGACCGCTGCGGTCTTCGAGCGGAGCAGCAGAAACGCGGCTCCCTCGCTCAAGGTCATGCGGGCGGGCTGGGGAGCAAGAATGAACGACAAGTAGGCCGAGATGAAAAAGACGTTAACCACCGGATTGTATGCCCAGTTGAAGCCGGTGAAGCGGTGCGCCCCCGGGTCAAACAGAGTGGCTTCGAAACCGGTGGTGAGATACACGACGAATGAGATGAGCATGAGAGAGGAGTACAGGATCGGCACGACCCGCAGCGTCCGAATCATGCGAGCCCGGACCGCCGGCTGGCCCAGGTAGCTCCAGCGCGCGTAGGTGCTGAACAGGAGCATCGGGAGGAACCACTTGTACAGGGTGGGCAGGTCCTCCACGCTGGAATGGCCGAGCGCCAGCTGTACCCCCACCAGCGCCAGAAAGCTGCCGTAGGCGACGCCGATCCGCCCCCACGCTTTGGGGACGCCGGGCGACAGCAGCGCGGCGCCGAGCAGACCGATCGTGAACGCGGCGTGAAAGGCCGGGCCCAGAACACTGATTCCGGAGAGATGCATCGACAGACCATTCAGCGCGCTGACGAAGGGCACGGTCAGCAGATAGATCCGCCACGCGAGGAACAGAGACTCGTCAGCCACGCGATTTCCGGGGTCTATCGCAACGCATATGCGAATGCCAGCCGCAAGCCCTCGGCCGCTCGCGCGGCACTGTAGTTCTGCACGTGCGCGAAGCCGGCGTCGGAGAGAGCGTGATACTTGACCGGGTCTCCGAGCAGCTCGAGCACCGCCCCGGCCCATCGCTCGGGGTCGAGTGGGAGAATGCGGCCCGTCTTGCCATCGAGCACGACTTCTCCCGCCGCGCCCGGCTCATCATTGCAGATCACCGGAGTCCCCACCGCGAGGGCTTCGTTGGCGACCACGCCGTAGGCGTCGAGTTTGCTGGGAAAGAGCAACAGGCGGGCGGAACCGTAGGCGGCCGGCAGGTCGGCCTGCTGGACGAATCCCGCCATCTTGTACCGGACGCCGAGCTTCTCCAGACGCGAGGCGACACTGCCCGAAAGACGGCCCTCTCCCAGCACCAGCACCGACGTTTCGGGACGCCGGGCGGAGACACGCTCTACGACATCGACGAAGAAGTGCGGCAGCTTGCGTTCAATCAGCTGTCCGGAGAACAGCAGGTCATATTCTCTCTCGTGGCGACGTTCCCTGGCATACCGTTCCAGATCAACCACCAGCCAGCAGTTGAAGTACGCGTCCGCCGAGGCTCCCCACCGAAGAAAGAGATCTCGTGAGCCCACGCTGGTTCCGACGACGGCGTCGGCACCCGGAATCATAAGCCTGCGGACGATCCCGTGAACCGGCGTATTGAACCGATCCGACTTGAGACACGCGTCGGTGGCGACGATGAGTCGCCGGCGGTGCGCGCGCGCGTACAGCGCTCCCAGCAGCATCGTCGGGTTGAAATTCCAGATGGCCACGCACGTCGGATCGAATCGTCGCAGCACCCCCCAGACATCGGGGTTGAAATGGACATAGCGCCGCATTCCGAAGAGCTCGTACGACAGCGCGCGCTGCCGGAGGACGGTGTAGGCATGCTTGGGCTGCGTCCACCAGGTACCGTGCCGATCGCCTTCACGCTGGCTGGGGTAGACGACCAGGAGCGAGTCGCCCAACGTTTCCGCGAGCGCGTCGAAGACCGGGACCCGGGTCGGCGACATCTGTTGATAGAGAACCGCCAGGCGGGGACGCTCAGACGGGCCGGCCATCGAGCCTTCCGCCGCGACGCCCCAGCAGCAGCGTGCCGGATTCGCTGACCGCGAAGCCTTCCATCTGCAAGATCTCCCGGCAGCGCGCCCGCAGGTCCGGTCCGTGTTGTTCGACGATCACTCGCGAGGTACGGGGGAGCGAGCCCCTGGCTCCTTCAAGACACTCGATCTCGTATCCCTCGACATCGATTTTGAGCAGGTCGATCCGGCCCAAGGCGTGACTCTTGACGATGGAATCGACCG
>JACQVB010000092.1 GCA_016209985.1 Gemmatimonadota bacterium | reverse complement strand
GGTCCCCTGGACGGGTGGCGTGCCGCTCGCCGCGTGGTGCGCGATGAGACCCAAGGCGTAGATGTCGCTGCGCTCGTCGGCCGGCTCCAGCCGAGCCTGTTCCGGACTCATGTAATCCGGAGTCCCCATGAACTCACCGGCCGGAGGCGTCTGATTGAACCGGCGGAGGAACGCGATCCCGAAGTCGGTCACCAGCACCCGGTCGGTATCGCGCTCCAGCAGGATGTTGTCGGGCTTCAAGTCCCGGTGGATGACCCGATGCCTGTGGGCGTAGCTCGCCGCCAGCGCCACGTCCCGGATGATCCGCGTGACCTCAGGCAGAGGCAGCTTCCCTTTTCGCCGGAGCCGTTCGCCCAGCGTCTCGCCTTCCACGTAGGCCATGGTGAAAAAGAGGAACTCGCCCGCGTGCTCGACCGAGTAGATGGGCACGATGTTGGGGTGCGAGAGCCGGGCGGCGATCCGCGCCTCGTGGAGGAATTGCGCGCCGCGCGTGCGGTCCGCCATCACCTCCGGCGGCAACAGCTTGATGGCGACCGGCCGGTCCAGCCTCGGATCGTGGGCCAGGTAGACGATGCCCATGCTGCCGCGGTCCAGCTCACGCCTGATCCGGTAGCGCTCCGCCAGGGCCTGCTGAAACCGGCGGCGGAGATCGTCGTCTCGACGTTGGAGGACGCGCAGGAAACGGGGCACAGAGGTTCGGAAACTCATCGGGTGTTCTCCGCGTTGGTGTCGACCCAGTTGCCTGCCGCCCTCAGCGAATCACGCAACTCCACCCAGTTCTGCGCGATGCCGCGCTGGGCCCGCCGCAGACCGACCCGCCCGTGACACACGAGCCAGTGCAGCGCGTTCTCCACTTTGTCCTTCTCTATAGCATCCGGATAGGGCTGGGGCCAGAGGTTCTCCAGATCGTTGGATCCGCCCAGCTCCAGGCTGATGAGGTGGTCCACCTCGCAGCAGGAGGAGGGCTCCGGTGGGTTGCCCACGCGAGTTGCTCCGTAGATGTCATAGACCTGCCTCTTGGTCGCGGGCGTGACGTGCCGGACACCAGGCTGCGAGGTGTAACCCGGTACGCAAATCAGTGCCAAGGTGGCATCACGCTCGATCTTGCCCGGCGTCACCGCGAGGTCGTTCAGCCAGTGGTGCTTCACCCGGCGATAGCGTGCCGGCGGCTCGGCGGCGGAGAACCAGAGGCCGGCTATGAAGGCGATCGCAAGGGCGCGGCTCACTGGAGCCTCATAAGGGAGCGGCGGGTCCCGGTTTCCGGGGCGCGGCGCCGAGTGCGGTAGACAATGTCCAGCACGTCGTGCCAGAACTTGGATCCGAAGCCCAGCGCAATCCCCGTGAGGACCATCCCGGCAATCGTGTTGAGCGTGTGGAGGAGCCCTGTGGGAGGTCCCGGCGTCCAGCCCAGGGTGTCCCACGGGGCGTCGAGGTTTGCCAGGATCTGGAAGAGATCCGCCTTGAGGACCAGCGCCAGCAGCACCGAGATCAGCAGCACCCGGTGGCCGATCCGGCGCTCGCGGTCTTTCTCTTCCCGCGTGCTCAGCAGCACTTCCCGCAATGTCGGGCTGTTCAGCTTGATCGCGTTCGCGATGCGCTCTGCCGCGATGCTCAGGGCACTCATCAGGACCAGCAGGTTGATCAAAGGTTGGAACGGGTTCATGTCTCTGGCTCCGTTGGAGATGGTCGGGCGGTCGGGCGGTCGGACGGTCGGACGGTCGGACGGTCGGACGGTCGGACGGTCGGTGCTGCAATGATGCTCAGTGACCGTCTGACCGTCTAACCGTCTGACCGTCTACAGCACCGCGCTCACTGTGCCGCTGGGGTTGCCGGTCCCGGCGCGGTTCACGGCCATCACCTGGAAGGTGAATTCGACGCCACGGGGCTGGTTGCTTGCCATGTATTCGATGTCGGTCGTGGTTCCGACATCCTCCCAGGCCGCGCCATCCTTCTTGCGCTGGATGCGGTAGAAGGCGGGTGCGCCGCCACTGCGGGGCGCGGTCCAGGTCAGGGTGAGCCAGGTGTCGCCCTGCTTTTCGATGGCGATCTCCCGCACTTCACCCGGCGCCTCCAGGGTCGACAGGGCGCGCCGCGGGCCCCAGCCGAGCTTGACCAGCTTTTTCTCCCGGTCCGGTTTGCCGCGCAGCATCGCTTCGGCATACTTGATGTCGGCGCGCATCCCGCTCACCAGCTCCTGCAGCGCCTGGTCCTTGACGCCGTGCTGCTCCCGAAACGCCCCTTCGGTCAGGATGGTGGCCTCGAGTGCCGTCCTGTAGGTGTCGAGCTTGGTCTTGAGGTCGTCAACACCCATCGGGGGCGAGGGCAACTCGCTCTGCAGCTCCCGTAGACCCTGCACCAGTAGCTGTCCGAAAACCTGGATGTCGTTTTCAGTCTTGGGAAACGTGGGCATACAAACCTCCTGTGAAAGTGATCCTGTGAACCCGATCTCACGTCTTCAGGAGACCGGGGCTGATCGTCGGAGCATTTGCCGGGAGGGGCGGCGGACGTGCCCGCGTCGCTGAACGATTTTCCCACGTCGTGAGGCGACTTGCGGACAGCGTAAGGCGGTAGGCTGACGTCGTAAGACGGTCGGCTGACGTCGTAAGACAGTAGCCTGACGCCGTGAGCAAACAGGCTGACGGCATGAGCAAACAGCCTGACGTCGTGAGCAAACAGCCTGACGTCGTGAGCAAATAGTCTGACGGCGTGAGGAAACAGGCTGACGCCGTGAGCAAACAGTCTGACGACGTGAGGAAACAGGCTGAAGGCGTGAGCAAACCGCCCTTCGCCATGAGAAAACACCCGGTCCCAGCCGTGTAAGACCAGGCCCTGCCGAGTGTTATGCCAAATGAGGTCAGTGCCATGCTAACGCGGGATCGCCCGCCCGAGCACGACGCCGATTCCCGCGGCCGCGAGGAACTGCACCGCCGATCCGAAGCGAATTCGCGGCTTCCTGAGCTCTGCCACGTAGCGTGTCGAGAGATCCTGGTAGCCGACATAGGCCGCGTCGTAACCGGACCGGTAAGCGGCTGTGTTGGCCGACTGGAGCCGGGCGATCGAGTCCTGCAACGCGGCGACCGCCAGGCGCAGCGAGTCCACGACAAGAAGCTGATCCTTCTGCGCCCGCCACGACGCGGCGTTCTGGTGGTCGATGACGAAGGTCTCGGCGAACCAGGCTGGGACCGCGACATATTCGATGCCGAGGGTATCGCGCGGATCGGTGCGAATGGTCAGCATCCGCCAGGCCGAGTCGCCCAGCTCCGGAAAACTGGCGCGGAGCTCGGCCTGGAGTACCGTCAGGGAATGGTTTTCGCGGATGGTGAGCTGGGCGGCGGCGCGATCGCGTTCGAGCAGGTCCACCGAGTCGCGCCACCACTGGGCGAGCGATTCCAGCGTGTCTCGCTCCAACCCAAGCGAGGCAATCAGCTCTTCCCGCTCCTGAACGACGGCAACGAGCGAGTCCCGTTCGCTCGCGATACGCTGGGACGCGGCATGGGCCTGAGCGATGGCTGCGCGGTTGCCGCCGAGGAGGTGCAGGAGGAAAACGATGACGATCGCGGCGACGCCGATGGCGAGTCCGAGGCTACGCATGGCGCACCTCGATGGTGCGGTCGGTCACCTTGAGGCCTAGGCTCAAGGCCAGCGGCAGGACCGGCCCGCGGGCACCCTCGGCCACCTCGTAGCCGACGCTATGGGGCCTGGGGCTGGTGAGCCGCAGGAAGGTCCCGCGGCGCTCCAGCTCCATCAGCAGATCCTTGACCAGGCTCCCCGCGGCGCTTTCCATCGCATCGAGGCAGCGCGCGTTCGCGCCGAAGAGCGCGGTGTGGTCCAGGGCTTGAGATACGGACGAGGGTGCCACGACCACCGAGCGGACTCTCGCTCTATCCGCGAGGCCCTGCCAGACCCGAGGGTCGGGTGCAGGATCGGTTTTATCCTGGCGGATAATTGCATGGCCGATGACACCCTCGAAATCACGCACCGCCTCTCCGTAGTAGTCGAAGGGCGAGGCCGGGCGAACCCGGGGAATCGCGAAGCGGGTACACAGCTCGTCCACCAGGGCGCCCAGGGCGTCGAGTTGGGCGGGCTGGTAGCGGGCGAACCAGCGGTAGCCGCGGTAGTCGCGCCCGTAATCAAGGGCTTCGGTCTTAGGTCTTAGGTTTTGGGGGCAGACTGCACCCAAGGCGTACAGGTCGCCGTTGTGTTCGGTGAGGGCGCCTTCACTCGCAATCTCGATCCCGATGAAGCGTTTCTCGAAGTCGGTGCGGGCGGGATCGGGCCAGGCGAGGCCGAACTGCCAGGCCCAGGCTTCCGGGTCGAACAGCTCGAAGACGGTGCCGTCGCGGTCGATGAGATACGCGGTGGCGACGTGGTTGGTACTGCCGTCTGGGGCCTTGTCCGTCCGCCACCAGTCGAAGGCGGCGCGCGCGCCGCGGCAAACCGTGTGATGGATCGCAATGCCCGACTTCCGCTGGGGTTCAGGGAAGTACTCGCCGGCCGGCAGGCGCAGGCTGCGATTGACCGAGACCGCCATGACTCACCTCGCGAATGCGTGTGAGGGGGCTGCCCGGGTAGCACGACCTGCGGATTTCAGGCTGAGGCTGGATCAGCCCCCTACTTATTCGACAAGGTGAGCGGGCGAAACTACGTCAAACTCGTTTTGGGGGGTCGGTCAGCGGATCAGGTGACCGGCTACTTCCGGGGGAGCGTCTGCTACGCGACAGCCTGGGAATGGAAGAACTTGCGCAGACTGGCCGGGAGAACGACGGGTTTGAAGAAACGCGCGGGATAGAGATAGTCCTCGCCTGATTCGTCGATGACCCGGATCAGGCCGTGCTTCCCGGCATCGCGATCCGGCAGAACCTGGTAGATCTTGAGGCGTTCCAGGTCCACGTCAGAGTCGCCGGTATCCACGCACACCGCGAACCCCGTTCTGTGCCTCGACGTCTTGATCGCAGGAGCCATTCAGTCCAAGATTCGCTTGATTTTGAATCGCCGCCGGCCGATACCAGCGGCTTCATACCAATGTACTTCTGCCACGCGCGTAGTTCCATCGGCCAATCGAATCCTGGCGATGCCCTTTTTCTTGAGCCAGTTTCCCCGGCCGTAACGCCTCGTCAGCAGCTTGAGGATACGAATCCGTCTGCCGACGGCAATTGTCTGGACACTTCCAGGAGCGCTGATGATCTGAAACCACACCGCCCGCTCACGGCCATTGACGGCCCCTCTTTAATATCATGGACGGGTGTTGCCATGATCGAAATAGTGCGGGCAGAATCGGTTTACCGCGATACGATCTCCGGGATTACCCCCGTTAGGGAAAGGGGACAGGGGAGAGGCGCGGTAGCCGTACGTTACTAGAGGGCCGGTCGGGGCTACGGGTTCTTCAGTTTTTTCAACGCGGCGCTGAGCCGCTTGCGTGCGCGGTCCAGCTTGGTATTCACGGTTCTCAGCGGAACGCCCAGTTCTGCGGCAATTTCCTCGTAGGATCGCTGCTTGATATGGAACAGCTCGATCAAGCGCCGGTCCTCAGGCTTGAGCAGGCCCAGCGCCTGCTTCACCAGGAGTTTGCGTTCACGCGACAGGACCTTCTCCAGTGGAGTGCCGGCCTGATCGGGGGCCTGGATTCCGGGCCGATTGAGGATGAGATCCCAGCTATCCTCGCTAGAAGCGCCGCGGAGGGGGACGGTTTCCCCGCGTTGCCGTCGCTGGTTTTCAGGACTCTTTACGTAGTTGATGGTCGTCCGGCCGCCGATCTTCATGATCCAGGCCGAGAGGCTCGACTCGCCGCGGAACTGGTCGATCTTCTCGAAGACGGTGATGAAGGTCTGTTGGCGGATGGAGTCGGCGGCATCGCGGTCGCCGAGCTTTGCCAGGGCGCGGTCGTACACCTCTTGCTGGTAGCGGCGGTACAGCTCATTGGAGGCGTCCCGGTCGCCCTGGCGAACCAGCTTTACCAGCTCTTCGTCGGTCGGGTCGGGGGATTTCGCGGGGTCGGCCATGTGTCAGGGGCCAGGGGTCACGGAAGTCGTGGTCGGGCGAACATACGGCGCGGGGGTCTCGTTCGCCAGAACACGTTGATCCGAAGCCTTGGCACTCCGAGGCTGAGCGGTGGTATGGCCTCTCCGGAAGGGCCAGGGCTGCCCGGCTTGAGGTGCGTGCCCACAATTGGTACACTTGTGCCTATTATGGGCATGGCCGCCACCCCCGACCGCGTCGCCCGCCTCCTCTTCGGGTCCGTCCGTCGTGACGTGCTGGCGCTCCTGCTGGGCCGTTCCGGGGAACGCTTTTACCTGCGTGAGATCATGCGTGCCGTCGGCGGGGGATCGGGGGCGGTGCAGCGGGAATTGCGGGAGCTGGTCGAAGCCGGCCTGGTGACCCGGGAGGAGGGCGGGAACCAGGTGTACTTCTCCGCCAACACCCACGCGCCCATCTTCGCCGAACTGAAGGCCATCGTGGAGAAGACCGCCGGGGTTGCCGACGTCCTGCGGTCGCTCCTGGCTCCCTTCGCGCAGGAGGGGGGCATCGCGGTGGCGCTGGTCTATGGGTCGGTAGCCGGAGGGAAACAGGCGGCGCAGAGCGACGTGGACCTGCTGATCGTCGGCGATCTCCCCCTCCCCAAGGTCGTGCCGGTCCTGCGGAAGGCGGAGAGCCGGCTCGGGCGTGAGGTGAACCCCTCCGTCTATCCCCCCAAGGAGTTCCGGGACAAAGTAAGGCGCGGCGCTCCCTTCCTGAAGCGCATTCTCGCGGGCCCGAAGATCTTCGTGGCGGGTGACGATCGTGACCTTGGCCGACTGGCTCGCTAACCGATGGATCGTCGCCCATGAGCCGACGCCCGAAGAAATCGCCGATCTCTTCGCGGTGGTCGACCGGGACCTGGTGGACGCCGCGATCGCCCGCCTGAGTCCCGACTGGCAGCTCGGGATCAGTTACAACGCCGGGCTGCAGCTCGCGACACTGGCGCTGGTGGCGGAGGGGTTCCGGCCCGGCCGCGAGCGCGCCCACGAGCGGGCCATTCTCTCGCTGCGCGACACCGTGGGCGTCGGCGCGGAGACGGTGGATCTGCTCGATACTGTTCGGCGAAAGCGTAACCAGGTCAACTACGAGCACGTCGGCTCGGTCTCGGCGAAGGAAGCGAAGGCGTTACATGACGAGGTGAGCGACCTCCGCGGTAAGGTCGTTCGGTGGCTTAAGAAAAAGCACCCGGAACTCGTTCCGCCTGGCCTCAAGAGCTGAATCCGGGGGATTGCGTGGGTTGCCGGTTGGCGTGAATCCGTCCAAATGCGGTGATCGGAGCGGGTCTCATGAGCATTCATCGTGCGGTAACGACCTACTACAACACTGCCTTGGGTGAGCATCACCGCTATCGCTCATGGGAGCATTGTTACAACTACTTCCGGCGAGCCCGGCCCGCCCGCCTTGCCGCTGATCGTGACCAGGCTACGCTCCAACTGGCCTTCTATCTTGCCAGTTGGGGAATGTACCGAGGATCCAGCTTCCTGCTGCGACATGCCTACACGGTGCACGGCGATACCATTGACATCATTACCGACCTTCTGGCAGCTCGGCTATGAAGAGGGAACAAAGTCGGGCAGCGAGTAGGTGTAATGCAGCGTTGCCCCAGCGGAGACTTGGTCACCCCCTGGTTGAGCAGTCTGCCCCGCCGTATCAGGAGTCGTTACTTGCCCAGCACCTCCCTGAGAAATCGCGCGGCTCGTTCGGTATGGGGCTGATCGTAGAACGCCGTGTCGCCGTGAACTCCGCCATGCAACACGTCGAAGTACACCTTGAGGTGGTGTTGCTCGTACACGCCCTGAAGCTCGTGGGCCTGATTGATCGGCATCTGCGGATCCTGATCTCCGTGATACAGGAGGAGTGGCGGATCTCCATCGTCCACGTGCGTCACCGGGCTCGCCAGTTTGGCCAGGGCGGGCCTCGAGTCGGGGTGTGCGCCCAGGAGTTTCTGGAGAGCCGGGACACGGACGGATAATCCCCAGGGTGTGGACTGGGGCAGGATAGTCTGGAGATTACTGGCGCCGTAGTAGTCCAGGATCGCCTGCACTGATGATGACTCGGTGAGATTGGTTCCGACCGATCCCTCCAGCTCCTTCTCGCCGTTGCTCACGCCAACCAGCGCGGCGAGATGGGCACCGGCTGATTCGCCACCGATCGCAATGCGATCCACACGGTATCCGTAGGTCGTGGCCTTGGCCCGGAGAAAGCGGACCGCGGCCTTTATGTCGAAAATCTGCGCCGGGAAGCGCGCCTCTCCCGAAAGACGGTACTCGACACTGGCGAGCGCAAATCCGGAGCTGACAAAGGCGACCGGCGGTTCATCCTTGGAGCCGCGCCACCAGGCGCCGCCATGGACCCAGACGAGCAGCGGAGGGTGCCGGATTCCCTCAGGGAGATAGAGGTCCAGCTTGAGGTCTCTGCCGTCCACCCTGGCGAAGGTGATGTCCTTGATGGTCCTGGCCGATTGTGCCTGCAGAGTCGGGATGCACGTAACCAACAGCAGGGCTAGCAGGCCGCGGATGCTCCACATCGAGATGCTCACGGTCACTTCACCCGCAACCAGCGCGATTCACCCTTGTTACCGATGGTGAACAGCTTGAGCGTGTCACTCGCGAACACGATATCCTGAACCGTCGGCTCCGTGCGAGCGGGGTCGTTCGATTCGATAAAGGTGCGGGTGAGTGTCTTGCCGTTGGCGATGGTGTACTTCCCGAAGCGGACGTCCGAGCGCTGATAGCGGGCGAGGAACTCTTCCTTTGTCAGCTCGGCTGCCGCCTTGTTTACCACGGGCCGATTGGGAGCAAAACCGATCTGGGCATAATAGCCGTCGGTGCCGAACGTGAGGTATGGCTGAATTGCCTGGGAGGCTACGACGCCTGAATCGTTGGTGACATAGAAGCGCTGCCACGTGCCCACGATGGACTTCGTGGCCTGTGCATGTGCTGAGGTGGTAATGAGAGGCAGACTCAGACAAACCGCGACGACTCTCGGCAGACTGCGCATGGAAAGCTCCAGCATCGAGGGACCTATACGGCAGGAAATTGCAGCACGGTTCGGATCTTCGGTAGGCCGGTCGCCGGAAATGAGCGCGTCTCGACCGGGGCCGCTTGAGGGTGAGATCTCAGGTATTCTCGGTGGCGGTGCCGCCGAGAGGAAGGTTTCACCCCGTTGCCGTCGCTGGTGCTCGGGACTCTTCACGTAGTTCAGCGTGGTGCGACCGCCGATGCGCATGATCCAGGCCGAGAGGCTCGACTCGCCGCGGAACTGATCGATCTTCTCGAAGACGGTAATGAAGGTTTGTTGCCGGATGGAGTCGGCGGCATCGCGGTCGCCGAGTTTCTTCAGAGCACGCTCGTAGACCCGTTGCCCGTAGCGGCGGTGGAGCTCATTCCAGGCGTCCTGGACGAGGTCGCGTTTTTCAGCACTTCTCCGCGTTCTTTCGGTTACCTGAACACGCCCGTCTCTTCGCACCTTCGACCCGCCAGCAGCACAGCCTTTGTGAACGTTGCGTCGCACCATGTCAGTCTCGCCAGTGTGCTGGGAGTTGGTTGCGGGTGTGGCGGAATTGGTAGACGCACGTCACTCACACTGGCGTGGGCGAAAGCCCGTGAGAGTGCACGCCCACTCCACCCAACCAGACCTCTCGCGTGTGCTTCGCAATCGAATCTCTCCATCCGCACCCTGGCACTTGAACGCGGAGACAGGCCGAGGGTATACTTCGTTCACCAGTGTGGGTGACGCGTCGGCGGGTTCCGCCACGCCAAAGGCCGCGAGTCGAAACTCGCGGCCTTTGTTTTCGCGGCATGAAGCTCGGGAGCTGCCGTTCCCGTATCTCAGAATCCAGATGGTGATCTTGAACAGTTCGAGGCACGTCCCCCTCTCCCGCCAGGGAGAGGGGACAGGGGAGAGGAGGTCGTCCCGATAGATCCCTTCGAGGGGCGGGATGAGCCCCAGGCGGAGGAAGTCGTGCTGGCCACGGCCGAGCGGGGCATGATCCACGCCGAGAGGCTCGACTCACCCCGAAACTGGTCGATCTTCTCGTAGACGGTAATGAAGGTTTGTTGCCGGAT
>JACQVB010000088.1 GCA_016209985.1 Gemmatimonadota bacterium | reverse complement strand
TGAGGACCGGTACGATGAGGCCCCAATCCAGCGCGACCGCGATGCCGATATTCACCGGTTTACGATAGATGACGGAATCGCCGCTGACCGAGGAATTGACGACGGGATGCCGGCGCAGATTGTCCGCCACGACCTTGGTGATGAAGGCGAGGTAGGTGAGCTTCACGCCCTGCGCCTCGTAGTCCTGCTTTTTGGCCTGGCGAAGCTGCGCGACGCGGGTGTAGTCAACCTCGAAGAAACTGGTCACATGGGCCGAGGTGCGACGGGAAACGACCATGTGGTCGGCGGTGAGCTTCCGGATCTTGCTCATCGGCTCGACCCGGTCGCCGGGCCAGGGCTCGACGGTCGGGTGGGAAACTGCACCGGCGGCGGCCGGGGCGCGGATCCCGGGCTCGCGCCCCGGGACTGTCGGCGCGGCCTGCGGCGCCGTCTCGATATAGCCGAGGATGTCCCTCTTGGTCACGCGGCCGGCATGGCCGGAACCGCTCAGCCGGGAAATGTCGACGTTGTGCTCGGCGGCGATTTTGCGGACCAGCGGCGTGGACTTCCGGCGGAGACGTTCATCACCGGTTTCGACACCCGCGTCTCCATCACCTTGCGGACGGGCTCCGGCGGGAGCCGGCGCCGCTGTTGCGACTGCGGGCTCTCGCGGCGGAGGAGACGCCGGAGCAGCGGGCCCTCGCGGGGCGGGCGCTGGCGCAGGCGATGGCGCAGCCGGCGAAGCGGCCGC
Source organism: Gemmatimonadota bacterium (assembly GCA_016209985.1). Classification (GTDB taxonomy): domain Bacteria; phylum Gemmatimonadota; class Gemmatimonadetes; order Gemmatimonadales; family GWC2-71-9; genus SHZT01. The sequence continues at coordinate 1,865 of JACQVB010000088.1, read as the reverse complement.
GGCCTTCGCGGGCTCGGCAGCCTTGGCCGGAGCGGGGGCGGAAGGAGCCTTGGCGCTTCCGGCCGCCGCCTTGTCGGTCTCGATCACGGCGATCACGGTCTGTACCGGGACCGTCTGGCCCTGCTGCACCTTGATCTCGGCCAGGACGCCGGCGGTCGGCGAAGGAATTTCGGCATCCACTTTGTCGGTCGAGATTTCGAGGATAGGCTCGTCGCGTTTGATGTCGTCGCCGACTTTTTTCAGCCACTTGGATACGGTGCCCTCGGCGATCGACTCGCCCATCTGAGGCATGATCACGTCAACGCGTGACATCCGTCATTCCCCCGCAAGGTTCGAAGCATTCCGGTGTTGGGTGCGCGTTTTTGGGTACGCCGGCGGCGGGCTGGTGCACCAGACTTCCGTATGCGACTCACGCCACCGGCCACGAGATGGTGTCATGTTACCTGGCCCACCGCGAGGCACCACAAGTTCTTTAACATAGCGGCCTTGGCTCGATTCTGCGAGCGTGCGCTCGTGGAGGAATGCACCCGCATCGGATGGACCATCGAGGCCGCCGTACTGCCGGACCGGATCCACGTGTTGGTCGAAACGCCGGCATCGGTGCAACGGGAAGACGTCGTGCGAATCGTCCGGAACACCGCGGCCAAAGTGGTACGTCGAGCGGGCGGGCCGATGCGCACGCAGCGGGTATGGGAAGAAAAGTGCTGGTGCTCGGTCCTTAGCAGCCCGGCGGCAGTGGAGGTGCTGAGGAAACGGGTCAGAGCGATGAGTCATTAGCCGTCGGCCATCAGCCGTCAGCCGTCAGGGAAAGCGGTTCGGCTGCGGGGCTCCCGGCACCACAAACACTTACGACTGATGGCTGAAGGCTGTTGGCTGATGGCTAATACGCCAGCAACCACCTCGCCGCTTTCACGACGTCAGCGGTCTGCGGCAGCACGAAGTCTTCCAGCGTCGGCGCATAGGGAAGTGGGGTGTCATGGGCGGTCACCCGCATCACGGGGCCATCCAGCCACTCAAATGCCTGTTCGTTGATGCGGGCGGTGATTTCGCCGGCCACCCCGCCGGTTCGGGTGTCTTCGTGTACGATCAGTGCCTTGTTGGTCTTCTTGACCGAGCGCACGATCGCCTCGTCATCCATAGGGAGCAGCGTCCGGAGGTCCAGGACCTCGACAGAGGCCCCGTCCGCCTTTTCGATTTCCGCGGCGGCCTCCAGCGCCTTCCACACCATGGCCGAGTAGGTGATGATGGTGAGGTCCTTCCCTTCCCTCGCCACTCGGGCCTTTCCAATAGGCGTGATGATCTCTTCGCCCTCAGGAATGTCTTCCTTGATGCGCCGGTAGAGGTACTTGTGCTCGAAGTAGAGCACCGGATCCTCGTCCCGAATCGCCGCCTTGATGAGGCCCTTGGCGTCCCGCGCCGTGGCGGGACACACCAGCTTGAGCCCCGGAGTATGAAAGAAGGCCGCCTCCGGCATCTGGGAGTGGAATGGCCCGCCGCGAACAAACCCGCCTGAGGGTCCCCGCACCACGATGGGAGTGGATAGCCCCGCCCGGTACCGGGCGGTAGCCACGTAGTTGGTGAGCATGTCGTAGGCGCAGGAGATGAAGTCGATGAACTGCATCTCCGCGATGGGCCGGAGTCCCATGTGCGCCGCGCCCGCCGCCGCGCCGACGATGGCGGCTTCCGAGATCGGCGTATCGATCACTCGAGTCGCCCCAAAGCGATCGATGAAGCCCTCAGTGACCTTGAACGCGCCGCCGTAGAGACCGATGTCTTCTCCCAGAATGAAGACCCGCTCATCCCGCTCCATCTCTTCCCACATGCCCTGGCGGAGGGCTTCGAGATAGGTGAGCTCAGGCATGGGC
>JACQVB010000087.1 GCA_016209985.1 Gemmatimonadota bacterium | reverse complement strand
GTAGTGATCGTGGCCGTCACCATCTCGCCCTTCTTGTTGGTGCGCGAGGTCACCGTGTCGGTAGCGTAGAGATCGATCCGGGTGCCTTCGCCCACCGTCGGCGTTTCGACTTTCGCCGGTTGGCGCGGTTGGGGCTGGGGTTGCGTCGCGGGCTGCCGCGGCTGCGGCGCCGGGGGCCGGGTCTGTGGCCGCGGCTGCGCCGCCGGTTGGTCGGTCGGCCGGTCGTTCATCTGCGCCACCGACTCGGCCGGAGCCAGGCTCAGGTCGCGCGCGGGGGCCTGATCGGCCGGTTTTTCGCCTCCCTTGCAAGCCCAGAGCGTCGCCGCAGCGATCAACAGCGCGTACTGGCTCTGTCTGCCCAAATTCGCCATAACACCCCTCCAGGCACGTGATGAGACATCGGTTGTGTGGCGCCATTTAAAGCTCATGCGGTGCGCCACGCCACGCAAGCAGCGGTGGCCCTGCTCGGCCCGCTACAGCCGCGAACGGAGGAAGTCCGGCGTCACCGAGTTCAGGAATCCGGCAATGCGTGAAAACGAACCGGTGGCGACCAGGATTCCGACAAATACCATGAACGCCCCGGAAAGTTTCGTCACCAGCGGCATGAAGCGGCGGTAGCGCTGGAACCAGACGATGAACCGCTCTACCCCGAGCGCAGCCACCAGAAAGGGGACGGCCAGCCCCAGAGAGTACACCAGCAGGAGCACGATGCCCTGCCCGACGCTGGACTGGGTGCTCGTATACAGGAGGATGGAGCCCAGAATCGGACCGATGCACGGCGACCAGCCGACGCCAAACGCGACCCCGACCAGCATGCTGCCGAAATACCCCACCGGTTGCTCCTGGATGTGGAAGCGCCGCTCGCGGGCGAGCGGTCCCCACTGGAAGACTCCCATGATGTAGAGCCCGAACAGGATGATCAGCCCACCACCGATCCGTTCCAGCAGGATCTGGTGGTGGCGCAAGGTGCTGCCCAGCGCCGTGGCGGTCGCTCCCAGGAGCGTGAAAATGATGGTGAACCCGGAGACAAACAGCAGCGCGTGGGTGAATGCCATCCAGCGGCGCTGGGCCATGTCCTCGAGCGAGAGGCCGGTGATGAACGAGACGTAACTCGGCACCAGCGGGAGCACGCAGGGGGAGAGAAAGCTCAACAAGCCGGCGAGAAAGGCGCCGGTGAGGGCGACAGATTCAGTCATGGCAGCGGGACCCGTCGCGCAACGAACGGCATGGTGTGAAGTGTAACCATCAAGCCGCCCAACGGTTCCCGTCGGAAGCCATCAGCCATCAGTGATCGCTCCCGAAGCATTTGACGGCTGATGGCTGATGGCTCAGCCGCAGAACACCAGGGCTGATACCGTGGTCACCCACCGGCCGTCATCCTGCGCTTCGGCCGTGCAACTGATGTTGGTGGTCTTGACGATTTCACCGGACAGCAGCCACTGCTCCTTGCGCGCGTCCCAGGCCTGGTTGGGATCGAAGGGAACGCCGAGGACGGTGGCGAGCATGCTGGCGGCGAGATCTTCGGCGTAATCGCCGGCCGACTGCTGCCGCTGGCCGAAGGCATGGTGCTCGGAGATGTAGCCATGATGGTTCGGATCGGCGGGTATCGCCAGGCCCAGGGCGGCCGCCGCGAGCCGGGAGGGCTCGTTGGTCGACGCTTCCGCCACCACCGCGAACACGACCTGGCCCGGCATGAGAATCTTGACTCCCTGCTCCCACGAGACCAGTTGGCAAAGGGGCGGGAAGATGGAGCTGACCCGCACGAGATTGTATTGCGCGATGTGCGCCTCGCGGAGGGCCAGCTCGAAGCTGGTGAGTTTTTCTTTGTGCCGGCCGACACCCTTGGTCAGGAACGCCTTGGCCGGCACGAACATTTTTGGATCGATCACCTGCCGGAGCCCTCGCTCTGAATTCCACTGGTTCCCAGCGTGACGGCGTCACGCCGCTGACACTCCCGGCAGATGCCGTAGATCTCCAGCCGGTGATGATGATGCCGGAAGCCGTGTTCATCCGCGATCAGAGCCTTCATCCGCTCGATACGCTCGTTCGAAAACTCGACCACCTTGCCGCAATCGAGGCAGATGAGATGCTCGTGGTGGGTCCGCGCCTCGAGCGGCTCGTAGCGCTTGAATCCCTCGCCAAAATCGTGCTCCTGCACCAGGCCCGCCTTGGCCAGCAGGCCCAGCGTTCGGTACACCGTAGCCTTCCCGGCTTTCACGCCTCGCTCGCGGAGCAGCCGCTCGATGTCGCCGACCGAGAGATGGGCGTCGGAAAAAAACACCGCGGCCGCAATCGCCTCACGCTGATGGGTGACCGGCAAGTTGTGGTCGCGAAGGTACCGACGCAGCACCTCCAATAGCGCCTTACCGTCGATTTTCGGGGGCGGAGTCGTCACGGCGTTCCATACCAGACGGACGGCGAAATTTCCACAGGCGGCTCCGTTTCCGCCACGCGGTCCTGAACGCCCTTGAGCACCTCGTACAGCACGGGCAATGGGCAGGTGGCCACTTCCTCGATGGCGACCCGGCCCTGGCCGCGCTCCCGGCCTTGGATCGTCTGCACGTAGCGGGCGGTGTAGATCCGGATCCGCTCGCCATCGGCCCGCCGGGCGATGATGGCAGTGCCCCATTCATGATCTTCGCGCCGGACCGCCGGGAAGACCCACACCCCCTGCAACTCCTCCGGTGGCACCTGCCCCGCCAACTCCCGGGCCAGTCGCAGCCACCCGGGCCCTACGCCCGGCGGTCCGGAGCGCGCACGCGATTCGATCGGCAATGAATCAGGCACAAAGAGGACGGCAAGATAGGGACGGGGGGGGTGGGATTCAAGAACGAACACTACAACAGACTCACCGGATCCCGATCGATGGCCACGCGGATGTTCTTGCGTGCCCTGGCTGCAGGGCTCCGCGCCGCCGTGTAACGCAGAATCCGGCCGAGCCGCGACGGATCGGGCGAGCGCACCAGCAGATGCCAGCGCCACCGTCCCTTGATGCGCTCGAGGGGAGCGGGTGAAGGCCCCACGATCTCGACGACGCCTTCGGCGCGCGCAGCCACCAGCCCCCGCAACCACTCGGCCAGGCCTACCGCAGCTGCCCCGACCTCGCCCTGGTCCTCTCCACTCACGATGACGTTGGCCAGGCCGACGTGCGGAGGATACGCCGGCGAGCGTCGCAACTCCGTCTCGCGATCGGCGAAGCCGCGGAAATCGTGAAGGGCCGCGCTCGCGAGCGCGTAATGGGCCGGTGAGCGCGTCTGTACGAAGACCTCGCCACCACGTGCTCCCCGCCCGGCGCGGCCCGATACCTGCGCCACCAGCTGAAACGTTCGCTCGGCAGCCCGGAAATCCGGGAGATGGAGCCCGCTGTCGGCATCCACCACGCCGACCAGGGTCACTCCCGGAAAGTCGAGGCCCTTGGCGATCATCTGGGTCCCGAACAGCACGTCGATTTCTCGCCGGGCGAACGAATCGAGGATCCGCCCATGCGACCACTTGGTGGATGTCGTGTCGGCGTCCATTCGCGCCAGGCGCGCCGTGGGAAACCGCTCCCCCAGCCAACGTTCCAGCAGCTGCGTTCCCACCCCGCGCATTCGCTGGGTGGCATGCCCACACGCCGGGCAGTGGTCCGGGACCGGCTCCTCATGGCCGCAGTAATGACACTTGAGTCGCAACGGGACCTGGTGAACCGTGAGTGCGATGCTGCAGGAAGGGCAATCGCCCACCTGGCCGCAGGCGGGACACTGGAGGAAATGCGCGAATCCCCTTCGGTTGAGCAACAGGATCACCTGCTCGCTCCGGACCAGCCGCTGGTCGAGCGCCGTATCGAGTGGCGCCGACCACGGAACCGGACCGCTCCCCGGCACCAGTGTCTCGTGACGCAGATCGATCAGGCGGACCGCGGGCAGCGGCTGCGCGGTCGCGCGCGCGGGAAGAGTCACCAGCGGGATGGCATCCCGGCGCGACCAGGTCTCCAACGAAGGCGTAGCACTGCCCAGCACCACCCGCGCGCCTTCCGTCCGGCCTCGCCGCAGGGCCACCTCGCGGGCGTGGTAGCGGGGGGCCTCGCCCTGCTTATAGCTGGCATCATGCTCCTCATCCACCACGATGATGCCGAGATTCGGTACCGGCGCGAACACCGCCGAGCGCGCTCCGACGACTACCCGGCGCTCCCCCGCGCACACCGCACGCCACGCGTCCGCCCGTTCCGCTTCCGACAGTCCGCTGTGCATCACCGCCACGGTATCGCCGAACACGCCTCGCACCCGGGCGACGGTCTGGGCGGTGAGCGCAATTTCCGGCACCAGCACGATCGCGCCCTTTCCCCGTGCGACCTCCGCTCGCATGGCTTCCAGATACACCAGCGTCTTGCCGCTCGCGGTCACCCCGAACAGCAGGGTCGCCTGGCCGGGATCGAGTGCCTCGATCGCCGCGACGGCGGCGCGTTGCGCCTCGGTGGGGGTATCGGGCGGCGGGGCGGAGACGCTCCGGAACGGATCGCGAAAGGCGGGTCGTTTTTCGATTCGGGCCACGCCCCGCCCCACCAGTGCCCGCACCACCCCGGGCGAGTGGCCCAGTTGCCCGGTGAGGTGGCTCATCTCCGCTTCGCCTCCCATCCCGTCGAGCGCCTCGTATACGGCGCGCTGTTTCTCCGCCCGTCCAAAGACCTCGTGGCGTTCGAGCAACGAGGGCAAGGCGCGGGTGAGGGACACCACCGCGACGCTTCCCGCCGCCGGCCCGACATCGGCCGGCTCGGTCTCCAGAACGACCGCCCCGCTGCGCGCCAGGCGCTGGAGCACATCCCAGACCGGCCGGCGGAGGCGTCGAGCGAGCCGGGTGGCGGAGGCGCGCCCGCCGCAACCGGCGAGCTCCTCGACGACGTCGCGGCTGACACCGCCTGCCGCGGCTTCCGGGTGGGAGAGCCGGGCCACCAGCTTCGATGACCCCCAAAGTGCCGGCGGCAACATCGTGCGAAGCGTGATTCCGTGCGGCGCGACGTAATAGCGGGAAACCCAATCGGCCAAGTCGAGCAGCTGCGGGGAAATCAGCGGTGCGTCGTCGGGAGCCAGGAGCACCGGCTTCAGCATGTCATCGGTCTCCGGCGAGATATCGAGCACCACCCCGATGAGCTCGCGCGCCCGCACCGGTACCACCACCCGCGCGCCGGGAACAACCCGATCGGCCAGGGACGCCGGGACCTGATAGCGGTAATGCCGCCCGACCGGCAACGGGAGGGCGACGGTGCAACTGAGAGGAATCATTCGAACGCGGAGTGCGGAGTGCGGAGTGCGGAGTGAACCAGCGTTTTTTCGTTCCGCGTTCCGCGCTCCGCATTCCGCACTCGCTTCATTCCGCCAAGGCGCGCACATGCTCGCCCGCCGCCCGGCGAATGCGTGAGGGGACATAGCCCCCCTCGAGTACCGACGCCATGGGGACCCCCATCCGGCGCCATTCGCCTACCCAGATGGGATAGTCTTCCGGCTCGAGGGTAAAGCCCGCCAGCGGGTCGCCGGCCATGGCATCGAAGCCGGCCGACAGAAGGATCAGGTCGGGGCGCCAGCCGTCCACCGCGAAGGCCACTGCGGCGATCAGGTCGCCGACATACGTGCTCCGGGCAAGCCCCGGCGGCCGCGGCACGTTGAAGATGTTGCCCACCCCGCGCTCGTCCGCGCGACCGGTGCCTGGATAGAGGGGCCACTGGTGAAGGGAGACGTAGCGAATACGGGGATCGGTCTCGACCATGGCCTGCGTGCCGTTGCCATGGTGAACATCCCAGTCGACGATGAGTACCCGTCCGGCGCCGGACTCCTCGAGCGCCGCGCGGGCGGCGATCACCACGTTGTTGAGCAGGCAGAACCCCATCGCGGCATCGCGCAACGCATGGTGCCCCGGGGGCCGGATGGCCGCAAAGGCCGGCTGGCCGGCGAGCGCGGTTTTCGCCGCCTCGATCGCCGCCCCCGCGCCCACCACCGCCGCTTCATAGCTCGACCGTCCCATCACGGTGTCGGCATCGAGCCGGCCACCACCGCGATCCGCGACCTCACGGAGCAGTTCCAGATAGGACTCTGAATGCGCGCGGAGGAGCTGATGTTCGTTGGCACCGGAGGCCTCGCGCCAGCAGATCATTCCCTCGAAGGACGGTCCGCGTAGCTCGTCCAGAATCGCGGCCAGCCTCTCGGAGGATTCCGGATGGCCGGGCCCGGGATTGTGACTGAGTGACAGGGGGTGGTGGAAGACGTGGACCGGCATCAGAACAGAGGTGCGGTGTGCGCATTCCGCACTTCTTTCACACCACCGGCCGCCGCCGCGTGGGCACGACGATCATCGGCGCGTTGTCGGGCACGTCCAGCGCACCGAGCGTCTGGTTTTCATCGGTGACCAGCGCCCCGCGGTACTTGACCACGAAGTCGCGCGGATCTGCCCGGCGGTCCTTGCCCACGGCTCGTGCGAGTGCCTCGGCCTTTACCTGGGCGATGGTGGTGTCCGGAGTGACTTCGAGGTGGACGACGTCCCAAACATCGGGAACCCAGACCCGGATGGTGCTCGCGGCGGCAGTGGTCATGCCGTAGGCAGCGCGTCGGCGGGCGGCAGCGTCGAGAAGAAGCGATCTACCACCTGGTCGAACAACAACGTCGAAGCGCGGACTCTGGTCCCGTCGGGCCCTTCGAAGACGGCGATCGCGATCTCCTCGCCTCCCTGTCCGCGGAAGGTGGCGAACGCGGGCCCTTCCTTCTCGAGAAAAGCTCCGTATTGCGGGACGCGCTCGGCAAAGAAGGTCTTGGCGCGGGCCAATACCTGCGGGGCAGACAGCGTGGTGCGCGTCTCGTGCTGCATTTGCGGGAATCTAGAAGGTGAACGTGGCCGGGACTAGCGGCGTTTCTCAGACGACGGGCTCGACATGCACCTCCCGTTCCGTGGGACGGCGGTTTCCGCGGAACAGATCGAGAACGCCCGCAGGGCGGCGGAAAACCAGAATCAGGTCACCCGGTGGTGGATCCGGCATTCCTCGAAGCAGCAGGTAGAGCGGCATCGGCTCGGCCGGTACCGGAACCCGGTAGCGCCGCCCATGCCACTCGATTTCCGCCGCCTCGGGCAGCCGCGGGACCCGCCGGTCGACGAACACGTCATCGTCGACCTGATAGGTATCCTCTCCGATCCGCTCCCCCTCCAGAAAGAACAGCGGATCGAAGGTCTTCCGATCGGCGCGCGCGAAACCCTGCTCGGCGGCCCAGTCGTATTCCTCGAGATCCTGCGTTCGCGCCTTCCACTCCAGATGATGGCGCAGCTCGTGGGTGATGGTCTCCCACGCTTCGGCCCGCCAATCGAAGTCGCCATGGTCCCGGGCCAGGGCGCAAAACGAACCGTAGTAGATCACGACCCGGGAGGGCGCCGGATCGCCCCCGACGTCGATGGGGATGCATTCGCCCATGGTATAGACGGCATTCAGCCCCGGGGCCGGGACGGTCCGGGGACTCACCTCAATACCGGCAATACCCTCGAGGTAGTCGGCGGGGATCTCGCCGACCATGCTCTCGACCATTTTCCGGAAATCGGCCAATTGCATTCGAATCCCGGGTTACTGCAGCACGGCCTCGAGAAGCCGGATGACCGGCCTGAAGGAAAGCGCGGTGCCAGCTGCGTGCTCGGCAAGGCGGTCGGCGTTGTCCGCCTGTCCGCGGCTCATGAGATGCTGAATCAACGTCCCCGCGCGCGGGTTGCGGAACCAGTCTTCATCGAACTCTGCCGTGAGCGTTTCCGCGAGCAGCGCCTGAAGCTGCCAGGCACGGAGGTAGCGGGCCGAATAGAACCCGGGATCCACGTCCAGCAGATACTCGCCTTCCGGATACCGGAACAGGGTGGCTTGGCTGAGCCGCTCGGCGTATTCCGGCGCCGCCTGGTCCAGCGCGCGACGGTAGAGCGACAATTCGTAGCACAACTTGGCGGCGTAACGCCGAATCATGAACAGCTCCCCCACGGCGAGCTCGAAGACGAGGTCCCTCGCCTCACCGGGCTTGAGGCCCACGTACCGCGTCAGCCAACGCGGGTCGAGCGTCATGTGGTCGAACAGCATCGCGAAGCCCTCCGTCACCGAGTTGTCACCCAGCCAACGCGCGGCGAACGGCAGCGCGGGATCCGCCGAAGCGAAATGCAACGCATGGCCGTGCTCGTGCCAGAAGGTGCGGTAGTCGGCGTGGCCTCCTCGGGGGCGCAAGACCAGATAGACTTCGTCGGGCACCCGGATCGGGGCACAAAAAGCCCGCGGCTGCTTGCTTGCCCGCTCCTCGGTATCCAGCCGGATGCGGCCATTCTGCACCGGATCGATGCCCATTTCACGGGCCTGACGGGTCGCGGTGGGGACGAGGCGTTCGGCGGGAAACGCACCGTCGAACTGCTGAGCGCGAAAGGCCCACTGCGCGTCGGCCCGGACCAGCTCGACCAGGTCGAGTCCCAGCCGGCGCCGCACCACCGGCTGCAGCGTCTCACGGTACAGGTCTTCGGTGTCCGCCAGAAGCTGCTCGCAGGATCGCCCCAGACCGTCCAGATCGATTCCGGAGAACGTCGTCCGGGCCGCGACGTAGTCACCCATCTTGAGCGCCAGGATTTCCTCGCGCTCGAGCTCGAACCGTTCGCGCCGCATGCCATTCAGACCCGCGGCACCGGCAGCAACCCGCGCAGCGTCCAGGGCGATCCGGAACGCCCGATCCGGCGAGTTGACCAGGTCGATCGGTGCGCGAAGATAGGGAACGTCGCGGCCGTCCACTCGCAACACCGCACCCTGCTCCCAGCGCAGCTGCTCATCCTCGAGCTTCGCGGTACGGCGTCCGATCCGGAGATCGATGACCCACTCGAACAACTCGTGGGAGCCACTCGCCCGCGCGGTTTCCAGCGCTTCGTCACCGCCCAGGTCCGCGTACTGCTCGAACAGGCGCTCGAATTCGGGCGGGTCCTTGAGCCCGGCGCCGGTGAGGTAGGATTCACGGCCGAGGGTCTGGTGAAACTCCTCCCCCCGAACGAGGAGACTCGCGAGGGTCACCGATGCAGCCGCTGAGTGAGATACTCGCCCAGCCGGTCGGCGGCGATCCGCTCCTGCTGCAGGGTGTCCCGGTCCCGCACCGTGACGGTCTGGTCCTGCAGCGTTTGCCCGTCGACCGTAACACCGAACGGAGTGCCCGCCTCGTCCTGCCGGCGGTAGCGCCGCCCGATCGCGCCCTTGTCGTCGTAGAAGACCGGAAGCCGGCGTCGTAGATCGTCGTAGATCCTGGTGGCGAACTCCGGCATACCGTCCTTGTTCACCAGCGGGAAGACGCCCGCCTTAATCGGCGCGATCGCGGGATTGAGTCGCAGGACCACGCGGGTCTCTCCTTCGATCTCGTCTTCCGCATAGGCGTCGACCATGACCACCAGCGCGAGCCGATCGGCGCCGGCGGACGTCTCCACCACGAACGGCACGTAGCGCTCTTTGGTCGCGGGATCCATGTATTCAAGCTTCTTGCCCGAATGCTCCTGATGGCGCGACAGATCGAAATTGGTGCGGTTGTGGATCCCCTCGAACTCCTTCCAGCCGAAGGGGAATTCGTACTCGATGTCGAACGCGGCCTTGGCATAGTGCGCCAGCTCATCGGGCCCGTGGGCATGGAACCGCAGCTTCTCGGGTTTCAATCCCAGGGCGGTCAGCCACTCCATCCGGCGGTGACGCCAATACTCGAACCACTGTTCGTCTTCGCCGGGCTTCACGAAGAACTGCATTTCCATCTGCTCGAACTCGCGGGTTCGGAAGATGAAGTTTCCGGGAGTGATCTCGTTACGAAATGCCTTCCCGACTTGGGCGATGCCGAACGGGATCTTCTGGCGGGAGGACTGCAGCACGTACAGGTAGTTCACGTAGATCCCCTGCGCGGTCTCCGGCCTGAGATAAACGACCGCCGCCTCGTCCTCCACGGGGCCCATAAACGTCCTGAACATGAGATT
>JACQVB010000091.1 GCA_016209985.1 Gemmatimonadota bacterium | reverse complement strand
GTCCTTTTGTCAACCAAAGATACGCGATCTCAACCCAATCTACGCAGGCCGTTCCGAGATGGCGATTCTGCGCGCGAAAACTAACGCGTCTTCATGTGGTTTGTCATAGTATCCGCGCCTCCGGCCGATCTCTTCGAAACCCATCCGCCGATAGAATGCCTGCCCCGTATCGTTGGAGGCTCGGACCTCGAGGTAGACCGTGCGCGCACCATCTTTTCGCAACTGGTCGACCGAGCAGTCGAGCAGCCGCCGGCCCACGCCCTGGCCCCGCCGCTCCGCCCGCACCGCCAGGTTCAGAATCTCGCCTTCGTCGGCCAGGACCCGCGCAAACACGTAGCCCGCGATCTCGCCATCCATGATCGCCACCAGCGAGGACGGTCCCATCAGCGCCTGGAAGGCGGACGCCGTCCACGGATCGGAGAAAACCGCGCGCTCGATGGCCACCATTGCCGGCAGATCAGCCGCGGTCGCCAACCGAATCAGGCAACGACTGTCCATGCGCTCGGTCCCATCGGACCTGAGCGTCCGCGAGGCGGCCATAGTCCGGCTCCCAAGTCATCACATCGTCCACGCTCCGCAGGGCGCCACCGACGGCCGCGAGCTCGACCAGGCCGGCAGCCCTGGGTCCGCCGGCGGGGGGGACTACGGGATCGCGACCGGTCCAGGCGCGAACGGCGTCCGCATACACCTCGGCTCCGTCTCCGACCGCCACGACGGGATGAATGCCCGACTCACGCAGCGCCGGCAACGTCGAAAGCGACGGCGGGATAAGCATCTCCACCGTCTGGTCGTGAAAACGGTAAATCGCGGCGAAGACTTCACCGCGCAGCGCATCGTACAACGCGGCCACCGGACCGTCGACAAAACGGGACGCAAGTACCGCAGCGGACATGAGCGAGGGGGCCGTCATCACCGCGACGTCGGATCGCTGGCGCACCAGCCCCTGCACCGTTGCGAAGCCGATACGGAGGCCGGTAAAGCTCCCCGGGCCGTCCGCGATGATGATCTGCTGGACATCGGCCAGAGAAACACCGGCCAATTTCAGGGCCTCGTCCACGGCCGGAACGAGCGCCGCCGCGTGGCGACGCGCTCCCACCAGCACCTCCGACGCGATCGAGCCCGGTTCCCCGACGGCGACGCTTCCGGAATCGGTCACGGTGTCGAGGGCGAGATACAGTGTCATTTCACGTCCTCGAGAACGCGGTGATCGTCTCTCGTGGTGTGAGCGAGCCGGAGGTGACGGTCGGGGGCCGGGGCGGCGCTGCCGGCCCGCTCCGGCCATTCGATGAACATGAGGCGCGAACGTCGCGCGAGCGTGCCGAGGTCCAGATCACGAGCCTCTTCCGGCCGCCGCAGGCGATAGCAGTCGACGTGCGCGATCCGGCCCTCCGGAGACGCGTATTCGTGCACCAGGGCGAACGTGGGGCTCCGCGCGTGCTCGGCGTGCGCGGCTTCGGTGACGGCCTGCACCAGGGCCGTCTTGCCGGCACCGAGCTCTCCCGAGAGCCATACCACGGCGCCCCGCGGCAACTCCCGCCACAGACGGGCTCCTTCCTCACCGAGCCCGGCAAGATCGAGCTCGCGGCGCGAGCTGACGGCCTCAACCACGCCGCCGCCGCCCACCGCCGCTCCGGGCGCCCCCGGCACCGGCGCCAGCTGGCGAGCGACGGACCGGATCGCCGCCGGCCTTGAGGTCGAACAGCTGGTCGCGAATCTGGGCCGCCAGCTCGAAATCCAGCTCCGCCGCGGCCTCGCGCATCTGGCGCTCGAGCGCGGCAATCAGCGCCTCGCGATCGGCCGGCTCGGATGGCTTGAGCCGCTCGACCGCCGGTGCTCGCTCCAAGCGCGCGTCGGCGACGCGAGTGACGAACCGCACCTGGTCCACGGATTTCCGAATGGACACCGGGGTAATGCCGTGCTCCGCGTTGTGAGCGATCTGGGTGGCGCGGCGACGATCCATTTCCGCGAGGGCCCGCTCCATCGAACCGGTGATGCGGTCGGCATACAGAATGGCGCGGCCCTCGAGGCTGCGGGCCGCCCGCCCCACGGTCTGAATCAGGGAGCGGTCCGAGCGGAGGAATCCCTCCTGGTCGGCATCGAGAATGGCCACCAGCGCCACCTCCGGAAGGTCCAATCCCTCGCGCAGCAGGTTGATGCCCACCAGAACGTCGAATTCGCCCAGCCGCAGACCGCGAACGATTTCTACCCGCTCGATCGCGTCGATATCGGCGTGCATGTACCGCACCCTGACGCCCACCTGCTGGAGGTAGTCGGTCAGGTCCTCGGCCATGCGTTTGGTCAACGTGGTCACGAGGACCCGATTCCCTGCACCGGCCACTCGCCTGATCTCCGCCAGCAGGTCATCGACCTGACCGCGCACCGGCCGGATTTCCACCGGTGGATCCGTCAGGCCGGTGGGACGAATGATCTGCTCGACCACTCTGCCCTCGGACAGCTCGAGTTCCCGCTCCGCCGGCGTCGCCGACACGAAGATCATGGTCGGCGCCAGCGACATGAACTCGTCCATCCGGAGCGGCCGGTTATCGAGCGCCGACGGCAGACGGAATCCGTATTCCACCAGCGTCGTTTTGCGCGAGCGGTCCCCTTCATACATCCCGCCGAGCTGCGGCAGCGTCACGTGCGACTCATCGAGAATCGTCAGGAAGTCCGCCGGGAGATAATCCAGCAGGCAGGCCGGACGTTCTCCCTCGCGGCGCCCGCTCAGGTGTCGGCTGTAGTTCTCGATCCCGGCGCAGGTCCCGATTTCCAGCAGCATATCGATGTCGAAATGGGTGCGACTTTCCAGCCGCTGCGCCTCCAGTAGCTTCCCCGCCGATCGCAGCTGTGGCAGCCTCTCGGCCAGCTCGGCGCGAATGGCGCGGACGGCACGCTCCACCGTGGGGCGCTGCACCACGTAGTGCGTGGCGGGATAAATCGCACAGCGCTGGAGCTGAATGATGGCCGCACCGGTGACCGGATCGATCTTGGTGATGCGCTCCACCTGGTCGCCAAAGAACTCGATCCGCACCGCCTGCTCGTCATAGGCGGGAAACACTTCCACCGTGTCGCCCCGCACCCGGAAGGTGCCCCGATCGAAGGACACATCGTTGCGGTGGTACTGGACGGCGACCAGATCCGACAGCAGCACATCCCGCCCCCGTTCTTCCCCCACACCCACCGTCACCATGAGCTGGCGGTATTCGATGGGATCGCCCAGTCCGTAGATCGCGCTGACCGTTGCGACGATAACGACGTCGTCGCGTTCCATGAGGCTCGAGGTGGCCCGCAATCGCAGGGCCTGGATGTCCTCGTTGATGGATGCGTCTTTCTCGATATAGGTGTCGGTCGATGGGACGTATGCCTCGGGCTGGTAGTAGTCGTAATACGAGATGAAGTACTCCACCGCGTTGCGGGGGAAGAACGACTTGAGCTCGCCGTAGAGCTGTGCCGCCAGGGTCTTGTTGTGCGAGAGCACCAGTGTGGGCCGCCCGTGCCGGGCGATCACGTTGGCCATGGTCACGGTCTTGCCGGAGCCGGTGACCCCCAACAGCGTCTGATACCGCTGCCCGGTGGTGAGCCCGCGCGCCAGTTCCTCGATGGCGCGCGGCTGATCGCCCGCCGGCTCGAAGGGCATTTCCAGCCGAAACGCACTCATGACGGAAAAGTACTGCGGTCAGTCGGTGACCGTGCGGGACGCGCTTTCGCGGCGCTCGACCTCGGAAATGCCTTTCACCCTCCGCATGGCGCGGATGACCTTCGCGAGGTGGTTGTGGTTCTCCACTTCGACGACCACGGTGCCGAACACCGCGCCGTCTTTGCTGGTGAGATCGGTGCTGCGGATGTTGGTTCCCGACTGCGCGATCGCCTGCATCACGTCGGCGAAGAGACCCTGCCGATCCTCGCCCACGATGCCGAGCCCCACCAGGAACACCTCGCCCTCGACCTCCTGCCAGTCGATCTCCACCCGTCGCTCCGGTTCCGCCGACATGAGCAGCAGGTTGGAGCAGTTGGCGCGGTGAATGGAGATGCCGCGGCCCTGGGTAACGAAACCCACCACCGGGTCGCCCGGAACCGGCTGGCAGCACTGGGCGTAGCGCACCATGAGACCGTCGATTCCCTGGATCCGCACGCCGCGACGCAGCCGGAGACGGTCGAGCACCCGTCCGAAGACGGTAGGTTTCGCCGGCTCGAGGTCTTCCTGGGGGCGCTCGGGGAAGAGCGCATGAATGACCTGGGCCAGCGGCACGTCACCTCTTCCCAGTGCCTGGTACAGCCCGTCGCGGCCCGGTGCGCCGATCTTGACGGCGGCAGCGGCGACGGCGTCGTCGTCGGGTTGGGTCAGATGCCGGCGGCGCAGCTCGCGAGCGAGAATTTCCCGGCCCAGCGAGATGCTGGTGGCCGCCTCTTCCTGCTTGATCCACTGCCGGATCTTGTGACGGGCCCGTGCGGTCCGCACATGGTTCAACCAGTCCCGACTCGGCCGCGCCTGCGGCCCGGTAATGATGGTCACCGTATCGCCGTTCTTCAGCGCCCGGTGCAGCGGCGCGATCCGGCCGTACACCTTGGAGCCCTGGCATCGCAGGCCGACCTCGGTGTGTACCGCGAACGCGAAATCAATGGCGGTGGCGCCCTGCGGCAGCCGCTTGACGTCTCCCTTGGGAGTGAAGACGAAAATTTCGTCCTGGTAGAGGTCGATCTTCAGGAATTCGAGAAACTCTTCGGGACTGTGGGCGTCCTGCTGGAGCTCCAGCAACTGGCGGAACCAGGAGAAGTGACTGTCCAGCTTGGCGTCGTTCTGCCCTTCCTTATACGTCCAGTGCGCGGCGATACCATACTCCGCGGTGCGGTGCATTTCCCGGGTGCGGATCTGGATCTCGTAGAGTTGCCCACGCGGGCCGAAGATGGTCGTGTGCAGCGACTGGTAGGCGTTCGATTTGGGTGACGCGATGTAATCCTTGATCCGTTCCTGCAGCGGGGTCCAGTGATGGTGGACCACGCCCAGGGCGTGATAGCAGTCGGCCACGGTGCTCACCAGGACCCGAATCGCCATCAAGTCGTAGATCTCGTCGAACGGTTTGGAGCGTTGCTTCATCTTGCGGAAGATGGACCAGAGATGCTTGGGCCGGCTGGTCACCTCGAACCCCTGCAGGCCGGCGCGGCGCAGCGCCTCTTCCAGCGGCGCGTTGAGGCGGCGCAGCGTCTCCTCCCGTTCGGCGCGGTTCGCCTGGACCTTGCTCGCCAGCGCGCGATAGTCCTCCGGCTCCAGGAACTTGAAGGCGAGATCTTCCAGCTCGGCCTTCACCCCGGCCATACCGAAGCGGTGCGCCAGCGAGGCGTAGATCTCGCGCGTCTCCAGAGCGATCCGCCGCTGGCTGTCTTCCGGCAGGTGTTGCAGGGTCCGCATGTTGTGCAGCCGGTCGGCCAGCTTGACGATGATGACCCGGGCATCCTTGGCCACCGACAACAGCAGCTTGCGGTAGTTCTCCACCTGCGCTTCGGCGCTGGACCGGAAGGTGAGG
This sequence comes from Gemmatimonadota bacterium, assembly GCA_016209985.1. Lineage (GTDB taxonomy): Bacteria > Gemmatimonadota > Gemmatimonadetes > Gemmatimonadales > GWC2-71-9 > SHZT01. The sequence goes on along the minus strand of JACQVB010000091.1, from coordinate 1,555 downwards.
CTGGAGATCTTGGTCAGCCCGTCGACGATGTCGCCGATCTCGTTGCCGAACACCTCGCGGATCTCTCCCAGCGTGATGTCGGCATCTTCGGCGACGTCGTGGAGCAACGCCGCCGCGACGGTAATGGAATCGAGCTGTTGCTCGACCAGGATCTTGGCGACCGCCACGGAATGGGAGACGAAGTCTTCGCCCGAGAGCCGCTTCTGCCCCCGGTGGGCGGCGGCACTGAACTGGTAGGCACGCTCGACCAACCCGACGTCGAGGCGGTCCTTCCGCTCCTCGAGCGCCCGGGCGAACGCAGCATCCATTCCCGCCAGTACGCCGGTCACAACAGGCCTGCCTCCGCGAAGCTGAAGTACTCGTCCCCCGCGACGATGACGTGATCGTACACCGGGATGTCCAGGATCCGACCCGCCTCGACCAGCTGGGCGGTCACCGCGCGGTCGTCTGCCGAGGGCGCCGGCTGGCCGCTCGGGTGATTGTGAACCACGATGACGCTCGCGGCCGCTTCCGCGATGGCCGCCCGGAAGACCTCGCGCGGGTGCACCAACGAGCTGTTCAGGATCCCGCGGGTGATCAGCAGATCCCGCGTGATCCGGTTCTGGGCATCGAGTGTCAGCACGTGGAACTCCTCCACTGCCAAGTCGCGCAGCAACGGGGCGCACCAGCGCTGGACATCGGCCGGTGAGGCGACCGGCCGGCCGGCCTCTCGCGCCTCCACTCCGAGGCGCCGGCCCAGCTCGAGCGCCGCGCTCACCCGCGCCGCCTTCGCCACTCCGATGCCAGCGACTCCGGCCAACAGCCCGACCGGCTTGTTGGCGATGGCCCGTAACGAGCCACCGCCCAGCGCAAGGACGTGGTATGCGACGGCGAGCGCGTCATCGCGCGCCGTGCCCGTTCCTAGGAGAATCGCCACGAGTTCCGCCACCGTCAACGCAGTGGGACCCAGGGACAGCAGGCGCTCGCGGGGGCGATCGTGCGGACGGCTTTCGGCAAGGCGTAAGGGTGACATGGGCGGAAAGTTGTGACGGACGGCGGACGACGACATACCCAAAACATCGCGGAGACGACCGGATCACTGCAGACCGGTGAGGCGTACGTGGTCAGTAGTGCGTGGTGGTTCTCGCCGGACCACTGACCACGCACTACTCACCACTCACGCATTCACTCCATGGCACTTCTTGTATTTCTTGCCCGACCCGCAGGGGCAGGGGTCGTTGCGACCCACCTTGGGCAGGGTGCCGGCGGCGTCGCGCGGGCGGGGGAGATTCACGGCTCCCCTTTCGGGCAATTCGGTGGTCGCGGTGGCGGCCGGCGCGGGTGCCGCAGCACCCGAAACCAGGAGGTCGGAATCGGATACCGGTTGCGGCGGGCGCGACGGCCGGGCTGGAGCCCGGCGCGGGCCGGTAGCCGCGGGCGCGCGCTCCGGCGGGCCTGCCGAAATCTCCACCTGGAACTTGAACAGCCGCTCGGTGAACGTCGCCCGGATGTCGTGCATCAGATCGACGAACATGTCGAAGGCTTCCTGCTTGTACTCGATGAGCGGGTCCTTCTG
>JACQVB010000084.1 GCA_016209985.1 Gemmatimonadota bacterium | reverse complement strand
GTTCTGGGCGTTCAAGATGGACGGATTCGACGGCTGGAACGGGCACCAATGGGGAATGCCCAACATCTCATCGGCACAAGACTGGGATAACGGACCGGATGGGGCGCCCAAGGCGGGTAAAGTCAGCTGAACGACAGTGAGAAGTCAGAAGTCAGAAGTCAGAACAAAACCGGGGCCCCTGTTGGGGACCCCGGTTTCTTGTTAGCGACCTTCTCACTTCTTACTTCTCACTTCTTACTGTCTCTAGAGTGGCGTCGGAATCGTGCACCCCGCCGGATCGGGATCGCGGGGAATACATTCGGCGTCCGGCAACGGAGCATAGGGGAACACCACATCGCCCGTGCGGGCTCGGGGCAGTTTGGCCAGTTGCCCGTAGCGCCGCCAGTCGATCCAGGTGTGTCCGCCTTCCCAGACCAGCGAATAGCGCCGGTTGTAGAGGATCTCGTCGATCAGCAAATCACCGGTCAGCGTGCCGCCGGCGCCGGGGTCACTGGCCAGAGGCGCCAGCCCGCCCGACTTCACCCGCACCACGTTGATGTCCTTCAGCGCATCCGCCCGGTTGCCCGCCTGCAAGTTTGCCTCGGCCCGGAGCAGAATCAGTTCCTCATTCTTGATGATAGGGAACGGATCGGCGGCGCTCTTGTAGATGTTCCACTTGTGATCCACCGTGATGTTATTGAGCACGCGAGTCGTGATCAGCGCCGTCTTCTGCGTGGACCGCAAATCGGGAGTGCCATCGGCGCGGAGTTGTGCGCCGGCGAGCCAGAACGGGCTGACGACCTGGGTGCGGGGCACTGGGTCGAACAGCGGATTGGTTATGTCACCGGAAAGCGAACTGTAGGTGTTGTAGGCCCCGAGACTCAGGGCCGCCGTCGTGTCGATGAACGACGCAGCGAGGTCCGTCAGCGCGGCCGTCCAGTTGCCCAGGTAGACGTTGACCCGAGCCCGAATGCCCCGATTCACCTTGAGTAAGCCGGCCGGCGTATTGAAGCCAGCGAACCCCGCGCTAGGGATGAACGAGAAGCTCGAGCCGGCAGCCAGCAGATGGGTTCGCGCTTCATCCAGCAACTGGAGGATCCGGGCAAACGCCGCGGCTTTGGTCACGATGGCCGGCAGCGGGTCGTCCACCTTCACGTTGACATCAATGGCCACGCCGGCTTGATCAAAGATGTTGGTGGCGATCAGGAGGGCGATCGCCTGATGTGTCTTCACCCAACCCCGGATGCCTTCCTTCTGCGCATCCGTCATGCCGGGTGCCGCGCGGTCGACTGCACCCAGTACTACGTTGCCCTGGCGCATCGACTGGTAGGCGTTGCTCCAGGTCCCGGACCCGATCGCGCGGTTCTCCGTCACCAGCCGCTGCGCGGTGCCGTCAGGATTGGTCGGGTCGAGGTTGTGGCCCTCTCTCCCCACCTCCCCCCAGGTGGTCACGATGCCGGACATGACGCCGCGGGTCAGGATGGGCATGGCCTGGGCGGCGGTGTTGATGGTGGTGGGAGGGATGTCGCTCCCCTCGAGGGCATTGAGACTTCCCGCAAAGTAGTCGGGTTCATCGAGCGTCTTACAGGCGCTGGCGAGTGGAAGCATCAGCAGCGCAGCGAGTGTCGCGGCGCGAATCATGTCGGTATCTCCGATTGGGTATTTCATGGCTCAGAACCCCACGTCCACTGACAACCAGAACGTGCGATAGGTCGGGTGGGGCCAGATGTCCGAACGCCACTGGGTCCAGACCGTCGCGGCGCGTGCCAGCACTTCCGGATCCTGTCCTCGATACCCGGTAAGAATCAGCAGATTGCGCCCGCTCAGCGAAAGCCTCATGTAGCGCGCCCCGCTCCACAGACTGCGGACGAAACTGGCCGGCAGCTCGAACGAGAGCGTCGCTTCCCGCAGCTTGGTGTAGGTCATGGGTTGCACCCAGGCGCAAGTGGAGCAGTTGCTCTGGCCGGCCGCAATCCGGGCCGCTCCCATCTGCGTGCCGTAAGGCGCCAGCGGAGATCCTGCGGGCACCGGATCCTCGTAGTCCCGGGTGTTCAACGAGAAGTCGTAGAGCAGCTCGGTATAGTTGTGGATCCAGCCGCCCTGGTAGTGATCCAGCAGGAAATACACGTTGAACTGGCCGATCTTGAGGTCGTTGCCGAAGCCCAGCTTGTAGTCCGGGTTGTAGTCACCGATCACGCCGTCCGTGCGCGGGCTGGTCGCGCTCCCGGCAACCGACGGGATCCACGCGATGACCTGAGTGGGCGACTTACCGGTCTCGATCTGCAGCGTCCCGTACCGGGCGCTGCCCGACTGCCGGAAGGTTGGTACCGGCAGGCTCAGCACCTTGCTTCGGCTCATGAAGAAATTGACTCGCGGGTTCCACTGGACCTTCTGGCTCTGGATCGGTATCATGTTGAGCCCAACCTCGAGACCCCGGGTCCGCATGACGCCACCGTTGAACACCTGGGTGCCGAATCCCATCACCGGCGCGATTGACCGGCGTAGGAGCAGATCGCTGATGCGCTTCTCGAAGCCGGTGACCTCCAGGTTGGCGCGGCTCTTGAACAGAGTGGCGTCGAGCCCGACTTCGATCTCCCGCTGCCGTTCCGGCCGGATGTCGTTGGCCGCCACGGTGCTGGAGATGTTGAATGCCGGCACGCCGGCGATGTTGACGCTGGCGAGCTCGCTGAATCTCTGGCGGTAGCTGGGCTGGTTCCCTGAGGCGCCGAAGGCGGCCCGGAGCTTGAGCTCGTCCACAGCCAGGAGGGGCGTGGTAAGCCGGTAGGACGCCGATGCCTTGGGATAGAAGTACAGCTTGCTGGCATCGCTGTTGTTGCTGCTCTGATCTGCCCGGGCACCGGCGGTCAGCAATAGTCGGTCGCCAAGCAGAAACTCCTCCTGGCCGTAGAACCCCAGGTCGTTGACCTTCTCGAATTCTTCATCCAGTCGCACGTTGGTTCCGGCGGTGGTGATCTGCAGCCCTCCCACCAGGTTCTCGGACAGCGTGCGCTGGACTTGCAGATTTCTGGTCTCGTACTGGATGCCGGCGGAGGTGGTCGCCGAGAACGCCCCGCTGGCGGGTTTGTAGGTGTAGACCGTGCTGCCGGTCACGTTCTGATTGGCGTTGCCTCCATTCGACAACACCGAGGTACCGAGGAAGCCGTCCAGCGGCTCGAACTGCATGAACGGCGGCGAGAAGACCACGTTCTTCTGGGAGAAGTAGTCCACGCCACCGATGCCGATCAGGCGAAGCGAATGCTGGGGCGAGGAGATCACGTCCCAGTTCGCGCGACCGCTGAGGATCATCCGCCAGACCGACTCCTCGTTCTTGACATACTCCACGCTCGCCAGGGGATTGCTGTTGGCGTACGGGTTATTGGGATAGACGCCGCCCTTGCAACGGATCTGGCGGGATCCATCGGGGCAGACGGCTCGCAGGTCCACGAAGCTGGGGGTGCTGGTCAGCGCATCGTAGTAGACGACGCCGGCGTTGCCATTGCCATTGATGCCGCGGTCGTTCCCGGTGTGAATCGCCTCGGAGCTCAAGTTGAGGCTCAAGCGCCGGCCGATCTGCTGATCCAGGTTCAAACGCAGCGACTGCTTGTTGGCGTATTCCACCCGGATGATGGCCCCCTCGTGCCGGACCAGTCCGGACGCGAAATAGCGGGTCGTCTCGGTGCCCCCACTGACCGTAGCGGCCGTCTCGTAACTCAGCGGCCGCCGACCGGCCAGCTCTTCGTCGTGATCGTACACCGTCGGGGTCCAGTACTGGGACGCCGTCGGGCCGAAGGCAGCGATTGCCTCCGCCTCCGTCTCAAAGACTCGGCCACCCACCTTCCGCATGATCCGGGAGGTGCCGAAGCGCTGGGACACGGTGAACTGTGGGGTACCCACTCGGCCCTTCTTGGTAGTAATCAGGATGACGCCGTTGGACGCCTTGGATCCGTAGATGGCCGAGGCCGACGCGCCCTTGAGCACCTCGATGCTCTCGATCTCGTTGGGATTGAGATCGCCGATGCGGTTGACCGGGTACTCCTGATCGGATGAGATCAGCGTCGCACTGGTGGCCCGGGTGAGACGGTTGATTCCCGGCGAGATCTTGGCGTCGCTCACCACCACGCCGTCCACCACGTAGAGTGGCGTGTAGGCGTTGTTGAGCGAGTTGGCCCCACGCAGGGTCACGATCACGCCCCCGCCAGGCCCGCTGCCGTAGTCCTGGATCTGGGCGCCCGCCACCTTGCCCATGAGCGCTTGTTCCACGCTGGAGGTGGAGGACTTGACCAGCGTTTGATTGTCCACCGAGGCCACCGCATTGGCGAGGTTCTTACGCTCCACGCCGGTCGCCTGGCCGGTGACGACGATCGCCTCGAGCTGGAAGTAGTCGCGGGCCAGTGCCACGTCGACCGCGCTTTGGCTGGCGGGAACCGCCACGTCCACTCGCTTGAATCCGATGCTCCGGACGACCACGGTGACGTCCCGGGTCGGAGCGGCGAGGGTAAAGGTGCCGTCTTCCTTGATGGTGCTTCCCACGGTGGTGCCCGTGACGGACACCTGTCCCGAGGTCACCACCTCGCTGGTGAGCGAGTCGGTGACGCGTCCAGTAATGATCCGGGTCTGCGCACTGGCACGTTCTGCGGCCAAGAGCGCAAACGCGGCCGCGCATACGAGACTCCAACGCATGCTGCGCCTCCGTTTGGTGTGGCGTGAACGCCGGTAATGGACCGGCGCCGAAAAAGTGGATGGGCCTCCGGGGTGGCACGGGTCGAAACCGGGCCGCGGCCTGTCGGGGCCTACGTTCAAATACCGTCGCGGATTGGCGCCTGTCAATAGCGCCCGTGGCACTGGGACAGTTTCACTCGGCCGACAGTCGTGGCTTGCGTGGTCTTTGCAAACCCGGGAACTTGGCCGGCGCCGGGTACGCGATGCGCGGGTCGAGCGGTCGGGGTTGCAAACAGTGGAGGATCGTGCCCTATGAGTGGTTTGCCGAGTCACGCGAGGGTGGTCATCATCGGAGCCGGAATCGTCGGGAATTGCGTCGCCTATCATCTGGCGCGCCTCTCGTGGAAGGATCTGGTGCTGATCGACAAGGGACCGCTACCCAACCCGGGCGGGTCCACCGGCCACGCGTCGAATTTCATTTACCCGGTCGATCACTCGAAGATCATGACGCAAATCACCCGCGACAGCCTGCGGCAGTACCAGGAGCTGGGCGTGTTTCGCGAAAGCGGCGGCCTGGAGCTGGCGCGGACACCGGAGAACTTTCAGGAATTGCACCGGCGGGTCGCCTCGGCCAAGTGCTGGGGGGAATCGGGCGAGGTCGTTTCCCCGGAACGGGTGAAGTCGCTGATGCCTTTCGTCAATACCCGGCTGATCCGCGGTGCGTTCTGGGTCCCGACCGTGGGGGTGGTAGACTCGCTGCGCGCCGGCACGCTCATGCGCGAATCGGCGCAGCAGATGGGCGCCCTGACCCTATCTGCTAATACCGAAGTCCAGGGCATCGTCGTTACGGGCGGCCGCGTCCGGGCCGTCCGCACCTCGAGGGGCGAGATCCAGACCGAGTATGTCGTCATCGCCTGTGGCATCTGGAGTCCGCGCCTGGCGCGGATGGCGGGCGCCGCGATCCCCCTGTCGCCGGCGGTGCACCAGATGATCAGCGTCGGCCCGATCAAGGCGTTCGAGAAGACCACGGGGGAGATCGGTTACCCGATCATTCGCGACATGACCACCATGATGTACGAGCGGCAAAACGGGGGCGAGATGGAAATCGGCTCCTACGCCCACCGGCCGATTCTTATGGAGCCGGACGACATCCCTTCGATCGAAACCTCCAAGCTCTCGCCCACCGAGCTGCCGTTCACCAAGGAGGATTTCGAGCCGCAAATGGCCCAGGCCCTGGAACTCCTGCCCGATCTGCTCGACGACGAGAACGCGGGTATTCAGTACGCCATCAACGGTCTCCTGTCTCTCACCCCGGATGGCGGGCCGATCGCCGGAGAGACCCCCGAGGTCAAGGGGCTCTGGTCTGCCGCCGCGGTCTGGATCAAGGAAGCCCCCGGGGTGGGCCGGATGGTCGCGGAATGGATGACCACGGGAGAGCCCGAACTGGATCCCAACGAGGTTGACGTCGCCCGCTTCCAGCCCTACGCCCGGACCAGACGTCACGTTCGGGCCCGCACATCCGAGATCTACAACCGGACCTACGGCATCGTTCATCCGCGGGAACAGTGGACGTCTTCGCGTAACCACCGGCTGAGTCCCTTCCACAGCCGGGAAAAGGATCTGGGTGCCGTCTTCTTCGAGCTCGCCGGGTGGGAGCGGCCTCACTGGTACGAATCCAACAGTCGGTTGCTGGAGCACTACGGCGATCGCGTTCAGCCTCGCCCCAACGAGTGGGATGCGCGCTGGTGGTCACCCATCATCAATGCCGAGCACCTCGCCATGAGGGATCGCGTGGGGATGGTCGACCTTTCCGCCTTCGCCATCTTTGACATCAGGGGCCCAGGCGTGCTGGAGTACATCCAGAAGTTGACGGTCGGGCAGATGGATGTGCCCCCCGGCAAGGCCGTGTACACACCCTTGCTCAACCGGGCGGGCGGGTTCAAGTCGGATCTGACAATCACCCGCATGACCGAGCACTCCTACCGGATCGTCACCGGAGGCAGCCAAGGAGGGATCGACGGCAGGTGGTTCCGCGACAACCTGCCGGCGGACCGTTCGGTTGAGCTGCACGACCTCACGTCCGCGCTGTGCACCGTCGGCCTCTGGGGACCCAAGGCGCGCCTGGTTCTACAGTCGGTCACCCAGGACGACGTGTCCAGTGAAGCATTCCCCTACGCCTCCGCGAAGCAGATCGACGTCGGCTCAGTGCCGGTCTGGGCGCTGCGCATCTCCTACGTCGGGGAGCTGGGCTGGGAGCTTTACGCGCCGATGGAGCAGGGAGCGGAACTGTGGGACCTGCTGTGGACCGCCGGACAGGAGCACGGCCTGCTCCCGGTGGGCATCGGCGTGTACGCCACCACCGCTCGGCTGGAGAAGGGCTACCGTCTCTACGGGCACGAGCTCGACACCGAGTACAACCCGGTCGAGGCGGACCTGGCCCGTCCCAACGTCAAGGCGCAGGAGTTCATAGGGAAGGAGGCTTACCTGAAAGCTCGGGCAGAGGCGCCGGCCGCGATTCTCTGCACCCTCGTCGTCGAAAACAACGTCTCCTCGTCTGGCGAGCGGCGCTACATGCTGGGCCACGAGCCGATCCTGACCACCGCGGGAGAGCCCATCACCGATCACAAGGGCCGGCGTTCCTACGTCACCAGCGCCGGCTCCGGACCATCGCTCGGCAAGTATCTACTCATGGCCTACCTGCCGCCGGAGTACGCGCGCGTGGGGACTCAGCTCAAGGTCGAATATTTCGGCGAGCACTACCCGGTGACCGTGGCCGTTGCGGGAAGCACTCCTCTCTTCGATTCCACCAACGAGCGGATGAAGGGGTAGGGCGAGGGTTCGCCGAGATGAACGTGCTGGTGTGCGTCAAGCGCGTCCCGGATCCCGGAGCGCGGATCGAGTTGGCAGCGGGGGACCAGGCGATCGAAACCCGGAAGCTGGGCTTCACCATCGGCCCACACGAGGAGTGCGCCGTCGAGGAAGCGGTCCGGCTGATCGAAAAGTTGGGCGGAAGCGCGACGGTGCTCACGCTGGGACCGGCCGACGCGGAGGAGCAGCTCCGGGATTCGATGGCCGTGGGCGCCGACCGCGGCATCCTCCTGGAGACCGAGGGGGACGACTGGGATCCGGCACAGACCGCCGCGGCGATCGTGGCAGCGATCCGGGCGGCCGAACGCCAGGGAAGCCGGTTCGACTTGTTCCTGTTCGGGAACGAATCGGCCGACGCCGGCGGCTTCCAGGTCGGGATCCGGGTGGCCCAGGCCCTGGATCTTCCCTGCATCACGGGCGTCAAACGGCTCGAGGCGCAAGCAAACAAGGTCCTCGCCCGGCGAGAAATCGCCACTGGGTGGGAGGTCTATGAAGTGGGGTTACCGGCCCTGTTGACCGTCAGAGAGGGGTTGAATTCGCCCCGGCATCCCTCTTTCCGTTCGCTCATGGCGGCGCGAAAGAAACCGATCGAGCGGTCCCGGCCCGAGCGCGACCCGGTCGGGCTGGAACTGCTCCGGCTCAGGCTCCCGCCGGATCGCGGCACATCGGCCGAGATGCTGGGCGAGGGAAAGGCGGCGGTGCCCCGCGTGATTGAGGTCCTCAAGGAGCTCGGAGTGCTGCAGGCATGATCCTGGCGTTCATCGAGGGCGAGCGGAACCCCATCAGCCCGCTTTGCCTGCAGGCGCTGACGTTCGCCCGGGAACTGGCCGCGGGTCAGGGCATGCCTCTGGAAGCGGTAGCGTTCGAGCGTGAGGCCGGCGATCTCCCGGGTGTACTGCAACGCCACGGCGTTTCCCGCATTCATCGCGTCGAGCATCCTCGGCTGGACGACTACGCTCCAGAAGCCTGGGCGAAAGCCCTCGCGCAACTGATGGACCGTGCCCGGCCGCAGTTCGTGCTGGCCGCTGCGACGGACCGGGGCAACGAGATCCTCGCCCGGGTCGCCGCGGTGAAGAATCTGCCGATGGCGGCGAACTGCATCGGGTGGGCGCCCGGCTCACCCCCCGTCGTCGTGCGGCAGCGATGGGGCGGGAGTCTGCTGGAAGAGGCCGCTTTGCACGCGGTCCCGCCATTGCTCACCGTCGCTCCGCACGCGGTGGAGGTGAGAGAAATCGAGACCCAGATGGAAGCGTCGCTGGAGACATTTTCCCCGGTGCTGGAGGAGAAAGATTTCCGCGTCCGGGTCGTCGCGCGGGAGGAGACCCACCCAGAGGGCGTCAGCTTGCGGACCGCCTCCGTTGTGGTGGGCGGCGGCCGGGGGGTCGGAAGTGCCGACGGTTTTCGAGTCCTGGAGGAGCTGGCCAGTCTGCTGGGAGCCGCCGTGGGTGGATCGCGCGTCGCCACCAACAACGGATGGAGAACGCACGCCCAGCAGATCGGGCTCACGGGGAACCGGATCGCGCCGGACCTCTACATCGCCTGCGGGATCAGCGGCGCAATCCAGCACTACGTAGGCTGCAAGGGATCGAAGAACATCCTGGTCATCAACCAGGATCGGGAGGCCCCGTTCTTTCGGCGGGCCACGCATGGGGTGGTCGGGGACTTGCACGAGGTGTTGCCGGCATTGATCGAAGAGATCAGAAGGATCAAGACATAGGCCGGACCTCGACGAGAGAGATATGGAACCGCATCTGATCCTCGCGCTTCAGATCTTGGGCAGCCCCGGCACGGCACCTCCGCCGCCCGGCGGCTACAGCGGCTGGCATGACCAGATCCAAGTGGCGGTGCCCAAGCTCGAAGCCGAGCTGCGGGTGGACGGCGTGCTGGACGAACCGGCTTGGAGGAATGCGTCGCGGTTGATCGGATTCTCTGAGTATCGCCCGGTGGATGGACGGCCGGCGGAAGATTCGACCGAAGTCCTGGTCTGGTACGATAATCACGCCATTCACTTCGGCATCCGTGCGTTTGAGCCGCACGGCCCGGTGAATCCCCGGCTGGCTGATCGCGACAAGATCGACGGCGAGGACTATGTCCAGCTCCTGCTGGACACGTACAACGACCGTCGGCGCGCCCTGGTCTTCGCGGTGAATCCGTTCGGTGTGCAATCCGACGGCGTGCGCAGTGAGGGCGGCGCGGCGCAGCGTGGCGGCTTCGGAGAGCAGCAGGATCTCTCCGGGCTCGACCTGACCCCGGACTTCGTGTACGAGTCGAAGGGCCGGGTCACTGACTACGGCTATGCCGTCGAGATCCGGATTCCCTTCAAGTCGTTGCGGTTCCAGGACCAGCGGGTGCAGGACTGGGGCTTCAATGTGATCCGAAAGGTGCAGCACTCGGGGCACGAGCAGACGTGGACCCGTGCACGCCTCGGCAACAACTCGTTCCTGGCACAGAGCGGCACCCTCGTCCGGCTGACCGAACTGCGACGCGGTCTCGTGGTCGACGTGACGCCGGTCGTTACCTGGAAGGCGAACGGTGCCCCGGCAGCGACCGGGTGGGACTACCAGACGCCATTGCCCGAAGTGGGTGGCAACCTGCGATGGGGTCTCACGCCCAACCTGGGGATGACGTTGACCGCAAAGCCGGACTTCTCGCAGGTAGAAGCCGACGTGGCGCAGGTGCAGGCGCTGCCCCGCAACGCTCTGTTGTTCGCGGAGAAGCGGCCATTCTTCCTGGAAGGTATCGAGCAGCTGCAGACGCCTCGGCAGATGATCTACACGCGTCGGATCGTGAAACCCGTGGCCGCCGCGAAACTGACGGGGAAGCTGTCCGGCACCGACGTCGGCTTCGTATCAGCGATCGACGACGCGACCAGTTCGCCGACCGGGGATAATCCGATCTATAACCTGCTCCGCGTCCGGCGCGATCTCGGCAGCAAATCCTGGGTCGGCGCGGTCTACACCGACAAGATTGACGGCTCCACATTCAATCGGGTGGGCGGCCTCGATTCACGCGTGGTATTCGGCAGACTGTACTACCTCCAGGTCCAGGGCGCCGGCAGCGTGACCCGTATGAATGGGTACTCCGAGAAGCTGCGGCCTCTGTACGACCTGGTCTTCGACCGCACCGGCCGGTCTTACAACTTGCAGATCCGCGCGTTCGGCGTGCATCCGGAATTCCTCCCCGCCTCGGGGTTCATTACTCGCGGCTCGATCTTCCAGAGCAATATCACCAACCGCTTCACCCGTTACGGGAAGCCGGGCTCGATCCTTGAAAGCGTCAGCTATGCCATCTCGCTGGACGGGCTGTGGGACTACGAGAATTTCTTCGGCGGCAGGAACGCCGACGAGGTGAAGTGGCATCACAACCTCAACTTCACCTGGCGCGGCGGCTGGCGGTTAGGGCCCTTTGTATTCCTCGAACACTTCTATTATCCGCCATCGGCCTACCGGGATTACCGGCTGGAGCGCCGGACGGCCGCCGCCACCGATACCGTTCCGTTCACGGCCGGCAACCAGTTGCTGCGCAATCTCGATCTCGGTTTTGGCTTCAGCACACCGCGTTTCGCGCGTTTCGACGCCAGCGCGAACATTCTGGTGGGCTACGACGACAACTTCATCGAGTGGGCGCAGGCGGCCATCTGGCTCAGCACCTTCATCGTGAACGCGCGTCCGACCGAGAAGATCCGCATCGAGGCGCGGTACGTCCGGCAACAGTATGTGCGGTGGAGCGACCGGAGTACGGTTGCTACCCGCAACATTCCTCGCGTGAAGATCGAATACCAGCTGTCGCGGTCGATCTTTCTCCGCCTGGTGGCGCAGTACGACGCGCGATGGCAGGATGCGCTTCGGGATGACGGGCGGACCGGCTATCCGATCCTCATCCTCAACCACGCGACCGGAGCCTACGAGCGCGCCTTGAGCCGGCGGTCGAACGACCTGCGAGGCGACTTCCTGTTCTCCTATCAGCCGAACCCCGGCACGGTGCTCTTCGCCGGCTACGGCAGCAGCCTCACCGAGCTCCGCTCATTCGGCTTCCGCGATCTCACGCGGACCAGCGACGGTTTCTTCCTGAAGTTCAGCTATCTGTTTCGACTCTGAGGATCGCACTGTCGGACTGCTACCTGCGGTGCTTTTCCTGCGCCGACGTCGGCCGGGCGGGACTTCTGCTTGATGCGGAGCGACTCTTGACTCACTCTCGCCGTCCTTTCCCGCGACCGACGACAGCAACTGGTCCAGGTCCGACTCCCGCTTGAGATCCTGAAACTCGCGACGCGGGCTCAAGTAAACCGCGACCGGCTTGCCATGAGCAAGCAGGTTCCGGATGTTCGCCAAGGTTCCCCGACTGTTTCCATCCCACAGCATCATCCCGAAAGACGCGTCGGCCGCCATCTGGATGTCCTTGGACGCGTAGTACTCGAAGCCGCGTGCCTGCGGCGGCGGCTCTACCGGCCTGATCGGCCAATGACCCACATTGTTCCGGTACCGTCCCTCGACGCAGTAGACGATGACGTGCTCGTAGTGCCGGTCGGCGAAGAACTGCTGGACCGCCTTGTCCGCACCTGGAGCATCCCCCATGTACACCCGGAGCTCGCGCTCGATAATCGCGCCCAGGCGCTGGCGGATCCGTTCGTTGAGCCGAGCAACCTTACGGGAGCCCCCAATGAAAACAGCCTTCACGACCGGCTCCTCGTGCGTGTTAGCGCCAGCGCAAAGACGACAGCCACGCCAGACTCCTTCAGCGTCTTCGTGACCGCGTTCATGGTCGCACCCGAACGGAAGAGGTCGTCGAAGAGCAACACTCGACGCCCATTCAAGGCCGTACCTTGAAGCGAAAACGCACCATTCAGCAGTTTACGCCTTTCAGCACTGTCGATGACGCTCTTGAGCTGCGGTGTGTCGCGCGTCTTTTTCACTGACTCGGTGTCCAAAGTCAAATTTAGCTCCGTTGCCGATCGCTGGGCGACTTCGACGAGTGGCTGTGCCACGCGGACCCGGCTCGGTGGCACCGGCACGATAACCTCGGGATTCACTTTCCAGCCGCGGACGAACTCGGCGGCAACGGCCGCGAGACGGTCGGCTCCGGAACTGTCGCCACCATACTTGAGCTTGTATAGGAGATCACCGAGCTCGGTGTAGTGCGTGTCGAACAGAGCATGACCGTACTGGTCGTAGCCCAGGAAGCCTGCTCCCCTCGTGTGTAAATCGAGAGCATACCCGTCGTCCCACAGGCCGGTAATCTTGGAGGGCGGCAAGCATTCAATCCCAGGCTGAGGAGCACGGCGCGTGAATGAGACTAAAGTGTGCCGAGAGCCTCAACGCCCCTTCAACATGCGATCAGCACCGATCAACGCGGATCCCCCCGCCCCTCCAGCAACCCCTCCACCGCCTCACACACCCTCCCCGCCGCCTCCAGCTCTTCGCCGAGACCCGGCGGGCCGGCCCCGTCCCATTCCACATCCGGGAACTTGGCCAGCATGGCATCCATCGTGGCGCGGTGTTTACAGGCGCACCCGAGCGCGGCCTCTCGGGGCCACGCCGAATCGGCTTCGGCAAATGGTGCTCGGCCAGGCGCTCACCGTCGCTGCCATCGGGGCTGCAGTCGGACTCGTCGGCGCTCTGGCAGACGCGAGACTGCTGCGGTCCATGTTGTTCGAGATCAGCCCAACCGATCCCACCACCCTGGTTGGTGTTTCCGTTCTCCTGTTATCAGTGGCATTAGTTGCGCCCTACGTGCCAGCGCGGCGGGCCACCAAGATCGATCCGGTTCAGGCGCTCCGGGCCGAGTAAACGCTCTTTCCAGGGAGGACGGAAACTTGCTCGGCGCACTCCGCCGTGACCTCTCGCACGCGATTCGCTCGCTGCAGCGCGCTCCCGCCTTCACCATCACCGCGATCCTGATCCTCGCTCTGGGTATTGGGATGGCTTCAGCCATGTTCACGGTGTTCGACCGGGTGCTCCTCCGGCCGCTGCCGGTCCCGGATCAGGACCGGCTCATCCTGCCACGCACGCTCACGGGGGGCGTTGACTTCGGGATCTCGCCCCGCGAGCTCGACCAGTTGCGGGCCACCAGCCGGACGATTCGCAACGTCGCGGGCGTGTGGCACGGTGGCACGGCCAGCTTCCCGCTTACAGACGGCGACCGTTGGCTGTGGCTCAATCAGGCAGTGGTGACCGGCAGGTTCTTTGACGTCCTCCATCCCCACCCGGCACTTGGCCGGATGCTTCGACCGGAGGGATGACGTGGTCGGCGCCGACCGGGTCATCGTCATCAGCCACGAGGTGTGGCAGCAGCAATTCGCCGGCGACTCTGTCATCGGCCGCCAGCTCACGCTGCCATACACGCAATGGCGCTATCGGATCGTCGGCGTGGCTCCGGCGGGCCTCGGGTTTCCCCAAGGGACAGACTTCTGGATCAGTAATCAGGATGCGGACACGCTGAATGACTGGGATGCGATTGCGCGCCTCGCTCCCGAAACAACCTTGGCAGCCGCACGCGCCGAGTTCTGGACGATCATGCGGCGGATCGACCGCGAGCGAGCGTGGCGCCGTAACACCAACCTACCGCCGCTGGACCAGGCCCAGGTAACGACGTTCGAGCTAGCTGTGGTCGGTGACGTCCGACCCGCGCTTCGCGTCTTGATGGGGGCGGTCACCCTGCTGGTGATCATTGCTTGTGTCAACGTTGGCAACCTCTTCCTCCTGCGGGTGTCGGCACGGTCCCATGAGATCGCGGTCAGACGGTCGCTGGGTGCGGAGATCGGGGACATCGCTCGCCAGCAGCTAACCGAGACCAGCATGTTGGTCCTCACAGCCGGCGCGCTCGGTTTCCTCTGTGCATGGGGCCTGATTCGGGTGCTGCTGGTCTTTGCTCCACCCGGGCTTCCGCAAACGGACGTGATCCGAGCTTCTGATATCCCTTTCGGTGTTGCTGCCGCGGCCACGGCGCTCGTTTTGATATTGGTCAGCTCGGTCCCCATCCTTGCCCTGGCACGAAGAGACGTGATGTCGCTCCTCCGTCCCGATGCCCGGTCGGGACACGAATCGATCCTCCAGGGCCGTGGGTTCGTGGAGGCCGATCGCGAAAAGGCGCTACAGGTCGCGGTGGTGAGTGAAGGAATGGCAAGAGTCCTCTGGCCGGGCAAAGACCCCCTGGGAGAACGCATTCGCCTTGCGGGCGATACTAGCGCGATAGCTTGGCGGACGGTTGTGGGTGCGGCGGGAGACATCCGGATTCGAACTCTCCGCGACACTCCCCGGACCGTGTATCTCCCCTGGCGCCAGACCTGGGCGGGGCTGCGCATGGTTGCGGTGCGAACGACCGGGGCGCCCGGGGACATCGTGCCGGCGATGCGTCGCGCCCTTCGCGAAGTCGATCCCTCCGCGGACATCGCGCGCGTACAGAAGATGGATGACTATCTGGGCAGGCAGCGTGCCCTCCCACAGCTATCGACGTTGCCGCTCTCGGGCTTCGGAGCGGTTGCGCTTCTACTCGCCGCCATCGGCTTGTTTGGGGTCATGGCCTCATCCATCCGGGAACGGACCCGCGAGATGGGGGTCCGGGCGGCACTCGGCGCCACGCCGGGCCGGCTACGCCAAGACGTGCTTGGGCAGGCGATGATCGTGTTGGGACTTGGCGCCATCGTCGGGTTGGCCATCGCGCTCGCGACGTCGCGTTTACTCGCCTCGCTGCTGTTCGAAGTCAGCCCAACCGATCCGGTCGCCCTGCTCGGCGCGTGCATAGTACTGCTCGGTGTCGGTCTGCTGGCCGCTTACGTGCCCGCGCGGCGGGCCACGAAGATCGATCCGGCCGTAGTACTCAGGGCGGAGTAGGGGGAGAGACAGTACCGACCGCGGTTGACTACTCCGGCAAGGCGTCCATCGGAACGGTCAAAAAACCTTCACGCTGAAGTACCTGCTTGGACGCTCTATGGGGGTCTGGTCGGCATCGGCGGGCTCCTGCTTCTCGATGTAAGTGATACCGGCGGCGTCGACTCGCGCGACGAGCCCGTGTGAATCGAGGATTTGATCCAGAGCGCGCTGCGGCAGGGCGATGCAGCGGCACGGCGCAGTCCCCCTCCCGGCGGAGGACGGCGCGCGGGCTATTTCCGGGCCGTCCCGACCCGTCGGGCAAACTTCTTCCAGAATCCTTCGGTGATCTTCTTCGCTGCGCCCTTGAGCAGCCGCGCGCCCACGGTGGCGACCCTGCCGTGCACGTCGGAACTGGCGGTCCACTTGAGACGGGTGCGATCGGGCCCCAGCGGTTCCAACTCTACCGTACTCTCGGCATGCATCGCCGATCCCGGCGCGTTGCCCTGCACCGACATCCGCGCGCTTCGGGGTGGCTGGATGTCGGACAACTCCACGTTCAACGCAAACTGGAGCTTGACGCTGCCCACGCCAAACGCGGAGACGACCTTGAAGTGCGTGTCGTCCACCGCCTCCACCGATTCCACGGCCGGGGCGCAGGACGCCACGAACTTGTGATCCATCAGCCGCTCCCAGACCAGCTCGACCGGCGCGGCGATCTCAGGCGCCCCGGAAAACTCGACACGCACTCGGCGTTGCTCTCCCCTCTTACTTCGCCCGCTCGACCGCCTCCGTGAGTGCGCGCCTCGCCGCCACTTTGGCCAGATGCAGCCGATAGGCCGAGGAGGCGTGGATGTCGTCGTTCGCCTCGACGCCCTCGACCGCCCCCTCTGCCACCCGGGTGATCGCTTGCGCGTCACCCTTGGTTCCGATCAGTTCTCCAGCACTCTTGGCGAGGAATGGCGTGTCAGACAAGCCGGTGAACGCGAGCGTGGCCTGAGTCACACTCCCCTGCGAGCGCGCCACCACCGCCGCCGCGCCGACCAGCGCGTACCCGGACGCCAATTGCTCAAAGTCAGCGTAGGCCGTCCCCGCGTTGGCCGGGAGTGCGGGAAGCTGAATCTCGGTGAGCAGCTCCGTCGGCTTCATGGCCGTACTGAACGGCCCACGGAAGAATTCCCGTGCGGCCACGGTCCGCTTCCCCTTAGCGGACTGCAGCTGGAACTTGGCATCTAGTGCCAGCATGACCGCCGGCATGTCGGCCGCCGGATCGGCGTGGGCCAGGCCGCCGCCGATGGTGCCCACGTTGCGAACCTGTAGGTCACCGATGTGCGCGGTGACCTCCCCGATCAATGGGAAATCACTTTGCAGCACCTTGGACTCCAGCAGCTCCCGATAGGTGGTCGCCGCGCCGATCCGCACTCCGCCCTTGGTGCGGGTGATTCCTTTGAGTTGCGAGAGATGTCCGATGCCCACCAACCGTTTGGGCTCGGCCAGGCGGAACCGGAGGAGCGGAATGAGGCTCTGGCCCCCGCAAAGCACCTTGGTGTTCCGGGCGCCCAGGGCTTTGAGCGCGTCCGCGACGGACCGCGCACGGGTGTATTCGAAGGCAGCGGGAATCACCGGGCGCCTCCCTTCTTGCCATTCTGGATCGCGGCCCAGACCCGGGCCGGCGTGAGCGGCTTGTCGAGATGTACGACTCCAAGGGGTGCCAGCGCGTCCAGCACGGCGTTCACCACGGTCGGCGGCGACGCGATGGTTCCGGTTTCCCCGATGCCCTTGACTCCGAGCGGGTTGACTGGGGTAGGCGTCACGGTGTGCGCGGTCTCGATCTTGGGCATCTGCGAGGCCTTGGGGACCGCGTAGTCCATCATGGTGCCAGTCAAGAGCTGGCCGTCCTCATCGTAGACAGCGATCTCCTGCAGCGCTTCGCCCACACCCTGGACCACACCTCCATGCACCTGTCCTTCGACGATCATGGGATTGATCTGCGGGCCGCAGTCGTCCACCGCGATGTAGCGCAGGATCTTTACCTGGCCGGTCTCCACGACCACTTCGACCGTGCAGATATGCGCGCCGAAGGGGAAGACAAAATTCGATGGGTCGAAGAAGGCGGTCGCTTCCAGTCCCGGCTCGGTCCCGGCCGGCATGTTCCAGGCGACGTTGGCCATGAGGGCGAGGTCAGCGAAACTCTTCGCCTGATCCGGCGAGCCCCGCACCACGAATTTTCCGTCCCGCCACTCCAGGTCGGCCTCGTTCGCCTCCAACAGGTGTGCCGCCAGCTTCTTGGCTTTTTCCTTGACCCGTTGGGCGGCGATCTTCACGGCGCTTCCGCAGACGGCAGTGGTACGACTCCCATAGGTACCCCACCCCTGGGGCGTCGCCTCGGTATCGCCCGCCACGATCTCCACATTCTCGATGGGAATGCCAAACTCATCGGCAACGATCTGGGCGAAGGTGGTTTCCTCGCCCTGCCCATGGGGCTTACCCCCGATGTAGGCCCGCACCACGCCGGTGGGATAGACCCGCACGATGGCGCTGTCGTAGAGCCCGCCGCCGAAGCCAACGGCGCCGGCGACCTGCGAGGGACCGAGCCCGCAGATCTCGCAGTAGGTGGTCACGCCCACGCCGAGGTAGCGGCCTTGCTTGCGCGCCTTGGCCTGCTCGGCGCGAAACGCCTGGTAGTCGAGGATCGAAAGGGCTTTATCGAGTGCCGCCTGGTAGTCACCCGAGTCGTAGGTGATGCCGGTCGCGACGGTGTAGGGGAACTTGTCCTTGGCGATCAGGTTCTTCCGTCGCAGCTCGACCGGATCCATGCCGATCTTCCGCGCATAGAGGTTGACCAGCCGCTCGAGCAGGTAGGTCGCCTCCGGGCGGCCGGCGCCGCGATAGGCGTCCACCGGCGTGGTGGTGGTGTACACGCCATAGACGGTGCCCTTGACGTTGGGAATCGTGTACGGGCCGGAATACATGAGCCCGTGCAGGATGGTCGGAATTCCCGGCGCGGCGGTAGAGGCGTAGCCGCCCAGGCCGGCATAGACCTTGGCGCGGAGTCCGGTGATGGCGCCATCTTTGGTCCCGCACAGCTCGACATACTCGACGTGATCCCGGCCGTGGATCGTTGCCTTGTAGTTCTCCGAGCGGTCTTCGGTCCACTTGACCGGCCGCTTCAGGTCCATCGCCGCAAAGCACACCAGCGCCTCGTCCGCGTAGGCCGGAATCTTGCTGCCGAAGCCGCCGCCCACCTCGGGCGCAATCACCCGGATCCTGTGCTCCGGCACCTTGAGCATGACCGAGCACAGGAAGCGGTGAATGTGCGGGTTCTGGCTGGTGACCCAGAGGGTCAGTTGACCGGCGCCGGGGTTGAAGCTGGCGACCGCGGCGCGGGGCTCCATCGCCGTGGGCTGGAGCCGCTGCTGGACGATCCGAAGGTCGACCTTGACCGCGGCTTCGGCGAACGCCTTGTCGGCGTCGCCGCCCGCGACGTTCCAGGTGAACGCTACGTTGGACGGGACTTCGGCGTGGAGTTGCGGCGCCTTGGGCTGGGCCGCCATCTCGGGATCGACCACCGCAGGCAGCGGCTCGTACTCCACGTCGATCAGATCGAGGGCGTCCCTGGCCTCCTCGCGCGACTCGGCGACCACCATCGCGATTCCGTCTCCTGCGTATCGCACCTTCTCGTGGGCCAGCAAGGGATGCGGGGGGGTCTTGAGATCGCAGTTCGGGACATTCCAGGCACAGGGCACCGGGTTCACGCGCTCCTTGACGTCGGCTCCGGTGTAGACCGCCACCACGCCGGGCGCCTTCTTCGCGCGGGCGACGTTCACCTTCTTCAGGCGCGCGTGGGCGTAGGTGCTGCGCAGAATGGCGGCGTAGGTGAGCCCCGGCAGCTTGACATCGTCGGTGTAGGTGGCATGGCCGGTGATGAGGCGGGGATCTTCTCGACGCTTGATACCGGAACCAAAAAGCGTGCCCATAGCGTCCCCCCTCAGGCCGCGGCGCCGGCGCGCTTGCCGCTGCGCAGGGCAGCGGCAGCGGCACCGATGGCGGCGACGATGTTCTGGTAGCCGGTGCAGCGGCAATAATTGCCTTCGAGACCGTGACGGATTTCTGCTTCGCTCGGGTCGGGGTTCTGAGACAACAGGTCCACCGCGGTCAGGATCATGCCCGGCGTGCAGAACCCACACTGGAGGCCGTGCTTTTCCCAGAAGGCCTGCTGTACCGGATGAAGCCCGTCTGCGCTCAATCCCTCGATCGTGGTGATCGCGCGACCCTCGACCTGTACTGCGAGCAGGGTACAGCTCTTTACGGCGTGGCCGTCCAGCAAGACGGTGCAAGCACCGCACTGGCTGGTGTCACATCCGACGTGGGTACCGGTCAGGTCGAGTTGGTCACGCAGAACGTAGGCCAGGAGGGCTCGCGACTCCACGTTGACCGCGCGGTCGGTCCCGTTCACGGTGAGGGTGATGGACTGCTTCATAGGTGGAATCCTTGGAGAAGAGTCCGGTCGGCTGGAGGCGTGAGAACCGGGAACAAATATGCCCGCGGTCCGACGCTCCGCAATGCGACCAGCAGCCAGTGTCTTGAGTCTGAAATCGCGTTCACATCGACTCAGGCAGCCGGGCCAGTCTCGGTTTCTCTCAAGGTCTCGGAGCCGATCAGTGCCTGGGCGGCTCGCAGATCTTCCGGCGTATCAATGTCGGTAAGCACTGCGGGAGGCCAATCGAGGTAGAGCGCCTGGTCCCGATGGCGCTGGACGACGGCCTTGCCGCATCCTTCACCGTTCCACGCCAGCAGCTCCCCGAACAGCTCCCGCCGAAAGAGGAGCGGAGGGGCGGTCACGTCGCCGTAACGAGAAACCACCAGCGGCGCCGTGGTGGTTCCGGCTCGGGCCACCAGCGCCGACAGCATGTCCCCTGAAACCAGGACCATATCAGCGAGGATCACCACGGCGGCCTCGGTGTCGCCGCCAAGGCGTTCCAGTCCCCGGTGCAGCGAGCTACTGGTGGGGCCGGTGAAGTCCCGATTGAACGCGGTGTCGCACGCCAGCCCGGCGAGCGCGGCACGGGCCAGCTCCGCCTCGTAGCCGAGGACCACTACCACGGGAGCGAGGCCGGCGTCCAGCGCGCGGCGGGCGGCGCGCCGCAGCAGTGTCTCACCCTGCACCTGGAGGAGCATCTTGTTGCGACCCATGCGCCGGGAGGCGCCCGCGGCGAGGATGACAGCCGCGGCGGCCAGGGGCTTACTCGTCGTCGGCATGGATGGGAACCTCACGATCGCGGAGAGATCGCGCACGACGGCCCGAACGAACCGACAGGATCTCGCTGAGCACACTCAAGGCCACCTGCTCCGCGCCGTCGGTGCCGATGTCCAGGCCGACCGGGCCGTAAATCCGGTCTCGCTGCGATGGGTCAAGCGGGCGCTCCCGACCGAGGATCTGCAAGATGCGCTCGGTGCGCTGCCGAGGGCCGAGCATGCCGATGTAAGAGACGGCGCTTGGGAGGAGGAGCCGGACGAAGGCCTGATCATCGAAGAAGCTGTGAGTCATCACCACGGTGTAACAGGTTGGGTCCAGGGTGAGGCGACGCTCGAGAGCGTCGGCCCGGCTATCCACCAGCGCAGCCGCCGCCGGAAAGCGTTCGACGGTGAGATACGCGGGGCGTTTGTCCACCACTATCACGCGGAATCCAACATCCGAGGCAAACTGCGCCAGCGGACGGGCGTCGTCACCGGCACCGAAGAGGACAAGTTGGGGTGGAGGCATCAGGCTTTCGATGAAGACCGAGCGGTCGCCCAACTCGGTGATGCCGGAGCGCTCCTCGCCCAGGAACTCTCGCGCCCTGGCGGTTGCCTGGGCGTTCAGGTCGCGCGAGCCCAGATCGCCCGCGGCGGAGATAGCATCGACCAGCAGCCGGCGCCCGGCCTCGGGCGCTCGGGATAGCGCTGCCGCAGGCAGCGCGGTACACACTGCAAAAGGAGCGCGCTGGTCGAGCCGCGCGCGCACCTCGGACCGGTCTTCCAGCACCGGTTCGATCAGAAGATCGACCTGACCATCGCACCCCATGCCCAAATCCCACGCTGCGATCTCGTCCGAGCCGGAGCAGTAGTTCCGCACCTCGGAGTGGCCCGATCGAATAACCTGCAGCGCGACCTCGCGGACGTCCTGCTCCAGGCAGCCGCCGGACACGTTCCCGGCCGTACGCCCGTCTTCCACCACGAGCAGCTTGGCACCCTCATGGCGATACGCCGAGCCTTTGACGCGAACGATGGTAGCCAACGCCGCGCGCGACCCCGCGCGCCGCGCCTCAGAGAGACGATCCAGCACGGCACGGGTTTCGAGCCAGTGTTTCATGGCCGTGGCGGCAGGGCTCCCAACCGGGAAGCCAGGTCTTCCAGCGACGCGACGTTGGCACAGGGAAGAAAGTCGTCCACGAACGGGAGAGCCGCGAGCAGACCTTGCGTTGCCGGCTCGAAGGCGGGCCGACTCGCCAGCGGGTCGAGCCAGATCAGGCGATAGCAGGAGCGCTGGAGAACGGCCATCTCGCGGGCCAGGCGTGCCGGTTCGTCGCGCTCCCAACCGTCGGAGATCAATAGCACGATGGCGCCGCTCCGAACGGTGCGACGCACCCAGTAGCGGTTGAGCGCGTGGAGGCTCGCGCCGATCCGAGTTCCGCCGCTCCAGTCCACCACCCGGTCCGCCACCCGGCGGAGCGCCGCGTCCGGGTCTCGCAGGCGAAGCTCACGGGTGATCCGGGTGAGCCGCGTCCCGAACACGAAGACTTCGACCGGTGCACCCGAACGGGCGAGCGCATGACCGAACCGGAGGAGAAACCGACTGTAGCGCTCCATCGACCCGCTGATGTCGCAGACCAGGACGATGGGGCGAGGACGAGTCGTGCGACGGAGCCAGCGCCAGAGCAACACTTCGCCACCGCTGCCCAGCGAGCGGCGAGTCATCAGCCGGGTAGCCAGGCGTTCGCCGGCCCGCTCCAACCGCCGGCGGCGGGAGGGCCGGCGCGCCAGCCGGGGTCTCAAGGCCGAGAGCATGCTTGAGGCATCGCGCGCCTCTTCCGCCGTCAGCTCGGCGAAGTCGGCGGTACGAAGCCGCTCATGGGGGCTGGCGGACACCGGGTGCACCGAATCCACCACCTGGGTCACGTCGGTTCCCGGCCCCGTCTCCGATCCGAAAGTCACATCGGCGTGTGGGTCTTCCTGTTGGCGGATCCGCGGCAGCTCAGGGGAGGTGCCGCCGACCACGCTGCTGCGGCGCCAGAAGAGATCGAACGCCGCGTCGTAGGTCTCCCGTTCCTCCCGACGACGCACGAAGAGAGTTCGGCCCGCGGCCTTCACGTCGCCGCGGCGTTGGAACCCGAGCAAGCTGAGGACATGGGCAAACTGCCGCGTCTGACCGGCATCGATCGAGAGCCCGGCCCGCCGCAGCATCCGGCCAAACTGCACCACATTGGCGGCCAGGACCCGACCGTCGATCGGCATTTCGCCCAGTGATGCCGTATTGCCGCTCCGCTGTGTCATCCCGGTCCCCCCGTCCGCCCCGTCGCTGCGCTCGGGGCAGAACGGCCCGTCGACCTGCTCTCCATCGCTCGTACCTCATCGAGCAACTTCGCGGCGCCACCCCCACGCAACGCGGTGACGTCCTCCTGGTATTTGAGGAGCGCTCCCAGGCTCCGCTCGATCTGTTCCGCGTCCAGTCGTTGGGCGCCGAGCGCCACCAGGGCGGCGGCCCAGTCGATGGTCTCTGCGATTCCGGGGACCTTGGTCAGATCGGCGGCGCGCAGGCGCTGGACGAACGTCACCACTTCGCGCGCGAGCGCATCCGGCAGGTGGGGCATCCGGCGGCCCAGGATGGCCAGCTCGCGCTCCGGACTGGGATAGTCGATCCAATGGTAGAGACAGCGCCGCTTGAGCGCGTCGTGCACCTCCCGGGTCCGGTTGCTGGTGACGACCACGCGGGGGGGCCGTTCTGCGCGGATGGTGCCGATCTCCGGAATGGTGATGGCGAAGTCGGCCAGGATTTCCAGCAGAAACGCCTCGAACTCCTCATCGGCCCGGTCGATCTCATCGATCAGCAGGACCGGTGGCTCGGGACGGGAATCAGTCAATGCCCGAAGCAGGGGGCGGCGAATGAGAAACTCCTCGCTGAAGATGTCGCGTGTCGCCGCCGACTTCGCTTCCCCCCTTGCCTCCAGCAAGCGGATTTCCAACATCTGGCGAGGGTAATCCCATTCGTAGACCGCGGTGTTGATGTCCAGACCCTCGTAGCACTGGAGCCGGATCAGTTCGGTCTGGAGCACTGCGGCAAGCGTCCGCCCGACCTCGGTTTTGCCTACCCCGGCTTCGCCTTCCAGCAAGAGCGGCCGGGCGAGCGTGAGCGAGAGATAAACCGCGGTCGCGAGATCGCGGTCCGCCACATACCGCTCCGTAGCGAACGCGGCCTGGAGAGAGTCGATCGAGACCTGGTTCATCACCCACCAATCTAGACGCTGGGAAGACGAGAGGTGAGCGCACCTCGCACCGGTCCTAGTCGCTGCGCGCGCTATACGGCTGCCACTTCCGGCTCGGGTGCGCCTCGGCCCTCGCGCGTCGCCGCCCGCAGCAGGCCCAGCGCAACGTAGAGCACCACGCCCACGACCAGCCACCGCACGGCGGTCAACGGGAGCGACTTGACGATGAACGCCGCCAGCAGCACCCCCGGAATTCCCCCCAGCGCCAGGCCCACCGACGCACGAAGGTCGTAGCTGTTTTTCTGAACGAACCGGGCGCTGGCCACCGGCATCAGGAACGCGCACGAGCCCATCATGATCGGGAAGGCCGCCAGTGGGTTCATGCCCAGCAGACTGACCATCACCATGCACGGCGCATAGAGCCCGATCCCCAAGGTCATCAGTGAACCGAGCGCAAAGTTGCCGACCAGCCCCGCAGCCAGCCGCGTGCCGGTCAGCCCGAGGGCCTGACCTCCACCCGGCAACGCCCCGAATTGCGTGAGGAGCATGAAGGTCGCGGCGACCAGCAGCGCGGTTCCCATGCCGAGCTGGATGGCGCGCCGGGGCAGGCCGGCAACGATCCCGGCGCCGAGCCAGGCTCCCGCGACGGACGCGCCGATCAGCAGGATCAGCGTACGGGAGTCAACCGGCACGATGTTAGTGAAGATGTAGGCTTCCGCGATGACGGGCAGCGTGTGCCCGACCGTCAAGGTTCCCGGGATCCACTCGTCGGGTACCATACGCCAGAATCGGAACATGGCCGTGGTGGTGGCATAGTCCCCGATACCCAACGCATCGAAGAAGTCGGTGACGAAGCCAACCGCCACTCTGCCGGGGGTCGGCTTCGCCGGAACGCTGCCGGCGCCCTTCGCGCGCCGGGCCTTGATCACCCCGGCCAGCAGGGTCACCGCGTAGTACGCCGTGAATACGCCCAGCGCGACGAATAACCCCGTCCGGACACTCATCGCACGCTCACCTTCGCCGGTTGGGGTGCACCATCCGGCCCGTTGTCCCAGTCCTGGGCACTGGAGATGTTAGGCACGCCCCACTGGTGTCCGTTCCAGCCATCGAAACCGTCCATCTTGAACGCCCAGAACCCGGTCTTGAAGTCGGCGATGAGGATCAGCCCGTCCGCGTTCCGCACCTGAACTCCCCAGGCTCCGTTGTAAATGTTGCCCGGTCCCATGGGTTCCGCGCGCTCGCCGGTCGACAGGTTGATGCCCTGCAGATCGGGACCGTCATTGGTGTCCCAGTCGCCCACGGTGTAGGGGTTGGTCGGATCCATGATGTTGAGCACCTGGAGCCCGTCGTCGAACGAGGCGACGAAGACATAGGGCCACCGGATCTGGTGGTTGTGCGATGCGTTCTTCCAGCCGTCGGGCTTGGCTGCCCACGCGCCGATCGGCCGCGAGATGGTCTTCACGGCTCCATCCAACCCGGGCTTCAAATCGAAGATGCGGATCGGGGCGTACTGATACTCCATCTGGGCGACCGCGTACCGGCCGTCGGGCGTCGCCTGAAAGGCGTGGCCCGATGCCATTCCCGCCACACCGGTCAGCGAGGTCAGCAGCTTGGGCGCCTCCGGGCGGGTGACGTCGTACACGAAGTAGCCGGCCCCAAGGCCGGCGCCGTAGAAGACATCGCGCTTGTTGGCTGGATCGTACGCCACGTACATGTCGTGGTACCCGGACCGCGTGTTTCCATATCCGGCCACTTCAGGCCGCGGGATTTGCCCGATGAACCCCTGCTTCGGATCGCCGCCGAGGAACTTCTCCAGGTCGTAAATGTTGGCGCGCGGGCTGGTGGTGGTGGTGAACAGCATGACTCGTCCATCGGAGTGCTTGTAGGTGAAGAGATTGTGGAACCCGCCCGGCGTGTCCAGGGCCCGGATCCGGCCGACCTCTCTCACCGTGGACGTGTCGGGTAGCCCGGTGACATCGAAGATGATGGCGCCGAGATCCGAGTCGGGCTTACCGGCCCCGAATTGAGCGCACACGGCCACAATAGTACCGGCCCTTCAGCTTGAACACCCGGGGGTTGTAGAGCCCGGAGGCCCCGCCACCTCGCCGCAGATCCATGTTTTCGATCTGCCACTGGTAGATGATCTGTGCCCGCCGGGGGTCCTTGATGCTGATGATGTCGAAACCGTCGTAGTCGACGTAATGGGCGATGTAGACGTAGGGTCGCATGAGCTCCTGCTCGACGTCGATGTCGAGGATGTCCTGATAGCCCGTGGTCAGTCCCCGGGCCACCGGGATGTGCGAGAGCACGTGAAGATTGGCGCTGGCCTGTTCCCCGGGAGCGCGCTGCGCCTGAAGCATCGGCGTGGCTATGGCAGCGGGAAGTAGGACCGCGGCCAGCAACGGTATGCGCCGCACGAACGGGGGGGTGATGCTCATCGGGAACTCCTCTCGAACGAGCGAGACTGAAGGGTCAGACGCTCAAGCCCGCGGCCTCGGCCACCAGCTCTGCGATGTCCTTATCCTGAACCGGCGCCTGGCGCGACGCGAGCCCGTCTTCCATCATCGTCATGCAGAAGGGACAGGCGGTAGCCAGCACACCGGGTTGTCCCGCCACCTGACCGGTGCCAAGCGCCGCCTGTAGCTGATCGACTCGTCTTTCATTCACGCGCCGGCCAGGTTCCTCCTCGATCCACATCAATCCGCCGCCGGCTCCGCAACACATTCCGGTCTCGCGGCTCTGCGTCATCTCCACGATCTCCAGACCGGGAATGTTCCGGAGGACCTCACGCGGGGCGTCGAACTCGCCATGATGACGGCCCAGGTAGCAGGAGTCGTGGTAGGCAACGGTCCCTCGCAGCGCGGTCGACAACTTCAGCTTCCCGTCCCGCAGCAGTTCGCGAATCAACTGCGTGTGGTGAACCACCGTGTAACTCCCGCCGAAGTCGGGGTACTCCGTGCCGAGGCAATGGAAGCAGTGCGGGCAGAGCGTGAGGATCCGGCGGAACGCATACGGCTTGAAGGTTTCGACGTTCCGTTGCGCCTGGATCTGGAAGAGGAATTCGTTTCCCATCCGGCGCGCAGGGTCCCCGGTGCAGCTCTCCTCTTCGCCCAGCACCGCGAAGGAGACCTGGGCTTTCTCAAGGATGCGGACCAGGCTGCGGGCGATTCGCTGGTTGCGCGGCTCGAAGGCCGCCGAGCATCCGACCCAGAGGAGGTACTCCACGGTTTCGCCGGCTGCTTTCACCTCCGCCATCGTTCGGACCGACAGGCCCCGGGCCCAATCGAGGCGGCTCGAGGGATGCTGGTTCCAGGGATTCCCGCGCTTCTTGAGACCGGTGAAAACGTCCCCGAAGGTTTCCGGATAGCGGTCGTCGCTCATGACCTCGTTGCGGCGGAGCTCCAGGATCTTGGCAAGCGGATCGATGCCCACGGGACACGCTTCGACGCACGCCAGGCATGTGGTGCAGGCCCAGATCTCCTCCGGCCCGATCGTGGAATCCATGATGCGCCCGCGCGGCTCGCCTCTGCCGAACAGCGGCATTTCGCGGCCGGCCTGATCGCGGAGTTTGAGCACGATGGCGCGGGGGGACAAGGCTTTTCCGGAGCTGTGCGCGGGGCAGGCCGTCTCGCATCGCCCGCACTCGGTGCAGCTGGCCAGGTCGAGCAGGTCTTTCCGGGTGAGGTCCGCGATCGTGCTCACGCCCACCGGCAGACCACTCTCGAAGGCGGCCTCGATGTCGATGGGAGCGAGACGCCCCCGGGGACGAAGATCCCGCAGCAGCACGTTCACTCCCGCGGTCAGGAGGTGCAGAACTTTGGGCGCGCGGGGGAGCGCGGCAATCCAGCCGAGCGCCAGGACGGCGTGAAACCACCAGCCGTACAGATGCCAGGCCTGAACGGTCCCGGCGCCGACGTGTGCCCACAGGCCGGAGATGGCGAGGCCCACCGGTGACCAGCGGGGCGAGTATGGAAGCGGATGGGAGGTCCCCGCCAGGCGCATGCCTTCCACCAGAAACCCGGTAAGCCCGATTAGCAACAGCCATCCCGAGAGGAGCAGGTCCGCGGGTTCCCGGGTGAGCGGCGGGCGCTTAAGGACATAGCGGCGCACCAGTGCCGCCAGGAGGCCGGCGCAAAACAACGCGCCCAGGGTGTCGAGCGCGAGTTCGTATCCCAGAAAGAAGGAGCCGGCGAAGAAGCCCTGCGTTCTGCCGAGGATCTTCTGAAAGACGTCGTATTCGATGGCGACGAGGACGGTGCCGACGAACAGCGCCGCGAATCCCCACATGATGGCCAGATGCATGACCCCGGCGAATCGATGCCGGCGAACGACGCTGACATTCAGCAGGATCGTGACGACTCTCTTCGCCAGCGCGGCCCGGATCGTTGGCCAGGACAGAGGTGTCGGCTTTCCGCTCAGGATCCGCTTCAGGTGCCGGTACATCCCGTAGCCAAAGCATCCCAGAGAGAGCGCGCCCAGGAAATAGAATACGAGCTCTCCGGCGGGAGAGACGTTCCAGAATATCTCGCGGGTCACGGGATCGACGGTCATGGCTCGGACGCCTACGTTATGGTACGGGTAGAGGCGCGATATGTCACGGACCTTTGCGCGACCTGGATCGGCGGCGCATATTGGCGCGGGTTCGCTGTCCTGTGGCGGCTTGTCGAAGAGGCTCAACTATCTCTAATCGTGAAGAAATTGGAGGCTCGATGAGAACCAGAATCGTGGCACTCAGTGTGGCCGCGACGCTCACGGCTTCGGCCGCAGTCGCGCAGTATTCCCCCGGCCAGCAGGGCAGCCGCAACATCTCGATCGTGGCGCACATGCCGCTTGGCGGCGCCGAGCCGCTCATGACCGGGTCCACGAACCTGGCGGCCGGCCGGATGGTGACCAACGAGGCGGTCGACATGCTCGGCACCCGCACGGCCGACATCACGATGGAGCAGGAGCTGTCCCGTCCCTATGTCTACATCTGTCATCGGTTTGCGCCGACCGGCTTCTGGATCATCAGCATCAAGGAGCCCGGCAAGCCCAAGATCATCTACGACTGGAAAATCGAGCAGGCCGAGCTGGGAAGGGGCTCCGGCGCGTTGGGCCCGATGTACGTGAAGAGCAAAGGCCGCTACTACTTCCTGCAGACCTTCCAGTTCCAGGCGGGCGGACCACACGTGGACCTGGGCGCCATCGTCTTCGACGTGACCGGGCTGCCCGACACCTCGAAGGTCAAGGAGGTCGCCCGCATCATGGATCCCGGCCACCCCGGCGGGTACCACGAGAACTACACCTACAAGCATTCAAGCGGTGCGGCGCTGATGTTCACCGCCGTGACCGGCGCTCCCATCTCGCACATCTATGATGTAGATCAGGTCGTGGCGTCGGGTGGAAAGTCGGGCCTGGTGGGCGACGTCCCGCTCCCGACCGAAGCCAATCCCGCAGGTGCCACCGCGCTGCGCGGCTACCACGACATGTACGTCGGGTTCGATCCCGTGTCCCAGACCGACCGTTTCTACGGCGCGGGCGCGGGCGGCTACTACGTCTACGACGTCACCGACGTCAAGAACCCCAAGTTGCTCACCTCGATCACCGGCATCTCCGGAGTGCAGTATGGCCACACGTTCGTGGTCGATCCGACCGGACGCTATGCGGTGACCGAAGTGGAATACCGGTTCTCGCCGCTGCGAGTCTTCGACCTCAAGCCGGGATTGGACGGCACGGTCAAGACGATCTCACGGCCGGTGGGCGCGTGGACCGCCAACTGGAAGAACTACTCGCACAACATGGAAGTGCGTTGGCCCTACGTGTTCGTCGGCGCCTATGACGACGGCATGCACGTCTTCAACATGATGGACCCGACCAACCCCTACACCGTCGGCTATTACGACACGCATGACGGGCCGGACGGCAAGCCGACGCAGGAGAAGGCCTTCGGGGTATGGAGCCCCCAGATCCGGAACGCTGACGGTCTCATCGTCGCCAGCGATTTCGTCACCGGATTCTGGGCCTTCAAGATGGAAGGGTTCGACGGCTGGAACGGGCATCAATGGGGGCTGCCGAACATTTCGTCGGCCCAGGATTGGGATAACGGGCCGGATGGGTTGAAGAAGAAGGTTACGTCGTAATTAGAACGATGACGGCGAATCGTACAGCCGGGTACGCGAGTTCCGGATGTTCTCGACGCGAGCCACTCGACCGGCACGGTCGATCGAGCGATGCAACAGCTCGACGCAGATGTGCCGGCCGTGAGGCTCGCGTCTCGCCCATCCTCCACTCGCGCACTCGGCTGTACGATTCGCCGTCGCGCTCCCATGCGCCCCGGTTCCACTAGGAGACCGCCATGAGCACTAAACTGGCACGGAGAGACTCTCTCGCACGGTTGGCGGGCGGGGTGGCAGTGGCCTCGCTGGCGCTCGCGACGACGAATGCCATGGCCCAGTTCCCTCCGGGCCAGCAGGGAAGCCGGAACATGACCGTCGTGGCGCACCTGCCCCTGGGCGGTGCGGCGCCGCAACTCTCGGGATCGCGAACCGCCAACCCCAACGCCGCGCTCCGGCCCGCATCGAGCAACGACGCCATCGCGATGCTGGGTTCGCGCACCGCCGACATCACGATGGAGCAGGAGCTGTCCCGCCCTTACGTGTACGTCTGTCACCGATTCTCCCCGACCGGCTTCTGGATCATCAACATCAAAGACCCCGCCAAGCCGAAGATTATCTATGACTGGGTGATGGAGAATCCCGAATTACATCGCGGCTCGCAGGCGCTGGGACCGATGTACGCCAAGAGCAAGGGTCGGTACTACTTCCTGCAGAGTTTTCAGTTCGCGGAAGGCGGTCCCGATGTGGACATCAATGCCATCGTGTTCGATGTGACCGGTCTTCCCGACACGTCGAAGGTCCGTGAGGTGGCGCGGATTCGCGAGCCGCAATATCCCGGCGGGTCACACGAGAACTACACCTACAAGCATTCCACTGGGCTGGCCCTGATGTTCGCCACCGTTCAGGGACCGTTTGCCGGTGTGTACGACATCGACCGGGTGGTCGCCACCGGCGGCCGGGAGGGCCTGATTGCCAGGATCCCCGTTCCGGCGGAAGCGGCGGGCGTGCGGCCTCGGGCGTACCACGACATGTACGTGGGGTTCGATCCGGCAACCCAAACGGACCGGTTCTACGGTGCCGGTACCAACGGCTACTACGTGTACGACGTGACCGACCTCCAGAATCCCAAGCTGCTCGCCTCCATGACGGGGATCTCGGGGGTGGGCAACGGGCATACCTTCACCCCGGATCCCACGGGGCGCTACGCCGTGACCGAGGTCGAGTACCGACTCTCCCCGCTGCGCATCTTCGATCTCAAGCCGGCGCTCGATGGCACGGTGAAGACCATTTCGCGGCCGATCGGCGCCTGGACCGCGAACTGGAAGAACTTCTCGCACAACATGGAAGTGCGCTGGCCCTACGTGTTCGTCGGCGCCTACGATGACGGACTCTACGTCTTCAACATGATGGACCCGACCAACCCCTATACCGTCGCCTACTACGATACGCACGACGGGCCCGACGGCACGCTCACCGGCGGCGGCACCTTCGGGGTATGGAGCCCACAGATCCGGAACGCGGACGGCCTCATCGTGGCCAGCGATTTCATCACCGGGTTCTGGGCGTTCAAGATGGAAGGCTTTGACGGGTGGAACGGGCATCAATGGGGACTGCCGAATATTTCGTCGGTCCAGGATTGGGACCATGGGCCGGACGGGTTGAAGAAGAAGGTTACGTCGTAAGAAGGTTACGTCGTAATTGGAGGAGTGATAGCGAGCGTGGAGCCGAGTACGCGAGTTCCGGATGTTCTCGACGCGAGCCCTCGACCGGCACCGTCAATCGAGCAACCCAAACGGCGCGACGCAGATGTGCCGGCCGTGAGGCTCGCGTCTCGCCCATCTCCACTCGCGCACTCGGCTCAACGCTCGCCGCCACTCTTCTCACACGGCTCCTCATTGTTCACTAGGAGACTGCCATGAGCACTGAACTGGCACGGAGAGACTTTCTTGCACGACTGGCGGGCGGAGTGGCTGCGGCATCGCTGGCGCCCGCCACCGCGCTGGGCGCGACGGAACGGGTGCGCCCGCGCCTGCCGCACCTCTCGCTGGTCGGTGAGGACGAGGCGTACTGGAAGGCGGTGCGCGATCAGTTTCCCCTGCGCGCCGGCTTCATCTATCTGAACGCGGCCAATCTGGCCCCGTCGCCCTACCTGGTGAGCGACACGGTGGCCGACCTCACCCGGGAGATCGACCGCGAGATGTCGCAGCAGAATCGCGGCAAGTTCTCCGGGCTGCGGGAGTACGCGCGGACCGCCCTGGCGCAACATCTGGGCGCCGATCCCGACGAGATCGCCATCACCCGCAACACCACCGAGGGCAACAACACGGTGGTGAACGGGATCAATCTTGGACCGGGCGACGAAGTGGTGATCTGGGACCAGAATCATCCGACCAACAACGTCGCCTGGGAGGTGCGGGCCGAGCGGTACGGGTTCACCGTCAAGAAGGTGAAGACCCCGCCCGCGGCGGCGCAGCCGTCCGATCTCGCGGCGCCGTTCCTCGCGGCATTGACGCCGCGGACCAAGGTCCTCTCGATCACGCACATCTCCAGCTCGTCCGGCGTGGCCCTGCCCGCCCGAGAGCTGTGCGCGGCGGCGCGGCAGCGCGGGATTCTCACCCTGCTCGACGGGGCGCAGAGCTTCGGCTCGGTCGTGGTGAACCTCCGCGATATCGGATGCGACTTCTACGCCGGCAGCGCGCACAAATGGTTCATGGGACCGCGCGAGACCGGCGTGCTCTTCGTGCGGAAAGAACGGCAGGCAGCACTGTGGCCCCAGATGGTGGGCATCGGCTGGCAGAGTGCTAAGGACCACGGCGCGCGGAAATTCGAGACCCTGGGCCAGCGCGACGACGGCGCCGTGTCGGCGCTCGGCAAGGCGGCCGACTTCCACGCCACCATTGGGCGCGAGCGGATCGACGCGCGGGTGCGCGAGCTGGCGACCCGGCTCAAGAGCGGGCTGCAACAGCGGGTGCCCGGGATCAAGTTCCACACGCCGGTGGACTCCTCGATGAGCGCCGGGATCGTAATTTTCGCGCTGCCCAAGATGGACAATGCGGAAGGTGCAAAAGTGCTCTACGAGAAGAATCAGATCACCTGCGCGGTGAGTGGCGGCGATTTTGCCGGTCTCCGCTTCGCCCCACACATCTACGTATCGATGCAGGATATCGATAAGGCGGTCGATGCGGTGGTGAGCCTGGCGGCAAACCCGCCCGTGGCGGCAGCGAAGGCCGGCTAAAGGCGGTAGCAGGCGGTAGAGGGCGGCAAGACATACCGCCTTCTACCGTCCTTTACCGCCTTATCTCACCGGATTCCGCAGCACTCCCACCCCCGTCACTTCCACTTCGACCACGTCACCCGACTTGAGCGGACCTACGCCCTCGGGTGTCCCAGTCGCGATCAGGTCCCCGGGCTCGAGCGTCATGACCTGGGAGACGTAGGAGACGAGGAACGGAATGCTGAACACCATGTCGGCCACGTGGCCGTGCTGGCGTAGCGAGCCGTTCACTCGGCAAGTTACTTCGGTCTTCGCAAGCTGATCGTCACTCGGAAACGGGACGATCTTCGGCCCCCAGGGGCAGAAGGTATCGAAGCCCTTGGCCCGAACCCAATGACCGTCGGTCTTCTGGAGATCGCGCGCCGTGACGTCGTTGACGCAGGTAATGCCCGCGATCCCGTTGCGCGCGGCTTTTCCGTCCACGTTGCGAAGCCTGGCGCCGATCACCACCCCGACCTCCGCCTCGTGCTCGACCTGCTTCGTAAGTGAGGGCGGCGGGAGGATGATGGTTTCGCCGTTGTCGATGATGGATGAGGGGGGTTTGAAGAAGAGCAGCGGTTTGTCGGGGACGACGTTGCCGAGCTCCTTGGCGTGCGCCGCATAGTTCCGCCCAACACAAATAATCTTCCCTGGACGCTGCAATGAACCCTCCATGTGGGTGCTTACATTAAAAAGGGCGGCCGTCATCCCGACCCCAAGGCCTCGCGCAGCGAGGACGAGGGGGAGGGATCTGCCGATCTACGAGCGTGAGGAATCTAGTCCGGCGCGACTAATGCCGTCTCGAGACGACGTGCGGCAGATCGGCCGCCCCTTCATTTTTTATCAATTAAGAATAGGTCGGAGCACCGCCCAGACATTCTCTGCCACAATCCTCTCCCCCTGCACGTTGGGATGAATGCCATCGCGCTGGTTGAGCGAGTCCACCCCGCCGACGCCCTCGAGGAGGAAGGGGATGAACGCCGCCTTATTGGTGCGGGCGAGCTCCACAAAGATCTGCTGGAATTCCCGGGTGTAGCGGGTACCCAGGTTGGGAGGGGCCTGCATGCCGGCGAT
Source organism: Gemmatimonadota bacterium (assembly GCA_016209985.1). GTDB lineage: Bacteria > Gemmatimonadota > Gemmatimonadetes > Gemmatimonadales > GWC2-71-9 > SHZT01. The sequence continues at coordinate 26,413 of JACQVB010000084.1, read as the reverse complement.
GACGATTTTCGCGTCGGGGTATTTGGCCCGGGTGCGGTCGATGATCTGCTGCAGGTTCTTTTTCGCCTCGCTCAGCTCGAGCCCACGCAAGACATCATTCGCGCCCAGCTCGAGCACCAGGACCGCCACCGCCTGCTGGAGAATCCAGTCGATGCGACGCACGCCCGCGGCGGAGGTCTCGCCCGATACGCCGGCGTTGACCGTGCGGTACTGCAAACCGGCCGAGTCGATCTTCCGCTGAATGAGGGCCGGATAGGCCTCGTCGGGGTCGAGCCCGAGCCCGGCGGTGAGGGAGGTGCCGAAAAAGAGAACCACCGGACGGGAGTCGGTTGGGGCGGGCGGGGCGGGCTGGCGGGCCGGCGGGCTGGCGGACCGGGGGGCCGCGCCGGAGTTCGAATCGCTCCGGTTGCATGCCTGCGCGGAACACAGCAGTAAGACGGCAAGTATCTTTCGAACCATGATGATCGAAGCCATTGATCTCGAGCAGACGTATATGAGCGGCGGGAAGCCGCTGACGGTGCTTAAGCAAATTAATCTGGCGATCGAGGCTGAGGGATTCGTCGCGATTATCGGTCCTTCGGGAAGCGGCAAGACCACGCTCCTGGGGTTGCTGGCGGGTCTGGACCGCCCGACTAAAGGAATCGTGCGGCTGGATGGCCAGGACCTCGGTCGGCTGACGGAAGACCAGCGGGCGACGCTGCGGGCCGACAAGGTGGGCTTCGTGTTTCAGACCTTTCAGCTCATCCCCACGCTCACCGCCCTGGAAAACGTCATGGTTCCGATCGAGCTGCGGGGCAATCACACGCACGAGGTGAAGGAGCTGGAAGAGAACGCCATGGAGCTGCTCGCGCGGGTGGGGTTGGGGGCACGCATGGATCACTATCCCACCCAGCTCTCCGGGGGCGAGCAGCAGCGGGTGGGGCTCGCGCGCGCCTTCGCCAGTGCGCCCAAGATCCTGCTGGCGGATGAGCCGACCGGGAGTCTGGACGGCGAAACCGGACGGACGGTCATCCGTCTGCTGGAAGAGCTGAATCAGGACGCCAAGACCACGCTGGTCCTGGTGACGCACGACTGGGAGCTGGCGAGCCGGGCGCGCCGGGTGGTCCGGCTGCAGGCGGGCTCGGTCGTATCCGACACGCTCAACCCACCCGCGTGAGAGTCCCCTTCGCGATCTCGATGGCCTGGCGCGAGAGTCGTCGGAGCCGGCGGCGTCTCGTGCTCTATCTCAGCTCGGTGAGCCTCGGGGTCGCGGCGCTGGTGGCGATCAACTCGTTCAGCGCCAACGTCACCGCTTCGGTGCACCAGCAGGCGCGGAGTCTGCTCGGTGCGGACTTGGAGTTGCGCGCGCGAAGCGGATTCACCCAGCCGGTGGTGGCGCTGCTCGATTCGCTGGCGCGGCAGCAGGTCCCGGTCTCCCGGGTCACCAGCTTCGCCTCGATGGTCCTCGCCAAACGTACGGGCCGCACCCGGCTGTTCGAAGTGCGGGCGATCGAAGGCGGCTTTCCGTACTACGGCACCATCGAAACCGATCCGCCCGGGCTGTGGAGCACCTTCCGGTCGGGGCGCACGGTCGTGGTGGATCCCGCGGTCCTAATCGAGCTCGATGCGAAGGCGGGCGACACGGTGAGCGTGGGCGATGGCTCGTTCGCGATTGCGGGGGTGATCACCAGCTCGCCGGGTGACGTGGGCCTGCGCACCGCCATCGGCCCGCGGGTCTTTTTCCCGGCCCAGTTTCTGGACGAGACCAATCTGCTGCGCTTCGGATCGCGGGCGCAGTTCCGCGCGTATCTCGCGATGCCGGAGCCGGGAGTCCAGCATTTCCTCAATCAGCACAACGCGTTCTTCCGGGCGAACGGTGTCGGCTACGACACGGTGGCCGAGCAGGAGGAGGACCTCTCCGATGCGCTGGGGCGGCTGGCGCGCTATCTCGGGTTGGTGGGACTGGTGGCGCTCCTGCTGGGCGGGATCGGCGTGGGCAGCGCGGTCAATGTCTTCGTCAAGGAGAAGCTCGACACCGCTGCCCTGCTCCGCTGTCTCGGCGCCCGCCAGCCGACGGTCCTTTCGATCTATCTCATGCAGGCCGTGGCCCTGGGCTTCATCGGAGCGGCGGCCGGTGTGATACTCGGCATTCTGGTGCAGATCGCCTTGCCCGCGGTGGTCGAGGATTTCCTCCCGCTCACGGTGGCGATCTCCATCGACTGGCGGACGGTGCTCGCGGGGCTCGGCATCGGCGTCGCGACGGCCGGGTTGTTCGCCCTGCTTCCGTTGCTCGATCTCAAGGAAGCGACTCCGCTCCGCGCCTTGCGACACGAGTTCGATTCCGGGGAAGCGACGCGCGATCCGTTGCGGTTCCTCGCCTACGCGGCGCTCCTGGCCGGCATCCTGGGTCTTTCGCTCTGGCAGGCGCCGCGGCGATCGATCGGGTTCGCTTTTGCCGGATCGCTGCTCGCCACCACCCTGGTGTTGTGGGTCACTGCCAAATTGTTGATGTGGGCGACGAGACGGTTCTTCCCCAGCCGGGCGAGCTATGTGATTCGTCAGGGGGTCGCCAACCTCTTCCGCCCGCAGAATCAGACCGTCGCGGTGATCCTGGCGATCGGATTCGGCGTCTTCCTGATCGCCACGCTCTACGTGGTGCAGGCCAATCTGGTCGCGCAGTTCTCGATGGACACCAGCTCCACGCGACCCAACCTGGTCCTGTTCGACATCCAGGCGGACCAGCGCGGCGGGGTCGAGGCGATGCTTGCCTCGCGGGGGATCAAGGTCAGCCAGCTCACGCCGATCGTGCCGGCGCGGATCTGGAGAGTCAACGACAAGGCGCCGGACGAATTCCGGCCGAGGGGGGATCACCTCCCGGCGCGGTGGGCATTGCGGCGGGAGTACCGCAATACCTATCGCGACGGTCTGGTGGAGACGGAGAAATTAGTGACAGGGAAGTGGTGGAGCGGGTCGGCGGGTCGGCGGGTCGGCGGGTCGGCGGGCGACACTCTCCCGGAGATCTCGCTGGAAGATCAATTGGCCACCGATCTTGGTGTCAGATTGGGAGATCGCATCACCTGGGATGTGCAGGGAGTGAAGATCGAGACGCAGATCACCAGTCTGCGGAAGATCACCTGGGCGCGGTTCGAGCCGAACTTCTTCGTGGTGTTTCAGCCGGGCGTGCTGGAAAAGGCGCCGCAGACCTTCGTCACGCTCACCCACAGTGACGATCCCACGCTGCGGGCCGAGGTGCAGCGCGACCTGGTCATCACGTATCCCAACATCTCGGCGGTGGATCTCACGCTGATTCAGAAGACGCTGGACGGGGTCTTAAGCAAGGTCTCGCTGGCGATCCGGTTCATGGCGCTGTTCAGTGTCGCGAGTGGTCTGATCATTCTGATCGGGGCGCTCGCGGCGTCGCGGTTCCAGCGGGTGCGCGAGGCGGTGTTGCTCAAGACCTTGGGAGCGAAGGGCAAACAGATCCGGCAGATCCTGCTCACCGAGTATTTCGCCTGGGGCTCGCTGGCCGCGTTCACCGGGGTCCTGCTGGCAGCGATCGCCGGGTGGGCGTTGACCACCAGGCTGTTCGAGCTGCCCTTCACGTTGCCGGCGCTCCAGCTCGGGCTGGTGTGGGTCGTCGTTTGCCTGCTGACGACTGTGATCGGATTTGCGAACTCAGGCGAGGTGTTGCAGAAGACGCCGCTCGCGGTATTACGGGAGATGAGCGAATAACCGCGCCTTCGGGGTGCGCCTCCTTGCGCCCGCGTGCTCGGCGCTCGCACCTTAAGCGCAGATCCGTGAGGCGGCAGCCACTCACTACCTGCTCTCAGACCGGAAGCGGATCCGGATGAAGGCGTATCATTTCTCGGGAGACGCTTGACCACACTCTCTGCCGCCGACCGACTGCGCGGACTTCGCGTTCTCGTCGGAAATACTCCGTTACTCGCCGTGGAATTCTCCGTGGATCACGGTGAGCAACGCCACTTGTACGCCAAGGCGGAAAGCTTGAACCTGACGGGCAGCATCAAGGACCGAATGGCCCTGCACATCCTTCGCCGCGCCTGGGAGTCGGGTAAGCTGAAGCCGGGCGGGCTGATCGTGGAGGCGACCAGCGGGAATACGGGTATCTCGTTCTGCGCGGTCGGCCGCGCCCTCGGGCACCCGGTGACGATCTTCATGCCGGACTGGATGAGCGAGGAGCGGATAGCGCTCATTCGCTCGTTCGGCGCGACAATCCGGCTGGCCTCGAAAGAAGAGGGCGGCTTTCTCGGCTGCATCGCCCTCGCGGAAAGCCTGGCAGCGACCACGCCCGGCGCCTTCCTCCCCCGCCAGTTCGCCAACGAGGAAAATTCCGAGGCGCACCTCAGAACCACTGGACCCGAGATCTGGGCGCAGCTGCAGAACGAAGGACTCGTCCCCGACGCATTCGTGGCCGGTGTCGGCACCGGCGGTACGATCATGGGCACCGGACGCTTCCTGCGCAGCGTGCGCCCGTCGATCCGGCTGCACCCGGTAGAGCCGGCCAACTCACCCACCCTCTCCACCGGTCACAAGGTAGGCAAACACCGCATCCAGGGCATCAGTGACGAGTTCATTCCGCCAATCGTGCGCCTGGAGGAGCTCGACCGGATAATCGGGATAGATGACGGCGACGCCATCCTGATGGCGAAAAAGCTGGCCGGCGAGCTCGGGCTCGCAGTAGGCATCTCGAGCGGCGCCAATTTTCTCGCCGCGATGGAGGCACAGGATGAACTCGGCGCGCAGGCGGTGGTCGTCACCGTGTTCCCCGACTCCAACAAGAAGTACCTGAGCACCGACCTGCTGCGCGAGGAACCGGTGAGGCCCGGGCACCGCTCGCCTCACGTGCGGCTCCTCGGCTTCCGTGGGGTAAACCGGGTGTGCGACGTCTGTTTCGATCCGACCGATCCGGTGAGTGCACCGGCCGGGTTCTTCTCGATTGCGCGACCAGGCTGAATGTCTATGAGTAAGGTCCTGGCGTTTGTCGGCGCGACAGTCGGCGGTGCCGTCGGCTGGTGGCTCGGCGCCATGATCGGCATCATGACCGCGTTCCTGCTGAGTATTGTGGGCACCGCGCTCGGCGTTTACCTCGGCGCACGAGTCGCGCGCGCGTACCTCTCCTAGTGCCGTTCCAACTTTTCTCGCCCCGCGCCGAGTGCAGGCACGCTCATCTTTTTCTTCGCGCTCGCTCTCGATGTGGCCGTCGATGCGACCGCCTTCGGCGGCCTGCTGCTGACTGGCGTGCTCGGCTGGTGGTGGGCCGATCCGGTGGCCGCGCTCGCCATGACCCCTCCTATCGCCTGGGAGGGCCGTCAGGCCTGGCGAGGCTAAGACATTGCGGGAGACGCCCCCCTGGCCCACTCTTCTCCACGCCGTGCCCTGCTCCAGGCCGCCGTCCCGGTGGCCGGCACTGAGTGCCGGCGTGACCGCGCTGTTGCTCGGTCCGGTCGTGATATGGCAGCAACGACGCGCGCGCAATGGAACTGCCTGAGACACGGCAGACTCTGACACACCCCACTACTCAACCAATGGGAGAGATCGTGACGGCACGCGAATCGTGGGGCAGCCGCTTCGGGTTCATCATGGCCACCGCCGGGTTCTCCATCGGGCTCGGCAACATCTGGCGCTTTTCCTACCTGGCGGGGCAGAACGGCGGCGGCGCCTGGGTGCTGGTGTACCTCCTCTGCGCCATGCTGATCGGCATTCCGTTGTTCACCGCCGAGATCGCCATGGGCCGCAAGGGACAGGCGATGCCCATCTCGGCCTTGCGCAACCTCACCGGCCGGAAGGGAAGCTTCTGGAATCTCATCGGCTGGCTCGGGATCACGGCCGCCGCACTCATCATGACCTACTATCTCATGCTGATCGCCTGGATCGTAGGGTATCTGGTGATGATCGGGAGCGGGCATTTCACAGGAATGTCCACCGACCAGGTGACCGCCGCGTTTCCGGCGTTCATCGCGCGGCCGGGTCTCGTCTTCTTCTATACGGTGCTGGTCGGGGCGGCGACGGCGGCCATCGTGGCGGCCGGCGTGCAGAAGGGGATCGAACGGGCCTCCAAGATCATGATGCCAGCGCTCTTTATCCTGCTGTTCCTTCTGCTGATTCGCTCGCTCACGTTCCCCGGCGCAATGGCGGGCCTCTCGTGGTACCTCAAGCCGGACTTCTCCAAGCTCTCGGCAGCGGCCGTGCTGGCGGCACTCGGCCAGTGCTTCTTCTCGATCGGCATCGGCATGGCGGGAGGGATCGGATTCGGGAGCTATCTCAAGCCGCGGGAGAGTGACGTGCCCGGCAACGCGGCAACGGTGGTGGTCTTCGATACCTTCGCGGCGTTACTGGTCGGTGCCGTGATCTTCCCTGCCCTGTTCGCGTTCGGGTTGCAGCCCGATTCGGGACCGGGACTGCTGTTTGCCACGATGCCGAACCTGTTCGACAAGATGCCAGCTGGACAGTTCTTTGGCGGACTCTTTTTCCTGCTTGTGCTCCTGGCCGGACTCACTTCGGCGATCGCTCTGGTCGAGTGTCTGGCCGCGACCGTCTCGGAGCTGGCTGGGATACCACGCAAGGCGTCTACTTGGATCACGGCGGCCGTCTTGATCCTGCTTCAGGTGCCCATCATTCTCTCCCAGGGGCCATGGGCCGACATCAAGGTCGCCGGCCGCGACCTGTTCGGACTGGTCGACTGGATATCGGGCGACATCTTCCTGCCGGTCGGCGGGATCCTGGTCGCGCTGTTCGCGGGGTGGGTCTGGGGATTCCGACCTTTCCGCGAGGATGCGAATCAGGGCGCAACGTGGCTCAAGATCCCCACCGCCTGGAGTCCCTTCATCCGGTTCGTCATTCCGGCAACGGTGGGGATAATTCTCTTGCGGGGCGTGGGGTTGCTCTAGAAAGAACCGGCCTCACGCAGTCGGGGCGCCACGCTCGACCGGAGGCGAGGGCGAGCCAAAAGGCCGGATCAGCGCCTTTTTCGGCCTGGATGTCGTCGTTTCATCACTCGTCCTCTGGGCCTTCGTGGCCATCGAGGGCCGGCGTGCGGGATTGAGGAATCGCCGCTGTTCCTTTACATGCGCGAGCAAGGGATGCCGCGCGGAGGTGCTGCTCCTTGCGCTCCGCCGGATCCCACACAGCTTAAGGCACCGTTCGCCTGATATCGTGACCTCGAACGAGCCCAGATCCTTCTCCGACTTCTTTCGCTCCCGGGCCGGCCGCCGGGAGCTCGGGTGGTGGGCCGGTAGTGGCGCGACCATCTTCACGATCTGCTTCTGGCTGGTCACCTGGTATACCGGCGCGCTCGTTCCGATTTTCTTCTGGCCCTTCGTGGCAGCGGGCGGAGCGGTCATCGGGTTGCGGTTCTGGCTATGGAAATGGCAGGCCGCCGCAAAGAAGGACTCCGGCCGGGTCGAGTAACCTTTCTTCACGCGTTCGTTTCTGGGACTCGCCATTCCCGCGATCGAACATCGCATCGACGGGTAGGGCGGCTGGTAATTCCTAAGCGCTTGGAGCGTCTGGATCTCTGCTCCATTCCTCCACGGCACAATCAATGCGATCACTGGAGGTGATCTCGCCGTTCCCCACTCGATTCCCCGAGGACTCGCGAGGCACCCGATGAGCTGGACCGGTGATCTGCGTTACGTCGTTCGCGCTCTCCGAAAGAGTCCCACGTTCACCACCGCGGCACTCGCCACTCTGGCGCTCGCCATCGGCGCCACCACGGCAATCTTCAGTGCGGTCAATGGCATACTGCTCCGACCACTCCCCTTCCCCTCGGCCGACCGGCTGGTCGGGATTTGCGAGCAGCATTCTTCGGTGGCCGGCTTCTGCATCGGTTCTCCGCCGAACGCGGCGGACTGGGCGGCGGAGAGCCGTACACTGGAGGCGGTGGGGATCGCGCGCGACTGGCCGTTCCTTCGCCGTGACGAGCGGGGGAGCGAAACTATCGACGGTGGCGTCGTCTCACCGGATTTCTTCCGCGTCCTGGGCCTGGCACCGGCGCTCGGCCGTCTGATCTCGATCGACGACATGGCGGGGAGTCACATCGTGGTCCTGAGCCACGGGCTGTGGGAACAGCGCTTCGGCGGCGATTCGAGTCTGGTGGGGCGCGCCATCACGCTCGACAACGAACCCTATACCGTGGTGGGCGTGCTGCCGGCCAGGACGGCGGTCCCGAAACTGGAATGGGTGCAGCTGTGGACGCCGCTTCCATTCGACCAGCGGCTGGGGGAGAATCGGAAGTGGCGCGGCTTCCAAGTATTCGCTCGCATGGCACCGGGATCGAGTATCCGCGAAGTGCAGCAGGACTTAGACCAGGTGGCGGCGCGCCTGGCGCAGAAATATCCCGACACCAACCGGGGTTGGACCGTCGGCGTCGCAGACCTGCGCAGCCAGGTCGTTGGCCGCGTGGAGCGCGCGCTGCTCGTGTTGCTCGGCGCGGTGGGATTCGTCCTGCTGATCGGGTGTGCCAATGTCGCCAATCTCCTGCTCGCACGCCTGACGCACCGCAGTCGTGACCTCGCGGTGCGCGCCGCCCTGGGAGCGGACCGGTGGGCGTCCGCGCGGCTGATTGCCCTGGAAAGCCTGGTGCTCGCCGCGGTCGGAGGGGTCATCGGACTCGGGTTCTCGTTCTGGGCACTCGATGCCTTCGTGCGGTTGGCGCCTCGCGGCATTCCGCGCCTGGACGAGATCAGCATTGACCGCCGCGTGTTCGGATTCGCGGTCGCGCTCTCCTGTCTCACCGGTCTCGTCTTCGGCGCCATTGCGTTCTTCCGGGCATCCCATCCCAACCCGGGGGACACGCTCCGGGGGAAAGAGGCTCCGCTGGGCGGGCGAAGGTTCAATTTGCGCAGCGCCCTGGTCGTGGCCGAGGTCGCGCTGGCATTGGTGCTGCTCACCGGCGCCGGACTCTTGCTCAAGAGCTTCACGCGAATGTCCCGCTGGGACCCGGGGTTCACGACCGAGAAGCTGACCATGACCTGGCTCCTCGCGCCGCAAGCCAAGTACCGGACTGGTGCGCAGGTGGCGGACCTGTTCCGGCGCGCCGTGGAAGAAACCGGCTCGGTCCCGGGCGTCGTGTCGGCCGGGGCCGCCTCGGCGGGTCCGATGTTCGGCGGGACCGAGACCGGCGAGGTCCGTATCGTCGGCCAACGGCCGTTGGGCGAGCCGCCCACGGCCCGCTGGTACGATGTGGACCCCAATTACTTCGCGACGATGGGCATTCGCGTCGTCAGGGGCCGCGGGTTCGCCGCCTCGGACGTTGCAGGCGCGCCGGGCGTCGCGGTGATCAACCAGACGATGGCCAGCCGGCATTGGCCCGGCGAGGATCCGATCGGGCGGAACGTGGTGATGTACGATCGGGCAATGACCCTGGTCGGCGTGGTGGCCGACGTGAGCCCTCTCAAAGCCGATCAGGCGACCGCAGCGGAGATCTACTGGCCCAATCGGCAGTCCCCTCGCTGGGCCACCTTCCTGATTCTCCGAACGGCGGCGGAGCCGGCGACCGTCACCAGTGCGGCGCGCCGGCGGCTGCAGGAGCTCGATCCCGATCTCGCCGTCTCGGAGTTCCAGACCTTCAACGATCGTGTTGGCGGAGTGCTCGTCTACCCCCGGTTTGTGACGGCGCTGATGGCGACATTTGCCGGTATCGCGCTGATTCTCGCGGCGATCGGCGTGTACGGCGTGATCGCCTACGGCGTTGCCCGCCGCACCCGCGAGATCGGGATCCAGATGGCACTCGGCGCGGCACGCGGCCAGATCCTCCGCACCGTGATCGCGCAGGGCATGACGCTCGCCCTCGTGGGAGTGGCGCTCGGCGTCGCCGGTTCACTGGCGATCACACCGGTCCTCCGAAGCCTGCTGGCCGGCATCCAGCCCAACGATCCGCTCACTCTGGCGACCGTGGCCCTGGTGCTGGTCTCCATCGCATTCCTCGCGAGCTATGTGCCCGCGCGCCGGGCAAGCGCCGTGTCCGTGCTGGAGGCCCTGCGCATCGAGTGAGGGGTTCCTGGCGCTCCTTGCGCCCGACTGCGCGAGGGGATCAGCTTACGCGACGATTCCCCACGCGACCGGTAACCAAAGCTCCATGCGCAGCCTGAAAAGCTCGACTCTGCCACTCGACCCGCGCCTGTTCGACGCCTCGCGTATCGGGCGGGTCGGCGGACGGCTCACGGCGTCGTGGCTCGACCTCACTGCCCTGGGAGCCGCCGGGGCCGCGGCTGCCCTCCTCACCAATGCGGTCCGGCTCCGCCTTGGTATTCCTGGCAGCAACATCGTGCTCGTGGCCTTTCCCATGGCTCTGGGGCTGGCACTCGTGCCGCGGCGGGGAGCGGGCGCGCTGATGGGCGCCGCCGCGTTGGCCACCACCGCGATGATGGGCCTGGCCGGAGTGCGCCTCGCCGGCGTGGGTGCGCAAACCAGTCTGCTCCTCACCGGTCCGCTGCTCGATCTTGCGCTCAGCCACGCCCGGCGGGGATGGCAACGCTACGGGGCGATCATGCTGGCATGCGCGGCGGCCAATGCCGCCGCGTTTTGGGTGCGCGGGGCCGCCAAGCTGATGGGGCTCCCCGGCGGCGGCCGGCCGTTCGACCGCTGGTGGCTCCAGGCCATCGCGACCTACGCGGCCGCCGGACTCGTGGCCGGACTCATCAGCGCGATCGCCTGCTTTCATTTCCGCGAACGGACCAGCCGATCCCGGTGATCGCAGCCGTGATCCACATCGGAATCGACGATACCGACCTGCCCGGCACACCCGGGACCAACCAGCTCGCCCGGCGGTTCGCGGCGGCGCTTCCCCCCGGCCTTACGCTCGTCGTGGCCCTCCGGCACCAGCTCCTTTTCGACTCGCGGATTCCTTATACCACCAAGAACGGTTGCGCGTCGCTGCTGGTCCGGGGTGGAAGTGGGCAGACCGCGCGCCTGTTGCCGATTCTGCAACGCGAGCTCCGCGCCTGGTATCAGCCCGGGAGTGACCCGGGCTTATGTGTGGCCGAGGAGGTGGCACCGGTGATCGTCGAATTCGGGCGCCGCTGCCAACGCGAGATCGTATCGCGGGAGGACGCGCGCCTGCTGGCTCGCAAGCACAGAGTGCACCTCGAGGGCTTCGGTGGCACCGAGGATGGAGTGATCGGTGCTCTCGCCGGTGTGGGTCTGCTGGCCGGCGGCGACGACGGTCGAGTGGTCCATCGCAACGGGTGGCAATGGCCAGACCCGGTGTCCGGATGGCTCCCGGTGGCCGAGGTGCTCCGCCGAGGGGTAGACGAGGTCCGCGACGCGGCGGGCGCCGCGGTGCGCGAAGGTGAGATCGATATCGGAAAGCATTTGCGACCCAGTTACCGCAACCGGCGGGTGGTGCTCTTCGTCGAGCTGATGGACGATGGCGGCGCCGGTGGGCGGTGGCGGGCCCTAAAGCTTCCGTGATAATTGGAGCGCGGCCGATCCGCGGCATAAAGCCGCGGCTCGGCTATCTGTCGCGTAAAGCGACCTTATGCCGCGGTAGCTTTCAGAATCTCCTGCGCGGGATGAAATTGTCGTCGTGAGGAGCTACATCTGGCTCGCCGCCCTGTTCGTCTGGGCCACGTGGTGTCCCGCCATGCTGTCAGACGAGAACAACGCCCGGTTTGCCGTGGATCGCTTCTACAACACGGTTTACGACTTCCACCGCCACGGCTTACCGGACTCGACCGAGCTTGCCCGGCTCTCACCCCTCGTGAGTGAACGACTCCGCCGCCGCTTTCACGAAGCCTCCGCCTACCAGGCCCGCGCTCGAAGGGAACACCCGGACGAAAAGCCGCCGCTGGTCGACGAGGATCTCTTTTCCAGTCTCTTTGAGGGGCCGCGGCGCTTCGACGTCGGCACGGCGCAGCCGGCCGGAGATCACCTCGTGGTGCACGTAAGTTTCGAGGCCCCGGGCGACACCAGGCAGGGGTTGTTCCGCTGGAACGACGACGTGATCGTGGTCAAGGAGTCGGCCACCCGATTCCTGGTGGACGACGTTCATTTCCTCGGTACCTGGGATTTCGCGAACCGCGGGACACTCTCGGAGCTGCTGCGGAACACCGTGCGCCAGGGAAACTAGGCGCTGTACCGGTTCATTCCGTTCGACCGCACCACCCGCAGCTCCTTGTCCACGATCATCCCTTCCACTTCCGTGAGGCGATCGAGCAGTACCAGCCCATCGGCCGGACCGAGCACGAACACCCCGGTCGCCAGGGCGTCGGCATCCATGGCCTTGGGCGCCACGACCGTGACGGCACTGGTGCGTTCCGGAGATGTCCCGCTGCGCGGATCGATGATGTGGTGGAAGCGCTTGTCGGGGGTGAAATACTCCTGATAATCGCCCGAGGTAGCCAGCGATTGTCCGTGAATCCGCAGCAGGCCGATGAGTCCCGCCTGGTCCCGTGGATTCTGAACGCCAATCTCCCAGCCGTCGTCCGGCCAGCCCTGATTGACCGAGCTCATGTCGCCGCTCGCGGCCACCAGCACCCGCTCGGCGCCTTGGGCTTTGAGCTGCTCGACCGTGCGATCCACCACGTAGCCCTTGGCGATCCCGTCGAGGGTGATGGCCATTCCCCGCGTGGCGAACCTGATCGACGACCCGTCCACGAGCACCCGCTGGTGCCCGACCAGCTCGCGGGCCTGCTCCACCTCCGACTCGGCTGGCGGCCGGCCGGCCGCCGCGAATCGCGACCGATAGAGATTGACCAGCGGCGCCACGGTGATGTCGAACGCGCCACCGGTGGTGGCGGAATAATCCAGTGAGGCGCGAACCACCTGCTGCAGCTCGACCGGCGCGTCGAAAATCTGTCCCTCGCGATTCAGCCTGGCGAGCGGCGTTTCCGCGCGATGCCGGCTCAGGATATCCTCCAGCCGTTCCATTTCGTCAAACGCTTCGGTTACCATGTGCCGCGCGGCCGCCGCATCGGGATGCACCACCGTGATGGTGACGATGGTTCCGATCCGGGTGCGCGTCTCCCGGATCCGATGCAGCCCGGCGCCCTTTACCAGCGCGCTGGTGAGCGAGCCGCCCAAGGCCACCGACACGCCGGCCACGGCGGTAATTCGCAGGAATTCCTTGCGGGTGATCTCAGACATCGGTCAGCACCGGGAGAGGACGGTCCAGCTTACGGCAGACGCCCGCGCGACTTTCCAGCTTGCGCTCGCACGCCCCGCACCGTACGCACTCCGTGAAATCGATACGCTCCTTACGGATGGCGGTGGTCGGGCAGCTCTTCTCGCAAATGACACAGGACGCGCACGGATCGACCCGCTTGATCCGGAAGATCGATATCAGAGAAGTGAGCCCCAGTGCGGCGCCCAGCGGACAGACGTAGCGGCAATAGAAGCGGGGGATCACCGCGCACGCCGCGAGAATGGCGACCGCGATGGTCCACAGTATCAGCGAATGGCCCAGGAAGAAGATCGTCCCGAACGGCTCCACATATTGGTAGATGACCAGGGCGGGACTCGCCACCGCGAGAACCAGGATCAGCGCGAGCAGCCCGTATTTCACGTAGACGGCCGGCTGGTGAATGCCTTGGGGCACCCTCCACCGGAACCGCTGCGGCACGAATCGCTCCAGGAAATCCTGCAGCGCGCCGAAGGGGCAGAGAAGCCCGCAGAGCACCCGACCCCACAGGAGCGTCGTCACCACCGCAAAGACGATCATCACCAGGAGCGGCAGGTCCCGGAGAAACATCGACGGCCCGACCGTGATCGCCCCGGTGATGTGGGTGACGGAGAGGAACCCGCCGTCCACAAAGCCGAGGTACGCCAGCGTGGCCGCGAGGACGACCCAGCGCGCCGCCGTTCCGTTCTGCAGAAAAGCGAAGAGTGCCAACGCCAGGAGACCGAGCAACGGGCCGACTCGGACCCAGCGTATCTGCTGCCACCAGCGGGAGAGCGCCGTGCTTTCCTCCCGCACGATCCAATCGGTCATGCCCGCTATCGGCTGCGCAGCCGCAACCGGCTGCGTTCTCGCCTGCCCCGGTCCGCCGGGTTTCGCCGGCTGCGACACCACGGCTGCGGCGGCGGCAAGGGCCGAATCGGCCCGGCCCCGGACGGCGCTCGAGGTCACTGCGGCCTTGGGCGCCGGCGCAGCCGGGACCGGCGCCGATTTCGCCGCGGCGGAAGCGGCTGGGGGAACCGATGCGACCGCAGCCGGTGGCGGTTGATCCAGCATCGCGAGGTATTGCGGGAAGCGGTACTGCGCTGAGAACACGCCGACCGGGGCGTGCGTGTCGTAACTGATCGTGAACGGTCGATCGAGATCGATCGCGCGGTCGAGGAACAACGCGCCAATAACAAACGCCTGCTGTGCAACCTTCCCCTGCGAGGGCGCTCCCATCGGGTAGTAGTCGTCCTTGGCGACCGGAAAGGTTCGGCCGTCCTGCTCGATGGAGACCCCGGTGGGATCGAACGCGTGCACCGCCGAGCCGTACAGGCCAATCAGGAAAAGGTGCTTGGCATTGCCGGCGCGCGTCGCCTGCACCACCGGAGCGAACGCCCCGGAACCGAGCATCAGCTGCGCGAGTGGTTCGGTGCCGACATACGTGAAAAACACCTCGAACCCCAGGTAGCCGGGCCCGTGGACATCCATGCGCTGTACCAGCCCGATGGTGACCATTTCCGGGAAGAGCAGGTCCTCCAGCATCTGACGCATCACGGTCGCGGTGACACCGGGGCGGGTCGGGCCGAGCAGGGCGGACGGCGCCAGCACGCCGGCGACTCTTCGGGCCGCCGAACGGATCCCCTGCGACATGGCCGTGATGCTGATCGTCGCCCGGGCGATGCCGGATATGTCGCCGTAGATCCTGAACGGGTCGGAAATGTGCTTGCCGCGGTACTGCTCCTGGACCCCGGAGGTCTGGAGGAAATCACCCAGATCCGACCGGATCGGCTCCCGGTAGTAGAGCACCCGGATGCCGGTGACGGTCCCGTTGAGGTCCATGCCGACCAGGACCTGAATCGGTCCGCCGTACCCATAGACTTCGGGGGGGATGTCGTTGGTTTCGAAGGCGTATCCGATGAGCAGCGGCTCACGAGTCACCGGATCGTGCCGGTACGCCTTGAATACCGGCGGTTTTCCTTCTTTCGCCGAGAAGCTGTCTGCCTGCGGGACGACCTGCCACAGGAGGACCTGCACGTCGAGCCGCTGCGCCAGCAGGTAGCGCGGCGTGGTGGCCGCTACGGCGAGGACGAGAGCCGCCCCAGCCCTGGTAACACGATTGCGCACGCTGTGAACTCGTGGGAATGACCGCTCATAGGATACGTCCCAAGGTTAAGGGATGTGTGAAGAAAACCTGAACCGGTCCAGGCAGGAACCGTGAGCTCAACCGCGTCACGCTCCTAGTGGAGCCCGTGTCATCATCCGTCCGACGCGGCCCGTCACCAGAATCCGATTGAGGTTCCACCGGCCCGCCTGCAGGTTTCTCACGTCGGCGCTATTGCCACGAACGGGGATTCTGAATGCTGACACCACAACTCCAACTGGTCGCCGCCCTGCTGCTCGCAGCGGTCGTGCTGTGGGTCCTGGGTTATCGCATCCGTTTTCGCCGCGAATGGCATTTGATCGGTCTGTTCGACTTGCGCCGACTGAAGAATCCCGAAGGGTTTGCGCGCTGGGTGGGAGGCGTCGGGTTGTTGCTGGGATCGATCACCTTCGCCGCCGCGGCGCTCGCCTATATGCGTCCCGACCTGAATTCCGTCCTCGGACCAGCCTATACCAGCGCGGTTCTAGCCTCGACCGCGGCGTTGGTCCTCGGAGTGGCCCGCTACATCGCCTGACCGGCTGCGCGCCGGCGTTGTACTCCTCGCCGGTTTCTGATTCGCGGCTATAATTCGTGCCGATGCGTTGGCGATCGAATGTTCTGCTCCGGCTCGAGGTAGGGGCCATTGCGTGTTTCGGGGTGCTGATCGCGGCATGCTCTCGCCAGGCAGCGTTTACCGGCGAGGCACTGCTCGGCACGCTGCCCTATCCGCTCCCACCCAACCGGCTGGGGTAGTGATTCTCGCGGACGCGGCCGACGCAAATTTCGCGACGCACGCGACCTGGGCGCTCCGAACCCTCGCCGGGGCCACCGTGATCGATACGCCGGAGCTGGTGGTGGCCGATTCCGGCCTGCTGTGTGACACCTTCAATATCATCTGCCGCGCCCGGCTGACCGACCTCAACGCGCAGCGCCGCGTCGCATCGACCATCAAGCGATTCCGGCAGTCCGGCCGCCCATTCTCCTGGTGGTCGGGGCCTGCCGACCGGCCCGGCAATCTCGTGGCACTACTGAGCGAGGCGGGGCTGGTGCACGCCGAGACCGAGCTCACCATGTCCGCCGACCTCGCGCGGGTCACTGCGGGCGTAGTTCCCCCTGACGGCCTGGAGGTTCGCCGCGCGGCAGACGCTGCGCAGCTCACAGATTTTGCGCGCGTCATTTCGGAGGGGGCAAGCGCCGCCTCCGATATTATCCAATTCTATGTCGACGCGTCTTCCGCCCTGCTCGCGCTGAATTCGCCGCAGCGGTTCTATGTCGGCTATCTGAGCGGCGAGCCGGTCGCGAGTGCCGAGCTTACTGTGACCGGCGAGGTAGCCGGGGTCTATGGAGTCGCCACCCGCGAGCGGTTTCGGAAGCGGGGTTTCGGCACGGCGATGACGAGGCACGCGCTGATCGAAGCCGGAACCTCGGGGCGCCGCACGGCCGTGTTGCAGGCCACGGCCGCGGGTGCGGGGATCTACACCAATCTCGGTTTTGCCGCGTATGGGGAAGTGCGCGAGTTCAAACCGTGACTCGGGCGGCGCCGCGAGTGTTCGAGTACACCCTTCCGGGCGGCTGGAAGGTGCTCGCCGGACGGACGGACGCGGACAATGACCGGCTGAGTCTCAAGGTCGCACGGGCCAACGATTGGTGGTTTCACGTCCGGGGCATGCCTGGGAGCCACGTGATTCTCCAGGTGCCCGATGACGCCGAGCCCGACCGGGAGACGCTGGAGCGGGCAGCGGCAGTCGCCGCGTATCACTCCAAGGCCCGCGCGGGCGGCGTGGTGCCGGTGTCCTGTACCCAGGCACAGAACGTCTCCAAACCGCGCGGCTCGAAGCCGGGCACAGTGGAAATTCGCCATGAACGAGTGCTCAAGGTGAGACCGGGAATTCCGGCCGTGAGCCCGGACCCGTGAGCGGCAAACGGCTGTAGCACCAACGTGAGATTTCTCCGCGCAACTGTTGCTGTCCCCACCACAGAATCACGCTCTTGAATGAGGCAACAGGCGGCCGCCCTGCGTGGCGCCCGCTCGCCAGGTGCGATTTGGTCCGCGTGTGGCGTGTGTCTTGCAGCCGGTGGAGGACCTTACCCCAGCAAGGAAGTTCCATGGCTCGATGTGACTTGTGCGGTAACGACTATCAGCGCGCGTTTCAGATCACCATGGCAGGCCGGACTTACACGTTCGACAGCTTCGAATGTGCCATTCACAAACTGGCGCCGACCTGCGAGCACTGTGGGTGCCGGATCATCGGTCACGGGATCGAGGCGGACGGCAGGTTCTACTGTTGCGCCCACTGCGCGCGGGAATCGGGTGTAACGGCGGTCGTGGATCACGCATAGGCAGCAGTGCGCAGTAAGTAGTGCGCAGAACACTCCTATCGCCCCGATTGTCGCCATGCGGAAGCCACGAGAACGGGTATTCAGCGCACCGCACCCTCCGCTCTGATGCACGGATTCCACGATGCGCCCCCGTCACACGCATTCGTTCTCGTCGTTGGCCTTCGGCTTGCAGTGTATGCGTACGGCCGACTGCTCACAACGAGCAGCGGACCCGCATACATAGGGGGCTCAACCATGCTGTGGACCATCGCGGTCATCCTGCTCGTCCTCTGGGCGATCGGACTCGTTTCGTCGTATACCATGGGTGGCTTCATTCACATCCTGCTCGTGGTCGCCATCGTCATGGTGCTGGTCAACCTGATTAGCGGCCGTCGAACAGTCATCTAGCCGGGAGAAACACATGCCAGCCAGAAGCTCGGCGCGGCGCGGAGGCGGGCGCCGGTACAGCAGAGGCGCATCGAAGTCGGTCGAGAGCGCGATGCGCCGTCGCAAGCACGGCACCCTTCGCAGCGGCCCCAAAGGTCATGGCGGCAAGGTGAAGAGCCGTAAGCAGGCGATCGCCATCGGGCTCTCGGAAGCCAGGAAGAACGGGGCGCGGGTTCCCAGGCGCGGATCCAGGTCCCGGTCGTCTCGCAGTCGCTCGCGTTCACGGTCCCGCTAGGGCCCCGCGACCAACGGCGCCGCTTCCCGGCCTGAGGGGAGGCGGCGCCGCCGTTCATGCGCCTTCGGACCGAAGCCGCCCTCGGGCTGGGGTTCCTGGTGCTGCTGGCTGTCCTGGTGGCAGCCGGCAGCTGGCTTCGCGACCGCCATATCCTGGAAAAACTCTTCGGCGAATGGTCCGCCGAGGAAGTCAGCAAACTCTCCGGCGGCGTGTATCGCCTGACGTTCAGCCAGCCGCAGTTCAGCTGGGGTCGCCGGCAGGTACGGGTCGATTCCATCGCCGTGACGACCGATTCCGCCCGGCTGATCGGTCACTCCGACTCGCGCCCCCGCCTCGCGTTGGTGTTTCGGAAATGTGAGCTGAGCGGCGTCGCCGTGGTCCCGCTGGCGCTCGGGCGCGGCCTCGATGCTCACCGCTTTGGTTGTGACGTGGCCGAGGTCCGGCTCGAGTTTCCGGCCTCCCGCGCGTCGCGTTCGGCCGGAACCGGGCCTCGCGACAGCCCCTTCCTCGTCTTGACGCGCACCATCGAGCTCCCCAAGGCGGTCCCCAGCATCCGCATTCGTGGGGTCATGTTTCCCCGAACCCGCCTGGCCCTGGGACAGCGGCGGCTGAGTGGGGCGCGGGTCGATCTCTCGCTGTTGCTGGATTGGCGGGTGCG
Source organism: Gemmatimonadota bacterium (assembly GCA_016209985.1). GTDB lineage: Bacteria > Gemmatimonadota > Gemmatimonadetes > Gemmatimonadales > GWC2-71-9 > SHZT01. Next base: position 7,515 of record JACQVB010000084.1, on the reverse strand, counting down.
GCATCTCGATCTCGATCCCACGGACCCCGAGGCGATGCGGCGGCCGCTCTTCAGTGAAGACGTGATGTTGCAGGCCGACAGCGTCCACTTCCGTCCCGCTGCCGACGCCGAGACCAGCATCGGGCACATGGCGATCGGCATCACCGATTCCACGCTCGCACTGCGTAACTTCACCTTCCGGCCCACTCCGGCCGAACCGGGCGCTCGCAACCTGCGTTTCCGCTCCTGGCGACTCCAGGCCTCGGCCGCCCGGGTCGCGTATGCCGGCCTCGATCTGCGGCAGCTCGCGGAAGGCAACGGACTCAGCATGCGTCGCCTCGAGGTGGATTCCGCGCGATTGGACGTGCTCAGTGACCGACGCATGCCGGGTACCCGGACGGAGACGCGCAAGCAAACGCCGCAACAGTGGATCGCGGAGCTGGATCGCGGCGTTCAGGTCGACAGCGTGATCATCCGGCGAGGATCGGTCATCTACCGGGAACTGCGTTCCGGGCACCAGGCGCCGGGTGTGCTCGAGTTCGAAGCCCTGAACGCGATCGCGACGAACGTGCGCCACGATCCGGCAAAACCCGGGTTCACCGATCCGATGCGGCTTGCGGTCACCACCCGCTTCATGGACGAGGCCAAGCTGCACGCTGTTTTCTCGGTCCCGCTCGACGCGCCGAACTTTGCGCTGAACGTGCGAGGGAGGGTCGGCCCGATGGAGGTCACCCAGATCAACCGGTTCCTGCAGCGGGTCGCCCCCTTCCAGATCAAGAGCGGCCGTGTGGATTCGATCGGCTTCCGGATGGATGTCCGGAACGGCGTGGCGCGCGGGGTGGTGCTGCCGCTCTATGACGACCTTTCGCTCGACGTGACCGGCCGGGGAATGAGCGGGGTCCTCGGTGGAAGCGGGGTGATCTCGGGTATGGCGCGCGGACTGTTCGAGGCGGCGGTGAACCGCTTCGGCGTCCGCCGGGCGAATCCGGAACCGGGAAAACCGGTCCGCGAAGGACGGGTGAACCACACCTTCAGCCCCGACGAAACCCTGCCCGCATTCCTCTGGAACGGAATCAGGGACGGGCTGGTAGACGTAGTGAAAGTCAGCCGCGAAAAGAAGGACGAAGTCGTGAGCAAGGACCGATGACGTTTCAGGACCATTTCTCGTCACGCGCGACGCTGTATGCCGCGGCGAGGCCCACCTATCCGCCGGCCTTGTTCGCCCGACTTGCCGCATTGTGTCCCGGTCACGAGTTGGCGTGGGACTGCGGCACGGGCAACGGCCAGGCGGCGTTGGGTCTGGTACGGCATTTCCGGTCCGTCCTCGCCACCGATCCGAGCACAGCCCAGATCGCGGGCGCGCCGCCGCACGCGCGCATCGCCCTCCGGGTCCGGCCCGAATCCGTGACCGGGTTGCCTCCGGCGTGCGTGGACCTGGTGACCGCGGCGCAGGCCGCACACTGGTTCGATTTGCATGCGTTCTACCAGGAGGCTCGGCGGGTGCTGCGCCCCGGGGGAATACTCGCGATCTGGAGCTATGGGCTCTGCAGCGTGTCGTTCACCATCGATGAAATCCTCAACCGCTTCTACGCTACCATCATCCATCCTTTCTGGCCGCCTGAACGGCGTTACGTCGAAGCCGGGTACCAGACCCTGCCTTTCCCCTTTTCCGAGGTTCCCTTCCCCTGGCCGGTCATGGAAGAGCGCTGGACCCTACGGGATCTTGGCGCCTATCTGGAAACGTGGTCGGCGGTCATCGCGTATACCCGCGTGAATGGGACTGACCCCATTCCCCAGCTGCTCGACATCCTCGGACCGATGTGGGGGCCGGAACACGAGCCGAAGCTGGTGCGGTGGAAGTTGGCGGGACGCATCACCAAGCTGTGAAGCGTGTGTGAAGCGACCTAGGCCGAGTGGGAGCCGTGAACCTGATGGGCTCTCGAAGAACGATACGACCGCAGGGACTCGAGGCCGAGAAATGGCTCGGCGCAGCGCATCACTTGATTCGGCGTCATGCGCGCTGCCGGCGAGAGGACACGGTGCTGGTTCCGATCCAGCGGTCCCCAGCGATGTAGTTCGGAGGGGGCAAACAGCAGCACACTCGGCACCTTGAGCGCTTCGGCCAGGTGCGCCACGGCGGAGTCATTGGCCACCAGCAGGCTGCTGCCCGCGAGGAGAGCCGCGAGGGCTCCCAGGCGGGTGCGTCCGCCGAGGTCGACCGCGGATTCCTTCATGAGACCCGCTACCTGGCGGGTCAGGTTCACATCGGCCCGTGGGCCGATGATCACGACCTGCAATCCCCTCCGCACCAGGCAGTCGCCGACGCCGGCGAATCGGTCCGGCGGCCACCGGAGCCCGGCGCTCCTGCTGCCGGGGCAGAGACATACATACCGCCCCAGCTCGATGCCCATATCGCCCGTCAACCCCGCGAGCGCCTCGCGGTCGGCGGCGGTCACGGGAAACTCGAGCGCTTCACCTTGGGACTGAGCGCCCAGCCAGCTCACCAGCTTCAGATGCCGTCGTATCTCCGGCTCGCCTTCGGGATACGGCACGAAGAAATCGGGATCGGTGGCGGTTGACCCGGCACGTACGTACCCGGCGGCCTTGCGGGCGAGCCTCCCGGCCACCTCCGCGGTCGCAGATCCGGCCGGGCCATCCATCCTGATGACGAGGTCGAAATCGGAGTCCGCTCCGGGCAAAGGGACGAAGTCGTTCACGTAGCGCGGGAACCGCGCGATCAGCTCCCGAGCCCAGAGCAGGCCGAGCAGCGCAATGTGGGCCTCAGGCAGCGAGGCGCGCAACGCGCGGAACGCCGGGACGGCGCACAGCAGGTCACCCAGCTCGAGACCGGGAAGGATCGCGACTCGCTGCGGTTGCCAATCGGCAAATACGGCGCGGCGCTCGGTGGCGGGAGCTGAGGAGACTTGCATTCGTGAAACCCGATGTCGGGGTGGCTGGCAAGGCGAAGACGGTGAGTCGAGCCGCAAGTGATATGCCAAGCGGAGATACGTCACGGCGGACGAGGCATAGCAAGCGCCCTCGGCCATCGGCCGTCAGCCATCGGCGGTACACCTCTGGTGATCGCAATCGCACCGTTGCGTCCCCGCCTCAATGCGTCGCGCGGGCTCTACTCCACCGCTTCCTTCACCGCTTGCCAGTCACGTCCGATCTCGGAGTCAATTTCGGCACCCAGCAGTATCAGCGCGCCCGTGTAGTAGAGCCACAGGAGCAGCGCGATGACGCTAGCGATGGAGCCGTAGGTCGTGCCCAGGGCCATCACGCCACGCAGGATGGAACGCAAGGCCATGGACATCGCGAGCCACGAGGCCATGGCGAAGGTGGATCCCGGGGTGATCCAGCGCCAATGCGGGCGTTTGGCAAGGGAGAGGTAATACACGAGGCTGATGCCCAGGTCGAGCAGCGCGACGATGAGCACCCACCGGACGATGGACCAGAGGGTTGCGATCCAGGGACCCACGTAGAGCATGTCCGCCATCAGCTCGCCTACATGATCTCCGAAAAGCAGCAACAGGCACGCGAACGGGAGCACCGCGGTAACTCCCAGCGTCAGCGCGATGGCGATGGCCTGCCGTTTCCACCATGGTCGGCGGTCGGGCAGGTCGAATGCCGCGTTGATGGCGGTCATCAGGGCGGACATCCCGGTCGCGGCGCTCCACAGCGTGGCGACAATCCCGAAGGAGAGAAGGCCGCTGCTGGTGTTTTGCGTGACCTCGGTTACCACGCGGTCCACGACGTCGGTCGGCACCACGGCGTCCAGAGCGGCCATCAGGAGCTGCATGAGATCCAGCCGCAGCATGCCGAGGAGTGCGGTGAGAAACAGCAGCATCGGAAACAGCGCGAACACTAGATAAAAAGAGAGCGCGGCGGCGCGGTCGAGCACCTCGTCCTCCGCGATTTCCCGCCAGACGATCTGAAGCCGCCGGCCCAGGCCGGTGAAATAGCGGTGGCGGCGGGCGTGGTCGGGGTCTCGCGCCGGATCCAGGTGATGCTGCGGCGACGTGATCGAGGTCATTAGGTGTGGTACCGCCGAGCGGGCCTGCGGTGCCCTCAAACCGGCGTGGCGACGGCGCGGCGACTACTTCACGCGCGAAACGCCGTAGATCAACACCCAGCGGCGGGTGGCCGCCGCAGTGATTCCTCCCAAGGCGGCGCCAATGGCCCCGCCGAGGGCCGCCGCCATCTGGAAAGCTTCAACGTCGACCAGCAGCTCGTTGCAGCCGGTCTCGCACGCGAAGCCCGCCAGCTCCCGCATCTTCGGGGTGAACATCAGGACACCAAGGGCGGCACCGGCCCAGGCTCCACGCTCCGCTCCCCCCTGCTGTATACGGGTTGCGACTGACCACGCCCAGACCGAATCGATCTCGGACAGCGCGATCCGTCCCGCCCGCCCATAGCGTTTGACCCGAAGCGTGTCTCCATCGACGGCGAGAAAGGGCGCGACCACGTATTCGGTCCTGCCGTGCCGCACCGCGATCTCTTTGACGAAGCCGGACCGCTGGATCCCGGCTGCAATCGAGTCTCGTATGCGCGCCTTGCTCAGTTGCTGCCCCGAAATCGCCCGCACCGCTGTGAGGGAGAGAATCGACCAGCATATGACGGGGCGCAGCTTCATGATTCTCCCTTCAGGGTTCCTAGCGGACGATGACTCCTTCGCATCAAGAACGGGTCAAGCCACCCTGCGGTGTTTACAGGTGGTGCCGCACGGCGTACTATGCCCAAAGCCCTTCACGCAGCGTCCGATCGTTGGGAGAGGCATGACGCTCGTCCGACTGGTTCCCGTTCTGCTCGCCGTCGCCGGATGCGTGGCGCAGGCCTACGCGATGGCCTGCGAACGCCGCATGCAGCGTTACCGCCTGCCCGGCGTCAGCTGCTGGACCGCGACCTTGCGCTGGGACGGCGGTTGGCGCCGCGCCGATCTCTTCGCGCCCGAGGGACTGGCACTGCAGCGCCGGGCCTCTCGGTTCGCGCTGCGGGGTGTGGGATGGTGGACCCTGGCCGCCTTGTCCTGGGCGCTGGTGCTCAAGCTCGGGTGGTGATGTCGGTGCGCGCTCGTGCCGGGATGCTGACCCTGGCCCTCCTGGCGACGGCGGCACCCCTCCGCGGGCAACGTTATCACGCCGAGGGCCGGTTCCCGCCCCGGTTCGCTCCGGAAGGCTCGTTTGACCGCGGGCTCACGTTCTGCCGGCTCATGTACGAGAGCGACAGGCGCGAGATGGGCGGCATCGGCTGGGTTACCGACTACCCCTACGCCGAGATCAATTTTATGACGCGGGTGGCCGAGCTGACCACGGCGGGCGTGAACTTCGAGAAATCGGAGCTGCCCAACTATTACGTGGTGCGACCCGCGGATGACGCCCTGTTCCAGTGTCCCTTTCTCATGGCGACCGACGTGGGGACTGTGCGGTTCAGCCTGGAGGAGGCAGCCCGGCTCCGCAGCTATCTGCTCAAGGGCGGATTCCTGTGGGTTGACGACTTCTGGGGTGAATGGGCCTGGCAACAATGGTCTGCTGAGATCGGAAAGGTGCTTCCGCCGCGCGAATATCCCATCGTCGAAGTCCCGCTCACCGACCCGTTATTCAGCACGCTTTACGAGCTGACCCGGATGCCGCAGATCACCAGCATCCAGTTCTGGCGCCGCAGTGGGGGAACCACGACGTCCGAGCGGGGCGAAGAGAGCGCCACGCCGCATCTGCGCGCCATTCGCGACGCTCGCGGCCGGATCATGGTGCTAATGAGCTTCAACACGGATATCGGTGACGCCTGGGAGCGGGAGACCGAGGACATCGAATTCTTCTACAAGTTCGCCCACGACGGATACGCGCTGGGCATCGACGCGCTACTGCACGCAATGTCACACTGAAGGGTCACCGAGGTTGCAAGGGCTCGCAACCCGTTAACGAGGACCATATGAGCAAATGGATTCTGGCGGTCGTCATCGTGATTTTCGTCATTGTCGCACTTCGACGCCGGCGCGAAACGCCTCCCGGCCTCGAGCAGGGAGGCACCCGCCCCGCGGCGACGCGGCCCGACATCGACCAGCTGATCATCAACGGGCGCAAGATCGAAGCGATCAAGGTGTACCGCCAGCTCTATGGCGGAGACCTCCAGAACGCCAAGGATGCCATCGAGGCTCGCGAGAAAACCCTGAGCGGGAAATAGGAGTTACGGAATCGCCGCCACGATCCTGAGCGGCCCACCGGTTCCCCCCGCGATCTTCATCGGCAGCGCCACCACGAAGGCTCCCGTTTCCGGAAGCTGGTCGAGATTGGCCACGTTCTCGAACGCGGGAATGTCGGCCGCGAAGAGAATCTGATGGACGTCGAACGTGGACGACTGGCCGTAATCGATGCTCGGTGTATCGATGCCGATGGCATCCACCTTCCGCTCCGCCACCAGCCACCGGGCGGCAGTGGAATCGATACCGGGAAAATGCAGCTGTGGCACCGCCGCGGCTCCGGTCGTTTCGGTTCCTAGGTACGCTTTCCGTTCCGGCCAGCGCGAGCCCCATCCCGTCCGGAACAGCACGATGGTCCCGTCGGCGATCCGGCCGTGCCGGGCCTCGAACTCCTGGAGATCAGCCGCCACGACTCGATAGTCCGGATTGGAGGTCACCTTGGCCGCGACGTCGACCACCACCGCCGCACCAATCAGCTGCGTGACGGGAATCTGATCGGTGGTGTGGCGACCCTTGGCGAAATGAACCGGCGCGTCGATGTGAGTGCCTCCGTGCTCGGCGGCGGCGAAATTCGCGGCCGAGTAGTAATAGCCGCCGGGAGTCATCCCCTCCGATACCATCTCGAGCTTGAAGGGCTCGGCGGTCGGCCAGTAGATGGTGTGCTCGTCGAAGGAATGAGTGAGGTCGACCCAATTGGCCGAGCTCGCGAACATCCGGGCGACCCGGTCTTCCGCGGGGCGGCAAGCCGAGAAGAGGAGCGCCGCGGTGAGAAGGACCAGCGACGCGGTGGGAATGGTCGAAGCCGGCCGGGAAGCTCCGGCGGCCCTGGGACTCTTTCGCGCGACGCCATCCCATCCGCAGCTCATGCACCACCGCCGTTCCAGAAGGAGGAGCCTGAGAGCAAGCGGAGCCATGACCGGCGAGGTGATTTCGGAACACTGAGGGCAGGTCCGCCGGCGGGGAATGAGCGCCCACACCACGAGCCCGACCAGAAGAAGTCGTAACAGAACGGTCGCAAAAAGAACCAGCACGATCAGCGAATCGGTCGCTTCGGGATCCGTCATGGCTCCTGGCCGTGCGGCTTATTCAACCAGCTTTGGTTTCCCGCTCCTCATCCCGCAGCTCCTTCAACCCTTCCCGCACCCGCGATGTCATGTCCCGCTCCTCGCGCAGGGCCACGATGAGCGCCTCGGATTCCTTGGCGAGGAAGGTGAGCTGGCTCGCCTTGTCCAGCACATGGTCGATGGTCGCCTTCTGCGACTGCAGCGCCTCGAGACTGGCGCGCACGTCCACCATCAGCGCGTCGAGCCGCGCGATCCGCTGCTCGGCCAGCTCGATCT
>JACQVB010000085.1 GCA_016209985.1 Gemmatimonadota bacterium | reverse complement strand
GGCCAGCGGCGGGCCGCCCGCAGGACCATCCAGGAGGTGGAGTCCGTTCGGTATGAGCTCGCCCGGCGGCTGGGCGAGCTCTTCTCGCTGCAGGAGCTGGCCTACCTCCTCTCCGAGTCGCTCCAGCTGGACCGCATCGTCACGCAGGTGGCGCGCTACGTGATCCGCTTCCTCGACGTCAAGGGATCGGTGGTGGCACTCACCGGCGACGCGGGCGCGCCCATCCGCGTGGCTGCCGCAGACGGAAGTTTCGCGACCCTGGCGGGGCGCACCTTGCAGCCGGACGAAGCGGGCATCATCGCCAAGGCAATCGCCGAAGAGCGGCTCCAGGTCATCGAGCCCAACCCCCGGGAAGCCTTGCCCCGCGTCGCCGGTTTCGAGGTGCAGTCCGCGGCCGCCGCGCCACTGCGCGCCCACGGCACGACCGTCGGCGCCCTGGTCGTGGCGGACCACACCGGCGGGCCCTTCCGTGATGAAGATTTGCGGCTGCTCTCGACCGTGGCGACGCATGCCGCGATCGTGCTCGCCAACGCGCGCTTCTTCGATCTGATCCGCGCCGGTAAGGAGCAGTGGGAAACCACGTTCGACGCGCTCACCGAAGGCATCGCCGTGGCGGATGAGAACGGCAGGGTCCGCCGCGCCAACCGCGCCCTGGCGGACCTGCTGCAGCGCCCGCTCCCCTCGGTGATCGGCCTCGATCTGAGCGCCGAAGTCGTGGGAGACTCTCCCGACGTTTCCACGCTGTTCGCCGCCGCGCGGGCCGGCGCTCAGCGCGCGGGCATCACCATCCAATCCGATCGTCTGGGTCGCCTGCTGCGCATAACGGCCGCGCCACTGCGCGGGGCCGAGTCCGATGGATGGGTGGTGGCCCTGGTGGAAGACGTCACCGAGCAGAAGGCACTCGAGACGCAGTTGATCCAGAACGAGAAGATGGTCGCCGTCGGCCAGCTGGTCTCGGGCGTCGCTCACGAGCTGAACAACCCGCTCACATCCATTGCGGGACTGTCGGAGTTCCTCCTGGAGCAGGGAGCACCGAACGAGCGGGAGCGCGAGCACCTGCGGGTGATCCAGGAACAGGCCGAGCGAGCCGGCCGGATCGTGCGCAACCTGCTGACCTTCGCCCGGAAGGGACCGGCCGACTACGGCGACGTCGATTTCAACGACATCGTGCAACGGACGATCATGCTCATCGGATACGAGCTCAAGCTACGGGACGTGCAGCTCGAGATCCGGTTGTCGCCGAACCTGCCCGCCGTTCGTGGCGACCGCTACGAGCTCCAGCAGGTGGTGCTGAACCTGGTCACCAACGCGGTCCACGCCGTGGCCGACAACCCCGGGGAAAAGCCTCGTCGCATCGTGCTTTCCACCGGCGTCAGCCAGGGCAACCAGGTGTTCGTCCGGGTCGAAGACAACGGGCCCGGCATAGCGCCAGAGCACCTGAGCCACATCTTCAGCCCGTTCTTTACCACCAAGGACGAAGGCCAGGGAACCGGACTCGGCCTGTCCATTTCATTCGGCATCGTCGAGCGGCACGGTGGCAGATTGTCGGTGGAGCGCAGCGCGGGCGGCGCGGTTTTCCTGATGGCCCTGCCGGCCGCCACCCGGGATGGTGGTGCCGCCCAAGGGGCCCGGGCATCCTGGCCAGGAACGCCGCAGTCAGAGGCCGGAGCGGAGCCACCGTCGCCCAAAGACATCCTCCTGGTAGACGAGGATCCCGCCGTCCAGCGAATGATCCGAGCGCTGTTTTCCCGCAATGGCCAGCGGGTCGAAGCACCGCCGGATGCCGAGGAGGCGGTGCGCCGGCTGGAGTCGCGGAGCTTCGATTTGATCATCGCGGATCCGCGGGCTGCGGTTTCGGCGGGTGAGAGTTTCGCCACGGTGCTCCTCAAACGGTGGCCGGAGCTGCGGTCGAAGACGGTCCTGGTTACCGGCGACGTCCGGCCGGAGATCAACGAGTGGCTGATGGGTCTTGGGTGCTCCTATCTTCAGAAGCCATTCCGGATTGCGGAACTGAAAGCCATAGCCTCCAAGATCGCGGGTTCCCAGTCATCTTGAGGAGCAGCAGAGCCATTGTATGAGGTGCTCCCGACAACAGGGAGCACCAACCCCGTGCTCCCACCTTGCAGCCTAGTAGCCGGCCCGATTCCCGTAGCGGCGGCCCAGAATCGTCTTCAGCCGGGCCGACAGGGCCCGGGCGCGGAACGGTTTGCTCAGGAAATCGTCGGCTCCCAGCTCCAGGACCCGTACTTCGTTGTCTTCGTCCCCTCGGGCGGTGAGGACGACCACGGGGATCTTGGCGGTCGCCGGGCGCGACCGGAGATGTGAGAGCACGCCGTAGCCGTCGAGTCCCGGCAGATTCAAGTCCAGCACGACGATGTCGGGCGCATGCCGGTCCACCTGGTCCAAGGCTTCGATCCCGTTCTGCGCTTCGGTGACCCGGTACCCTTCCCGCTCCAGCAGGTCTTTCATCACCCGGCGCAGCTGATCCTCGTCGTCCACCAACAAGACGGTCGCCTGGGGCTCCCGGCCGCCCCGGGTCATCTCCGGGGGTTTGGTGGCCTCGATCAACTCGAATTTGATCTCGTCGGCCGCCGGATGAGCCCCGGGCTCAGACTGCCTCACCGACTGGCTGTGGCGCGGCGCGGCCACCGACCCGCTGGCACGCGCCGCCATCCTGGGATCGGAAGTCCGAGCGGCCGGACCGCGCTGCGGTGGTCCGAAGTCCAACTCTTCGTCCTGCGGCACATCTACTACCCGCAGCAGCTCGTCGATGGTGCTCTCTCCCTTGAGCACGTGCTTCAGACCGCTGTCCCACAGCGACTTCATGCCGTTGACCCGGGCGGCCTCGGCGATGCGGTCGGCCGTTTCTCCCGCCCCGATCCGCCGCTCCACTTCCTGGCCATTGGCCAGCACTTCCACGATCGAAAACCGACCTCGGTAGCCGGTCATGGCGCATTCGGAACATCCGGCGGCACGGTAGACGGGGGTGTCGGGCGGCAACCACTGATGGAGTTTGGCCGGGATCGCCTCGACCCAGACCTCCTTGCAGGTGGGACAGAGGCGGCGCATCAGGCGCTGGGCGACCACCCCGCGGAGTGCGGTGGCGATCTTGTAGCCCTCGATCCCGATATCGGTCAGACGGGTAACGGCGTTGGCAGCATCGTTGGTGTGAAGGGTGGACAACACCAGGTGACCGGTGAGCGCCGCCTGGATCGCGATTTGCGCCGTCTCCTTGTCGCGGATCTCGCCGATCAGCACGACGTCGGGGTCCTGGCGAAGAATCGAGCGGAGCGCCGACGAGAACGTCAGGCCCGCCTTTTCGTTTACCTGGACCTGTACGATCCCGGCCAGGCGGTATTCGACCGGGTCCTCCACCGTGACGATGTTCACGCCCTCGCTCTGGACGTGACGGATCGCCGAATACAGGGTAGTCGTCTTGCCCGATCCGGTCGGGCCGGTGACCAGGATGATCCCGTCCTTGTTGTCCAGCAAGGCATAGACCTGCTTGAGCTCGTCGGCTCCCAGCCCGATGGAGTCCAGCGAGAGGACCGTGCGGCGGGAGTCGAGAACCCGGATGACGACCTTCTCGCCCAGCGAGGCGGGAAGGGTGGACACTCGCAAATCCACCGGCACGCCGTTCACCGCGACCCGCGCCCGGCCGTCCTGCGGCCGCAACCGGTCCGCGATGTCCATGCTGGAGATGATCTTGATGCGGGAGACCAGCGGCAGTCCGGCGGCACGGGGTACTTTCATGACCTGCCGCAGCACGCCGTCGATCCGGTAGCGCACGGCGACCCCGCCCTCTTCCGGCTCGATGTGGATGTCGCTCGCCCGCGAGAGAATGCCTTCGGAGAGAATCAGGTCCACCAGCCGCACCACCGGCCGCTGCGAGGCTTCTTCCGCCGAGATCTTGAGCTCGTCCGCTTCCTGCTGGTCCTCCAGCTGGGTGACTTCGGCATCGGACTCCATGCCTTCGAGCAGCTTGTCGATCACGTTCTCCGGCCGGTACAGCTCGTCGATCTTTTCGGCGACTCGCGTGGGGCTGGCCAGCAGAATCCGCACTTCCCGTCCGGTCGCGAAGGCCAGGGTCTTCTCGGCATCCAGATCGAATGGATTGGCGGTCGCGATCTCGAGGTAGGAGTCGGTGACCCGGAGCGGCAGGATGTGGTAGCGCTTGGCAACCTGCTCCGGGACGATCTCACGGGCGGAGCGGTCCGAATCGGAGCAATCGGTGACCTTCAGCCGGAAACGGGTCGCCAGCGCCCCGATCACCTGCTCGTCGGTAGCCAGCGATTGCGTCACCACCGTATCCCACAGGGAAGGCTTGGTGCCTTCCGCGTTGCGAAGCTGGGCCAACTTTTCCTTACCGATGAGCTCGGTAAGGGTCGGGGCCAGCCATTCGTCGGTGAACTGTTTCTCTGCCACGGAGCTGCTCGCCTCTTCCGGCATTGTTGCTTCAGAAGATTCAGGGCGCGGGATGATCCACGCCGGGATAGTCCAGATGGAACTTAAGGCCCCAGACCGAAGCGGGCCACCAAAAAATACCTACCCGGCGATGGAGCTATGACCTACAAGATCGGCCAGAGGTCGCGGCGGACGTCAATGCTGAGCCCCAGCCGCCCGTCGTGGAGCCCGATGCCAAGCTCGGCCCGGAGCAGTCGGTGAAAGAGCTCCAGCTCTCCGCCCGCGACCGGTCTCGCGCCGGCGCTGGCCGCCCAGGGAACCCCCGGGATCGAGCTGCCGGTCCAGCCCACCGCGACGAAGAGGCCGCCCATTGCACGGTTCCCGGTGGACCCGAACCCGCCGAGCGGGACAGCGAGAAACGGAACCGGGAAGAAGAAGTCGGCCCGCCCCAGCGCGGCGCGGCGCCCGCCCCACGCGCGGAACGGCTCGCCCGGCAACGAGCCGCGTCCCCCCATCACGAAAGATCGATATCCCGGCAGTTGGGTCGAACCCCAACCGAGCCATCCGCTCAGCCGCGTCTCGGTGCCGGCCAGCGCGAAGGTTTTGCCGGCGCTCCCGCGGACCCGGACATATCGCCTCGAGCCCGATCCCAGACCTCCCTCGAGCGAAAACGACCCATCGAACCCGAAGCCGTGACGATCCATTTCCGCCCGCGCCACGACACTGCCCGGCCCGCCCAATGAAGGGTTGGGCCGGTAGCGGCCGGCCGCGGGGGTCGCCTCGGCGGACACACTCCCTGCGCGCTCCCAGCCTCCCGATAATCGCAGGGCGGCACCGGCCACGCGGGCTCGCAGGCCCAGCATCAGCTGATCGAGCTGCACGTAATCGCCGAAATCGTAGCCCCGCTCCTGGGACAGAAAGGAGTTGGCGGCCCGGGAGATCACCGGCTCGTCGCCGATATCCCGCACCTCTCTCGCGCCGGACATCTCGAGAACGGCGGCTCCGATTTCCGCGGACGCGGAGAGACGCGATTTCCAGCGCTCGTCGCTGAAGCCCCGCGAGACCCACCCCCGCAGCTCGTACCTTCCATGCGCCGGGCGCTCGACCCATCCGAACCCGGGCGCGAGCCCCTCGACCCGGTTCACGTGAATCAGGTCCGAGATCGAGCCGAAGCCCAGCCGGGTTCCCGGAAGCCCGGAGAGGGCCCGGTTCGCCACCGCGCGGCTCAGCTCCGAGCGCACCCGATCGAGATCGGCGCGCTCGACCGGCCCCAGGGCGTCCCGGATCGCCACATCGAGAGGCTGGTCCCAGTTGAACGTGTCGCGCGCCGCCAGTGGCGCGGGTACGATCTCCGGTTCGCCCGGCAGGAACAGATTCGGAGGAAGATCGACGTTGAACTGGTACGATCCGATCTCCCAGCGGCCCCGGATGATGCCGCGCGCCGGGATGTCGAGCCACGAGGTGCGGCGGCGGATCTCGATTTCCTGCCGCCGGGGAAGCCAGTAGCGCCCGAACCACAGGCCGTTGTCCAGCACGACGGTGATGTCTTCGAGGGTGTTGTCGCGATAGGCCGCCGGCGTGAAGCTGAATCGGAACCGGATCAGCTCCGCCGCCTCGACGTCGATGAACATCGTTCCGACGAGACCCGGCCCGCCGAAGTCCCGCGGACGCACCGCCACCTGGTAGACCCGGACCAGGCGATCGGGCAGCTCCAGCGACAGCGAGTCGACCAGGGCGTACTCGTAGAGTTGAGGTCCGTCCGGGCTCAATGGATGCGGAACGTCGCGGACCTCGTCACCTTCCCCCAAGCGGATCTGGTTGCCGAAATTGTTCTGCACGATGCCCAGGTGGTCGCGGTGATACTGGACGTCGGTCGGAAGATCGCGGCGGTCCCGCCGCCCGATGATGATCTGCTTGCTGCGCCCCGGAGCCTGCCAGTAGACTTCCAACGCCAGCTGGTCGGATTTCACGAGCCGCGGCGGCTCGGAGAATCCCTCGCCCAGTTGTCCCAGAAAGAACACGAATCCATGCGCCCGAGCCCGGAAACTCCTGAGCCCGCTGTCCGCCTGCACGCTGGAACGGCGGGCGATGGCGCGCTCGATGACGGCGCGCACCACCGGCGTATTCCACGATTGTGCCGGGGCGGGCACGGGAAACATCAGCAACACGATCGGCGGGAGATACCAGAGGCGACGCAGCGACATCTTCGGGCAATATCACCGCCCCCTCCCAGGCCAGCAAGCACGCGCCCGTGACCCGGCCGACCACCTTCGACTCGTTTCGCGCGCAGGCCGGCGGGGGAGGCATCGTGCCGGTGATTCGCGAGTTCGCCGCCGATACCCTCACTCCGGTCACTGCCTTTGCCGCGGCGCACCGGCCACCTTTTGGATTCCTGCTCGAGTCGCTGGTGGGAGGCGAGCGGTGGGCCCGGTACACTTTCCTGGGCACCGAGCCCCGGGAGGCCTGGAAGTATCGAGGCACCCAGGTGGACCGCTGGACCCCGGGGGAGGGCTGGCGCGCGGCGGGCACCACCACGGATCCATTGGGGCATCTCGGTGCGCTGCTGCGACCGTTGCACCCGGTGAGCGTGCCGGGCTTGCCCCGATTCATGGGCGGAGCGGTGGGATACCTGGGCTACGACATCGTCCGATCCATCGAGCGTCTGCCGCACCCGCCGGCCGACGACCTCGGTCTTCCGGATGCGATTTTCATGGTGGCCGATTCGCTGGTCATCATCGACAACGCGTTCGGACGGGCGATCGTGGTGGCCAACACCCGGGTGGAGCGGGGGGCCGCGGCATCCGATCTTCGCACCGCTTTCGACGGCGCCCAGGAACGGATCTCCACCCTGCTCGCTCGCCTCGCGACCCCGCCCCCGCTTCCGCCACTCGCGCTGGAGGGCGGGCGCCACCTGGCTCCGGAAAGTCCCTACTCGCGTAACGCCTTTCAGGCCGACGTCGAAAAGATCAAGGAGCACATCCGCGCCGGAGACATCTTCCAGGCGGTGCTTTCCAGGCGGCAACAGGTCGCGTCCCAGGCCGATCCGTTCGCGGTCTACCGGTCGTTGCGGGCCCTGAATCCGGCGCCCTACCTCTATCATCTGGCGCTCGACGACCTCTCGATCGTGGGCAGTTCGCCGGAAGTGCTGGTACGAGTGGAGGACCGGGAAATCACCGTCCGGCCCATCGCGGGCACCCGGCCACGCGGCCCTACCCCGGAGGAGGACGAGCGCCTGATGGCCGAATTGCTGGGGGACGAGAAGGAGCTGGCGGAACACATGATGCTGGTGGACCTGGGAAGAAACGACGTCGGCCGGGCCGCGGAATACGGATCGGTGCGGGTCACGGCCGACAAGGTGATCGAGCGTTATTCCCACGTTCAGCACATCGTGAGCGAGGTTCGGGGCCACCTGCGGGAGGGCATGGACGCGATCGATGCGCTGCGCGCCTGCTTTCCCGCCGGCACGGTGAGCGGCGCGCCCAAGGTGCGCGCGATGCAGATCCTCGACCAGCTCGAGCCGACCCGCCGGGGCCCCTATGCAGGTGCGGTGGGATATGTCGGGTGGGGCGCGATCAACCTCGACACGGCGATAGCCATCCGGACCGCCGTGATCCAGGGGGGCGAGGCGTACGTCCAGGCGGGAGCCGGCATCGTCGCCGACAGCGTGCCGGAACGGGAATTCGCCGAAACCGAAAGCAAGGCCGGCGCGGTACTGCGGGCGCTGGAGCTGGCGGAAGAGGCGGTAAAACAACGGGAAGAGGGAAGAGGGAAGAGGGAAGAGTAAGCGTGCGCTGCCATCTCTTACCGTCCATTACGACCCGGCGGTATATTCTGCCGGGGAGCCTAACTTGTCCGCCTTCAAGCTGATCTCAACCTCCGGGGAACAGACCATCGACGTCGCGCCGGGCCGGCGCATCGTCGTTGGCCGCGCCGCTACCAGCGACGTCCCGATCTACGATCCCACGATTTCCCGCCGGCACGCCGAGGTGGCGCTCGCCAACGGCGGGGTGCAGGTGAAGGATCTCGGATCCAGCAACGGCACCTTCGTGAACGGCGCCCGGGTGACCGAGACGGTCGCCGGATCGGGCGACGTGGTGACGTTCGGCAAGGTGGCGTTCCGGGTGCGCGAAGTGACCCCGCCCCACGCGCAGCCGGCGGTGGACGCCGGCGCCAGTACGTTCGGGACCAGCCCGCCGCCCGGGGCCACCATCGTGCGCAACATGCCCGCGGAAGCGGAGTTGATCAAGGAAAAAGTCGCGCGGCCGAGCGGTGCCTCGCACCTCAAGGTGGCCGGCGAATCCGCCGAAGAGCGGCAGGCGCGCAAGCTCTCGCTGTTGCTCGACATTTCCAAGGAGCTGTCCAAGCAGCAGGAGGTGGACAAGCTGCTGGAAAAGGTGGTCGACATCACCTTCCAGGTCATGGCGGTGGACCGGGTGTCGATCCTGATGGTGGAAGGGGAGACCGCCGAGCTGGTGCCGCGCATCTCCAAGAACCGCCTCGGCGACGTCGGCGGCCAGCGGCACGTGCCCCAGTCCATCGCGCGGCGCGCGGTGACCGAGCGTCTCGCCATCCTGACCGACAACGCGGCCGCCGACGAGCGCTTCAAGGGCAAGTCGATTCTGATGCAGAGCGTCCGCAGCGCCATGTGCACGCCGCTGATGGGCAGCGAAGGCAAGGTGCTGGGCATTATCTACGTGGACAACCTCACCGCCACCAACTCCTTCAACGACGAAGACCTGGAGTTTCTGATTGCGTTCTCCGGCATCGCCGCGGTCGCCATTGAGAACGGCCAGCTCACCGACCGGGTGCGCCGCGAGGCCGTGGTGCTGTCCAACTTCCAGCGCTATTTCTCGCCCAACCTGATCCAGACCATCGCTGACCAGCAAGGATCGGGTAAGCTCAAGGGCGAAAAGAAACCGGTGGTGATCTTCTTCAGTGACATCCGCGGCTTCACGTCGATGTCCGAGACCATGGTCCCCGACGACATCGCGAATCTGCTCACCGAGTACTTCACCGAAATGGTGGAGATCGTGTTCGCGCATGGCGGCACCCTGGACAAGTTCATGGGTGACGCCATCATGGCCCTGTGGGGCGCACCTATCACGTCGGGCGACGATCCGGACAAGGCGATGCAGGCGGCGCTCGACATGATGCGAGTGCTGGGCGAGCTGAACAAGAAATGGGCCGAGCAGGGCAAGCGCGAAGTGAAAATCGGTATCGGGATCAACTTCGGCGAAGTGTTCGCGGGCAACATCGGCAGCGATCAGCGGCTGGAGTACACCGTCATCGGCGATGCGGTGAACGTCGCGTCCCGACTCTGCTCCAAGGCCGGCCCCGGCGAGATCGTGATTTCGGAGCCGTTTTACAAGGCGCTCAAGAAGCCCCCCAAGGTCGAAGCGTCGGAGCCTCTCGCGCTCAAGAACAAAGCCCAGCCGGTGCCGGCCTACCGGGTGAAGTTGTAGGGCATTCCCACCCGCTCGAGCAGTTGCACCACCAGTCGCAACGGCAATCCCATCACGCCGAAAAAATCACCCTCGATACGCTCGACCAGCGCGGCACCGGCTCCCTGAACCCCGTAGGCGCCGGCTTTGTCGAGCGGCTCACCCGTGCTCACATAGGCACGAATCAGCTCCGGCGTCAGCGAGCGAAACCGGACCGTGGTGACATCGCGCGCCTCATGCGCGACCCCATCCCTTACCAGGGCCACCGCCGTGACCACGCGATGCTCGCGGCCCGCGAGAATGCCCAGCATGGCCTCGGCCTCGGTGGGCGAGGCCGGTTTCCCCAGGATTCCCTGGTCCAGCACCACGACCGTGTCGGCTCCCAGGACCCATTGGCCCGGGTGCAAGAGTGCCACCGCGGACGCTTTTTCCCGGGCCAGGCGCACGGCGAGATGCTCGGCCGATTCTCCCTCATGCGGCGTCTCGTCGACCTCCGCCGGATCGATCTCGTGCGGGATACCCAGCATGTCGAGCAGCTGATGCCGGCGCGGAGAACTGGAAGCGAGGATGATCACAGGGAAGAGGGAAGAGGGCGGGTCGGCGGGTCGGCGGGTCGGACGATCGGCGGGTCGGCGGGTCGGCGGGTCGCGGTGACGTAACGGGCGAAGTGGAGCCGGGACGCCTCACAGGGCAGCCACCCGCCGACCCGCCGACCGAGGGGTCAGGGCTGAGGTCTACAATTATCACACCCTCCACATTGCTTGATGCTCTCTCCCAAGTACTCAAGCAACACCCTCCTGCGGCATGAGCTGGTCGTGAGGTAGCGCGTCATGGTCGAAAAGCCACGGGTGGCGGCTGGGGCAGCGCCTTTCCCGCCGCGTGAGAGCGTCCGGGCGAGGGTCACGTCTCCGGGGACCCAGAGCAGCTCGCAACGGGCGGGTGCGCCGTCGCGGCCGGCGCGGCCTGCCTCCTGGTAATACGATTCGGGACGCGCCGGCACGCCCAGATGCGCGACGAGTCGAACGTCTGGCTTGTCGATGCCCATACCGAACGCGTTGGTCGCCACGATAATCCGTATTCTCCCATCCATGAAGCGGCGGAGCAGCGCGCGGCGCTCGTTGCCGGGAAGGCCGGCGTGATAGGGTGCGGCCGAGAAGCCCCAGCGACGGAGAATGGTGGCCACGCCGTCGGTCCGGTTCCGTGTCGGCAGGTAGACCACGACGCTTTCCCTGGTGGCGCGCAACAACGTTACCAGCGCCTCCAGGCGTGGCCGCTCGGTGGCGAAGGGGCGGACCGCAAAGCGGAGATTGGGGCGGTCGAACGAGGTGGTAATCGTCACCGGCCACCGCAAGTGCAGGACGCGCGCGATATCGGTCCGTGTTTCCGGCGTTGCGGTGGCGGTGAGGGCAATGATGGGCGGCCGGCCGAGGGCTCCGAGCAGGCGGCCGATGGTGCGGTAGTGCGGCCGGAAATCGTGTCCCCACTCGCTGATGCAGTGCGCTTCGTCCACGGCCAGCAGCGAGATGCCGAGGGGCGCACCGCTCGCCAGCTGTGCCAGACGCTCGGGGGCGACGTACAGGAGCTTGAGCCGCCCGGCGGCGAGGACGGCTCGGACCTGAGCCTGCGTTTCGGCGCTCTGGGTGCTGCTCAGGTAGGCCGCGGCGACACCACGCCTGCGAAGGGCGGCGACCTGGTCTTGCATGAGTGCAATCAGCGGAGACACCACCAGGGTGAGCCCCGGCAGCAGCAGCGCGGGGACCTGATAGCAGAGGGACTTGCCTCCGCCGGTGGGCAGGATGGCGAGGCAGTCGCGGCCGTGGAGCGCGGCAAGCACTGCCCGGCGTTGTTGGTAGCGGAAATCGTCGTAGCCCCAGACGCGCTGCAGCACGCGACGGGCGTCATCAAGAGAAAAAGGCGATGGCGCGGGCGAAAAGGACGGCGAAGGCGACGGTGAAGGCAACGGCGACGGCGAGGGCGAAAGCGACGGTGAAGGAAACGGCGACGGGGTCCTCAACTTGACCCTGCTGACCGGAGTGCCCGAATCAATCCATACAAGAGGCGAGCCGTTTGGGACTGAAGTTGGTAGAGTTCCTGGTGCTGAGCACTGCTGATATGACCGCAGCCGTAAGCGCGACGGAGGAGATTGGCGACTTCCGCGAGCGAAGCTGCGGCTATGCCGGCGTATCGGAGCCCCTCACGCGTGCCGAAGGCTGCTTGGCCTTCAGCCAGGTTGGTGGGTACGGAAACCGCGGCCCGTCGCAGTTGGGAGGTTAATGCATAGCGCTCATCGGTCGGGAAACGTTTGGTAAGGTCGTAGACGGCTGAACACAGCTTGTCGGCGGATTGCCAAACGCGCAGGCGGGTGTGAAACATGGCCTGAAGCTAGGACCGACCCGGTAGCCCACCGGGACCCAAAAACTGCGAGACGAACCCAACTCACGCAGGTCGTCGCTTTTCCGCCGTCGCTTCTTCTCTTGCCGTCGCCTGTTCTTGTTGTCGTCGCCTGTTCTTGTTGCCGTCGCCTGTTCTTCTTGCCGTCGCCTGTTCTTCTTGCCGTCGCCTGTTCTTCTTGCCGTCGCTTCTTCTCTTTGCCGTCGCTGCACCCCTCAATAGTCATCTCCTCCGGTCCACACCACTACTGTGCCACAACTGCTACTGCCCTCCTCGTTGGCTCGTCGGGCACCCTGGAGCTCCAGGGGTGTAAACGCCGCGCTCCGGTATATCTCGACCCCCGCGATCCACGCCGGTGGGATCTCATCCAGGGATATGGACGTGGGAATGCCGTCGAGCATGATCCGCATCGGGCAGGTCATTTGCCCCAATCCCACCTTGCGCATGGTGGACGGTGTGCAGTTGGTGAGGTAGGCGCAACTGATGGTGACGCCGGGAATCCCTCGCAACAGCTCGGTCGTCACCACCGGATTCCTCCTCCAGATGTCCTGCCGAGTCACGTACTGCCCGCGTCCGGTTTTCGCTCGGCGAAAGAAGTCGTTCAAGCGGGGATTCCGGTTGACCAATCGCGTCTCGATGATCAGGGAATCCATCCCCACCGGGACCGCCCAGAGATTGACCGGCCCTAGCTCGATTTCCCGCCCGCTCTGCTTCTCCAAGTTGAGCTGGAGGGCGCGGGGGGAGTACCCGATACGGCGGAACATGAGAATGACCCGCTCCGGCGGGACCCCGCGAAGGCGGAACCGTCCGTTTTGGCCGGTTTGGGCGGACGACTGGTCCGTGAGATACACCGTCGCGCTCTCAACCGGTCTGCCGCTCACCGAATCCAGCACGTTGCCGGTCAGGGTGACGGTGCGGCCCTGTGCGAAGGACGCCGCGACGGGCGTTGCGAGTGCCACAACGATGAGTGCAAGGAGGCGCCGCATGGTATGAAGAAAGCTACTTCGCCCGTGACGGTGTTCCAGTCCGGCTAACGGGCCCCGGCTGGTGCAATGGTCGCGGCGCGCAGGAAAACAGCGACTCCCGCGACGCTGTTGCGCCGCGGGAGCCGATGTCTGAGACAGCTATCACAGTGTAGGCCGCGACAATAAGGCTACTTGGCCCCCAGGACTGGCCCGTCTGAGATTCCCTGGTAGCCGCCTTCGAAACAGCCCTTGGTGCTGAACCCGCGAATGATGCACTCGTCGTTCGGGATCGGGAAAATGTCGAAGATCCGGAACTCCGTCAGGTAGTGCGGGATCATGTTCGCCATCCCGTAATGCCGCATGTCGAGCCACACGGTGGCATTTTCCGCCCACATGGACATCCGTTTCTCGTACAGCAGCTCCTCCAACAGCGTCGCCGGCTGTCCGAGCGCGGCGTTCGGGACATACGGATCGGCCAGCGCCGGTAGGCCGCCGCGGTTTACGCGGATCCGGTTCAGATCCGCGATAGCATTCGCGGTCTGTCCCAGGTTGTAATAGATCTCGGCCCGGAGCAGAATCAGCTCCTCGTTCCGCATCAAGGGCTGGTTGGCCTGGGTGCCGATCGTAGCCGTCTGGCTTGGGCTGAAGTAGTCGGTCTGCTTGAGCCTGGTGTTCACACTGGCGAAGCTGAAGTTCGCGACCGGCCTGGCCTTGGCGGTGGCGCCCCAGGCCCGATTGTCGCGGTTTGAAACTACTGCTGTCGTCGTGTCGCCCGCGTTCGCCGGCACGGTGCACGGCAACGCCTTGCACTGCGCCTCGAGACGGAACCGATCGTTGATGTACCGGTCCGCGGCGGACATGGTGTTGGTGCCTTCACCCGCGGGATTCACATGGAACGGACCGACGTTGAGTTGGGTGAGTGTCGTCGCGCCTTCATTAATCCAGGTCTGTCCGATGGCGGTGAGAGCCTGGTTCCACGCTGGGTCGGCACTCGAGCTGGCTGGGCCCGACTGGCCGTGGCCCGTGGCCGGCGTGGCATACAAGATCTTGTACTTGGCGTATAAGGCCCGGTTCACCCGCCGGAACGTGGTGGGCGTGTTGAACCCGGCCCACCCGGTGTTCGTCTTGAACGAAAAGGCCGTCCCGGCTGCGCCCAGATGCGTGTAGGCCTCGTCCAACAAGGTGAAAATCCGGCTCCACACCACCTGCTTGGTCTCGATCTTGGCGGGGGTGGAGTCCAGCGGGTTCGCCGGCAGATCCAGCACGATGCCGAAGCTGTCGTGGGCCTGCGCCATGTCTTCGAACTGCACCGCCAGGTTGGTCTTGAGCCATCCCCTCAAACCCTCTTTCTGCTCCGCCGTCATGCCTGCTACGGTGTTCACAGCATCCAGCAGCAGGTAGATGTTCTTGACCGTGATGTAGTTCCAATAGCCGCCGGTCTTTGGGGCGGACACGACATTGGTGAGGGTGCGCGGCTCCGACGCCCGAATCTGCCAGGTCTCGTAGCCGTACTTGGCGAGGTCACTGGCATGACCGGACGAGACGGACCGCCACGCAGACAAAAGGTTCTGCGCGCCGGCGTTGATTGCCAGCGGCGTGGGACTCTTTTCGAGGGCGTCAGTCGATACACCGTTCAGATTCTCGATATCCAGCGACTTGCAGCCGCTCATGACCGTCAGGGCGGCCAGCGTCGCCAAGCTGCTCAACAACCGCACGAGGCGGTACTTCGCGATGTAGGTCATGGCTCAGAACCCCACGTCTACGGAGAACCAGAAGGCGCGGCTCGGCGGATACGGCGCGATGTCGTCGAACCCGATGCGAATGTTCCGGCTGCCGTTGTTGGCGACCTCGGGATCCATTCCGGTGTAGCGCGTCAGGGTGATCAGGTTCCGACCCGAGGCCGAGAGCCTGACGAAGCGCGCGTTGCTCCAGAACTTGCTCGTCAAAGAGCGCGGCAACTCGTACCCCAGCGTGACCTCGCGCAGCTTGAGGTAGGTTGCGTCCGATACGTTGATCCTAGTGACGAACGCCGGGAACAGCCGGGCCCGTTGCCCGCCAAGAGTTTCGCCCGGCAGGCAGCCATTTACGCACGGTTCTCCGTAGTCCCGTGTGGTGCCGGCCAAGTCGATGAGCCACCGGGTCAGGTCGCTGGTGAGCCCGCCCTGCTGCCAGCTGAGCAGGAAGTTGAACGAGAACGCCTTGATCTTGAGGTCGCTGTTGAACCCCATCGTGAACTGGGGATTCAGGTTTCCGACCTTGACCGGCTGCGCGATGGGACAGTTCGGCCAGGTCGTCATGCACCCCGGTAGGGTGTCGGTGCCGTAGATAGCAGTCGCGGACGAGTCCACAAAAAACCGCGCGGCTCCGAAGTTGAAGCTGCCCGCCGCGTTGAACGGCGGCACCCCGGACATGTCCAGAATGATCGTGTTGTCTCGTGAGAACGTGGTCCGCGTTTGCCACTGAACCGAGGGTTTCTGTATTGGCACCAGGGCCAACGACACCTCGAGGCCCCGGGTCCGGATGGTGGCCCCGTTGAACCGCGCAGTGGTGAACCCCGTGGAGGAGAGCAACGACCGGTTAATCAGCAAGTCGGTGACTTTCCGCTGATAGCCGGTGAACTCCAGGTTCCCCCTCCCGCCCAGGATCGAGCCGTCGATCCCAGCCTCAATTTCAGCCTGCCGCTCCGGATGCAGGGAATCGACGATGACGTTGGTGCTGCCGGTGCCGAGGCTCATGGTGGTAAGGCCCTCGATGCGACCGACATTCAGCTGGGTGAACTTGTCGCCGTATTGC
>JACQVB010000096.1 GCA_016209985.1 Gemmatimonadota bacterium | reverse complement strand
GGGGTGGGGGGGGGGGGGGGGGGGGGGGGCCCGGCGGGCACCCGGCCGCGTGGTCTGGGAGAACGTGATAGATCAGGGACGGAGAACCGGTGAAACGGCGAGAACGCGATCCGACGCAGATAGCGCCTGCCGGCCCGCCCGTCGACGAATCGCGCGCGTTCTGGCTCGAAGCATTCCGGGACTACCTCGCCCTCGAGTCCGGCAATTCGCCGCACACGGTGGACAACTACGGGCGTGACATCCGGCGGACGATCACCTTCTTGCTCTCCCGCGGCATCCGTGATCCCTCCCGGGTCGATCCCGGAATCTTGCGCGAGTTCATCTTTCACCTGAAGGATCTTGGTCTCGCTCCCGCCAGCATCCGCCGCCAGATCTCCGCTCTCCGCGGGTATTTCCGGTTTCTGGTTGGCGAAGGCCATCTGGTCCGCGACCCGTCAGTGCAGCTGGAAACCCCGAAGGCATGGCGCAAGCTCCCCTCCGTGCTGACGGTTGCCGAAGTGGAAGCGCTGCTGGCGGCTCCTGACCCGGAAGAGGCACTGGCCTGGAGAGACCGCGCGATGCTGGAAGTCGCCTATGGCACGGGCGTCCGCGTATCCGAACTGGTAGGGCTCACCGTCAATGATCTCCTTCTGGATGAAGGATTGGTCCGGGTGTTCGGAAAAGGATCCAAGGAGCGGCTCGTACCGATAGGCCGGCGCGCGATCGGCGCGGCATCGATTTACGCACGCGATCTCCGCCCGCGGCTCGACCGCGGGCACGGCGAGCGCCGGTTCTTCCTGAACGCGAGGGGCCGGCCGCTTTCCCGGGTCGGGGCCTGGGGAATCATTCGCAAGTGCGCGCGGCGTTCGGGGATTCAGAAGCGGGTGACCCCCCATACGCTGCGACACACATTCGCCACGCATCTGCTCGAGGGCGGAGCAGACTTGCGGGCGGTGCAGGAGATGTTGGGCCACGCCGATCTCTCGACCACTCAGCTCTATACGCACGTCGATCGGGACTACTTGAAGACCGAGCACAAGAGGTTTCACCCGCGAGCGTGACGGCATAACGGCATAACGAACCACGGGCAACGAGCATGCCGTCATGCCGTTGTCCCGTCGTGCCGTTATCTTCTGGTCATGATCCTCGTCATCGACAATTACGACTCATTCACCTACAACCTGGTCCAGTATTTCGGCGAGCTCGGCGCCGATCCGCGCGTGTATCGCAACGACGAGATCACGCTCGAGGAGATCGAGCGCCTGAGGCCGGCCGCCATCGTGATTTCGCCGGGTCCCGGCACGCCCGCAGATGCGGGCATCAGCGTCCCCCTCATCCGGCGCTGCTTCGAGCGGCTGCCGATCCTGGGAGTCTGCCTCGGACACCAGGCGCTCGCGGAAGCCTTTGGCGGCGCTGTCGTACGGGCGGATCGGCTGATGCATGGAAAGACGTCGCCTGTCGAGCACACCGGTGCCGGAATCTTTCAGGACGTGCCCTCTCCTGTTACCGCGATGCGCTACCACTCGCTGGTGGTTGATCCCGCGAGCGTTCCTTCCCAGCTCGAGGTCACCGCCTGGGCGGCCGACCGCCCCCGCGGTGCAGAGATCATGGGACTGCAGCACCGGTCCCATCCCGTGTTTGGCGTGCAATTCCATCCCGAATCCGTGGGTACGGAAGTCGGCAAGTCGCTCATCCGGAATTTTCTTCAAATCGTGGCGGCCGACAGCGACAGTCTGACGTCGGGCGCTCGTGCCGCTCTGCCCTAGTTCGTTGTTTCCGCCCACTCAGTCGTAACCACCAACTCCACCACGTGTTACGCTCCATTGCGTAGGCGGTCGCATGCGCTGGCATGTCTTTTGACAGACGCGCCGAGCCCTATTAGGTTGTACTATGCATCTGCTGTGTGTGATTCCAGCCCGCATTGGTTCAACTAGACTCCCTGAAAAACCCCTTCGACGCATCGCCGGCACCCCGCTGATCTGCAGGGTTGTTCATCAGGTTGCGGGGTTGGGTCTGGGGGGCAGGGTTGTGGTGGCGACCGACGACATCCGCGTCGTTAATGCCGTTGCCGCTTGGGGTTACGAGGCGACGCTCACGGATTCGCGTCACCGCTCCGGGACGGCGCGAGTGGCCGAGGTGGTGAGCCGCCCGCAATACCGCGAGGTGGACGTGGTGCTCAATGTTCAGGGGGACGAGCCGTTCCTTCCCCCGGAAGCCGTTCGCGGCGCGCTCGGCCGAGTGGTTGCTGGCGACCCGATCGGGACAGCCGCCGCGCCGCTTCCGCCGGAAAAGGCTGGTGACCCCCACCGCGTCAAGGTGGCGGTCGATGAAACGGGACATGCGGTGGCGTTCTCCCGAGCCCCCTTGCCCGCAGGGAAGGGGGCTTCGACTGCGTATCTCCAGCATCTGGGGATCTACGCCTACACCCGCCCAGCCCTGTTCGCATGGGTCCGGTCCCAGCCGGTGGCGGAGGAAAACGTCGAGAGACTGGAACAACTGCGTCCGCTCAAGTACGGAACACGAATCGGCGTGGCGTTGCTTCATGAAGAAGCCCCAGCCGGCATCGACACGGAAGACGATCTGGCAAACGCCGAGGCACGAGAGGTCAACGCATGAGCACGAAATATATCTTCGTCACGGGAGGGGTCGTTTCCTCCCTCGGCAAGGGGATCACCGCCGCGTCGATCGGCCGGCTGTTGGTCGAGCGCGGGCTCAAGGTGACCATTCAGAAATTCGATCCATACATCAACGTCGATCCCGGGACGATGTCGCCGTTTCAGCACGGAGAAGTCTACGTGACCGATGATGGAGCGGAAACCGACCTCGACCTGGGCCACTACGAGCGGTTCATCGATCGTTCACTCTCGCAGGTGAACAACGTGACCACCGGCCGCATCTACCTGTCGGTCATCACCAAGGAGCGGCGTGGCGAGTACCTCGGCAGCACCGTTCAGGTCATTCCCCACATCACCGACGAGATCAAGGCCGCCATTCGCCGGCTGGCTCCCGACCACGACGTGGTGATCACGGAAATCGGCGGCACGGTCGGCGACATCGAGTCGCTGCCGTTTCTCGAAGCGATCCGCCAGTTCCGCCAGGAAGTCGGTCGCGACAACGCGTTGTTCGTCCACGTAACGCTGGTGCCGTTCATCGGGGCCACCGGCGAGCTCAAGACCAAGCCGACCCAGCACTCGGTGCGTGAGCTGATGGAGATCGGAATTCAGCCCGACCTCCTCGTGTGTCGTTCCGAGCAGCCGCTGTCCGAATCCATCAAGCGGAAGATCGCGCTGTTCTGCAACGTCGATTTCGGCTGCGTCATCGAAGCTCGCAACGTACCCACGACCTACCAGGTTCCGCTGCTGCTGCACGATCAAGGGCTGGATCGCGAGGTCTGCCGCCGCCTGGGTCTCGATTACACCAAGGACCCGGACCTGCGGCAGTGGGGCGCCATGGTGAAGCGGGTCCTGGAACCGGCCGGCAGCGTCAAGATCGGGGTGGTGGGCAAGTACACCGATCTCACCGATTCGTATACCTCCATTCGGGAAGCACTGATTCATGGGGGCATCGCCAACGATGCGGGCGTAGAGCTCGAGTGGATCGCCAGCGATTTGTTCACCGATCAGCCGACGGCCGGCAGCCTGCTCGCCGGGGTCGACGCTTTGCTGGTGCCGGGCGGGTTCGGCGTGCGGGGGGTGGACGGCATGGTGGAGGCGATCCGCTGGGCGCGAGAGAACCGGCTGCCGTTCTTCGGGATCTGCCTCGGGCTCCAGGTGGCGATCATCGAGTATGCGCGCAACGTCTGCGGGCTGCCGGCGACGAACTCTTCCGAGTTCGAAGCCGAGTGCGCCAATCCGGTCATCTCGCTGATGAATTCCCAAAGGGAGGTACAGGACCTGGGCGGGACCATGCGGCTGGGCGCCTATCCGTGCAAACTGCGCCATGGCTCGCGCGTCGCTCAGATCTACGGTGCCGACGAGGTGAGCGAGCGGCACCGGCATCGCTATGAGGTCAACAACAGCTATCGCGACCTGCTCGCGGAGTACGGCTTGCGATGCACCGGACTCTCGCCGGACGGTTCCCTGGTGGAGATGATCGAGTTGCCCGAGCATCCCTGGTACGTGGGATGCCAGTTCCATCCCGAGCTGCGGTCGCGGCCGACGCGGCCGCACCCGCTGTTCGCGAGTTTCATCGGCGCCGCCTTGATCCACCAGCGGAAAGCGGCCGGTTCCGCACCGGTAGTTTTGGAGACGCTGGCGGCGTCGCGCGGGTAACGTGGCCGGCTTCTGGTCGTCCGCTCCGGTGCTCGTCGCCGGGCCCTGTGCGCTGGAGCGAGACGAAATCAATCTGGCCATTGCGGAGACTCTCGCCGGTCTCGGCGAGCGCCTCGCGCTCAAAGTGGTCTACAAGGGCAGCTTCGACAAAGCCAACCGCGCCCGGCCCGGCTCGCCTCGCGGGCTGGGGATGGAGCGGGGGCTCGCCGCCCTCGCGGCGGTGCGTTCCCAGACCGGACTGCCGGTCCTCACCGATGTGCACGAGTCGTCGCAGGTTCCCGCCGTCGCCGCGGTCGTTGATGCGCTGCAGATTCCCGCATTGCTCTCCCGGCAGACCGATCTCCTCACGGCCGCCGGACAATCCGGCAGGGCAGTGAACATCAAGAAAGGGCAATCCATGGCAGCGGCCGACATGTCCGGAGCGGTGGAGAAGGTCCGCAACGCGGGAGGAGCTGACGTGGCAGTGACCGAGCGAGGGACGTTTTTCGGCTATGGTGACCTGGTCGTCGATATGCGGAACTTCTTGCGCATCCGCGCCGAAACTCAGGTTCCGGTCCTGTTCGACGCGACCCATGCCGTGCAGCAATCAGGTCGGGGACCCGGCGGAACCAGCGCCGGCGCCAGGGAATTCGTTCCGGCGCTACTGCTGGCCGCTGCGGCCGCCGGAGCCGACGGGTTCTTTCTCGAGGTGCATCCGGATCCTGCCTCGGCGCCCAGTGATGGTGGCACGATGTGGCCTCTGGCGGACCTCGAACCGCTCATCGAGCGGGCCCTCGAAGTCCGCTCCCGCATCAGGGGACCGGTCCATGCTTGAGCCGGTCCTCGCCCGCCGCATCCAGGTAGTTGCCTTCGATGTGGACGGCGTGATGACGGATGGCGCCGTGTACTTCGGCGCCTGGAATGGCGAGCCGGTAGAGATGAAACGCTTCGCCGTGCAGGATGGACTCGGTGTCGTGCTGCTCCGCGCGGCCGGGATCAAGGTCGTGGCGATCAGCGGGCGACAGTCCGAAGCCACCCGGTTGCGAATGGCCGCTCTCGGAGTAGACGAAGTCATCGAGGACGCCCAGTCGCGCAACCTGCCGGCCTTCGAGGGCACCCTGATCCGGTTCGGCGCCCGCATGGAAGACGTGGCCTACATGGGCGACGATCTCGCCGATCTTCCGCTGCTCCGCCGCGTCGGTCTTGCGGTCGCCGTCTCGACCGCCGTCGCGGAGGTCAGAGCCGTCTGTCGAATCACTACCAAGGCGCCCGGAGGGGCAGGAGCCGTACGGGAGCTGGCCGAGGTCCTGCTGCGCGCGCGGGGCCAGTGGGAACAAGCGGTGCAGGGCTACTTGACCGAACGCGGCGACCCGGCGCCACGGCATAGTCGTGTTCGCTAGGCTGACCGCGCTTGCGGTATTCGGGTTCGCCGCGGTGGCGGCCGGCTGCTCGGGACCGGAACGGCCGCCGACCGCTGCGACCGTAGGCGATACCGCCGACCAGGTCGTGTTCGGGCTCAAGCACCAGTTGACGATGGATGGCGTCCTGCGGACTCGGGTCGCGGCTGACACCGCGTATTTCTACCAATCGTCACAAAAGGCCACCATGCGGCATATCACGGTGACGTTCTATTCTCCGGAAGGAAAAGAAACATCGACCTTGACGGCAGATGGAGGTATCTACGAGTGGCGGACCGGTAACATGGAAGCGCGGGGGCATGTCGTCGCCGTCACACCGGACCGGCGCCGCCTGAACACAGGGGTACTCTCCTATAATCGGGACACCGGGAAGATCATTGGTCCCGAAGCCTTCGTATTCGACTCGCCGGAGCGGCACCTCGAGGGCGAGGGATTCGTTTCGGATCCGGATTTCAAGGATGTGGTGACGCAGCGGCCGAAACGCGGCACGCTGGGCAAGGTGGAGCTGGGCGGATGACCGGGAGTGGGCTGCACGGTATCAGGTGGGAGGGCTGCTGGCCCCGGGTCGCCGACCCCTGGCACCTGTTCTGCATTGCAGCTGTCCTGTTGACGCCTCCACTGCTCGCCCAGCAGCCGCGCACCTGTGTCGTGGTGCTCGACGAAGCCGGCAGGCAAGGACGTCAGACGGAAGTCCGGCCGGGAGTGATTCACCTGTTCGGGAGTGGCGGGGTCGTGGGTCACTGCAAGGATGAATCCACCAACATGCAATCGGACAGCGTGGCGTGGTATCAGGAGCTCGATCGGGTGGATTTCGTCGGCCGAGTGAATTTCACCGACTCATCGGTCGTTCTGAACGCCAATCGTGCGTCCTACTTCCTTCATGATGAGCGTCTCGAGGCGTATGGGGAGGTGTCGCTGGTCAACCGGGTGACCGGGTCGAGGCTCACCGGGCCGAATCTGACCTACCGGCGTCGCATCGCGGCCTTGCGGGACACGGCCGATCTCTACGCTACCAATCGTCCCACTGTCGAATATCACGGGCAGAGCGATACTGCCGGTGCGGAGCCCTACCTTATCCGCGGCGAACGCATCCGTTTGCGAGGCAACAGCCGCGCCTGGGCCGCCGGGGCGGTGACCATCGACCGCAGCGACTTTTCCGCCCGGGCAGACAGTGCCAGCCTGGACGTGGATGCCGGGCGGGGCGAGCTCCTCGACCACGCGCAGGTGGAGGGTCACGGCGACGCGAAATACCAGTTGAGCGGCCGCACCATTCAGTACCGTATGCAGGATCGGCAGCTCACCTGGGTGCAGGCCCGGGGCAGGGCCGAGGCCGTCAGCGACGAGTGGCGCCTGCTGGCGGACACGGTGGAGTTCGACATTGCCGATCGCCGCATCCAGGGCGGCCGTGCCTGGTCGGATTCCACCCGCGCCCGCGCCGTATCTGTCACCTACAACATCCTCGCCGATTCGCTGGCGATCGACTCCCCCAAGCAGCGTCTTACGCAATTGCGCGCGTTCCGGCACGCCCATGCCACTTCCAAGAGCGATTCCCTGCGGGTCGAGTCGGATTGGATGGAGGGTGACACGCTGGTCGCGAAGTTCGACACGACCGCTCTCGGGCAGCGAATTCTCTCACAGCTCTCGGCCCGGGGAAACGCGCGCGCGTTCTATCACGTCACCGATCCCAAACAACCGAACGGTCCGCCCGGTATCAGCTACTCCCGCGGCCTCCAGATCGCCGCGCGGTTCACCGCACTCGGCCTGGATCGGGTCGATGTCGTCGGTGCCAGCGATGGGGTGTATCTCGAGCCGGCAACGGCCGTCCCTCCCCGCGCCGACAGTACGCGTACGCCGTCACCGCCGTCTCCGCCTCCGTCGCCGGGACGCGCATGAGCGAGCGCCTCCGTCAACTGCTCGAGGGGAGCGATCCATCGCTCCCGCTCGGCGTCGCCGCACTCCTTCCGACCCTGAATGCGGAAGGCGCAACGACTTTCGGCGCGGTCGCCGTTGCCTATCGGGAAGATCATCTCAGTCTCTATCAACGGGAGTGGGGTGACGGTAGTCAGAGTGGGCAGCTATCGGTCGACGAGGTCCGGCGGCATCTTGAAGGGTCGGTGCTGCCTCGGTTGGTCACGGCCGGGGTACTCGAGCCGTTCCATACGCCGCTCGATAACGACACCCCGATCCGCTTGCAGCCGGACCTGTGGGGCACCGTGGCCGCTGATCCCGCCGGAGCGAGAGCGGTCCTTCTGGGGCTGGCTCATGCGGCTCTCGAGCAGGCGGAGACGCCTGGCGCTCCTCCCGCGGCGGCCGGTTCGGTGCTATCGGGTGAAGCGCTTACGAAAGTGTACCGACGTCGCCGGGTCGTGGACGCGGTAAACCTGGAGTTGCGGCAGGGAGAGATCGTGGGGCTGCTGGGGCCCAACGGCGCAGGAAAGACGACCACCTTCTACATGATTGTAGGGCTGGTCCGGCCGGATGAAGGCCGCATCTTTCTGGATGGCCGCGACATCTCGTCGCTTCCCATGTACCGGCGTGCCCGGTGCGGAATCGGCTACCTTTCTCAGGAGCCTTCGGTCTTTCGGAAGCTGACGGTGGAGGAGAACGTTCTGGCGATACTGGAGACGCAGAAGTTATCCGAGCAGCGGCGGCGAGAGCGTCTCGAGACGCTGCTCGACGAGCTGTCGATCAAGCATCTGCGGCGCACTCCCGCATACCAACTGTCGGGAGGGGAGCGCCGCCGGCTCGAAATCACGCGGGCATTGGTGACCGAGCCGCGCTTCATGCTGCTGGACGAGCCGTTCGCG
The DNA here is from genome assembly GCA_016209985.1 of Gemmatimonadota bacterium. Taxonomy (GTDB): domain Bacteria; phylum Gemmatimonadota; class Gemmatimonadetes; order Gemmatimonadales; family GWC2-71-9; genus SHZT01. The sequence continues at coordinate 18,394 of JACQVB010000096.1, read as the reverse complement.
GGCGTGGACCCGATCGCCGTGCATGACATTCAGACCATTGTCGCGTCGCTCCGCCGTCGTGGAATCGGCGTGCTGATTACCGATCATAACGTGGAACAGACTCTCGATATCGTCGATCGCGCCTACATCCTCTTCGAAGGGCGGGTCCAGGTGGCCGGCTCGGTTCGCGACCTCGTGTTCGACGACCGGGTAGCCGACCTCTATCTCGGACCGACCCTGACGACGCGCCTCCGCCAGCGACTGGGGGCCGCCGCATGAAGACCTCGCTCCAGCAGAGCACCGTTCTCCGGCAGGACCTGCGGATGAACCCTCGCCTGTACCAGGCGATGGACCTCCTCTACATGCCGTTGCTCGATCTCCAGCAGCATCTGAAGACCGAGCTGGAAACGAATCCCTTCCTCGAAATGCTGGAGCCGGACGAGGAGGAGGCCGGTCCCGATGCGAAGACCGAAAAGCAGGAGGCCACCGAGAACGACGAGCAGGCCGAAGCGGACTGGGAAAAGATCATTCTCGACGGCTTCCAGGTGGGTGCCTCCCGCGGCGAGTTCGAGGAGAGCGAGTTTTCCGAGCGCGTGCGGGTGCAGGCCACCGGCCTCGATGATTACCTCCGCGATCAGCTGCAGATGCTCGATCTCACCGACCGGCAACGCCTGCTGGCCGAAGAATTCATCGGGAACATCGGTGAGGACGGTTACTTGCACGCGACGCTCGAAGAGATCGTCGATGGTGTGAACAAGGTCGTCGAAGCGCACCGCGAGGGGCCCGAGCTAGCGGAAAGCGAACCGGATGCGGACGGGCCCGCGGCAAAGCCTTTCGCTGAGGTCCCGCTGTTCACGGTGGCCGAAGCCGAAGAGATGCTGCGGGTGATCCAGCAGCTCGATCCCCCGGGAATCGGCGCCCGGGACCTGCGGGAATGCCTCCTGCTGCAACTCCTGGATGCCAATCAGCAGGAAACGCTCACCTACCGGCTGGTCCACGAGGCCTTCGATGATCTGATCGCGCACCGCTGGAGTGAGTTGGCCCGGCGCTACGGGCTGGATCCCAAGGCGGTGCAGGACGCCGCCGATCAGTTGGCGAAGCTCGATCCCAAGCCCGGCCTTCGCTTCCTGCCCACCGATGACGCGTATGTCATGCCGGACCTGGTGGTGCAGAAAATCGACGGCGAATACCGGGTATTCCTGAACGACACGGCGATGCCCCGGCTGCGGATCAGCAAGGTCTACCAGGAACTGGCGGGCGACAAGAAGAAGTTCGTCGGTGAAAACCGCGACTTCGTGACCCAGAAGCTCAACAGCGCGAGCTGGCTGATCCAGGCGATCGAGCAGCGCCGGCAGACCATGCTCAAGGTGATGAACTTCATCGTGGACCGGCAGCGGGAGTTCTTCGACAAGGGCGTGGAGTATCTGAAGCCGCTCACCCTGCGCGAAGTGGCGGACGTGATCCACATGCACGAGTCCACCGTGAGCCGCGTGACCAATCAGAAGTACGTCCAGACGCCTCGCGGGGTGCTGCCGCTCAAGTTCTTCTTCTCCAGCAGCCTCGGGACCACGACCGGCGAGGACGCGAGCGCGCGTGCCGTCAAGGCGCAGATCGCCAAACTGGTTGGCGATGAGAGCGTGGGCACTCCGTTGACCGATTCGGAGATCGTTGCGGCGCTCAAGGCCAAGGGCATCCAGATCGCGCGGCGGACGGTCGCCAAGTATCGCGATCAGCTGGGCATCCTTCCCGCACGCATGCGGAAGCGAGTATGAGCCTCGCCGCGCGAAACGGCGAAGTCGATGTGAGCGTGTTGGTCCCGGCAAAGGATGAGGCGGAAAATCTCGAGGAGTTCGTCAAACAGTGCCGGGATGCCCTGGCGCCCCTCCCGTACAGCTGCGAAGTCATCATCGTCAATGACGGAAGCGAAGATTCCACCGGCGACGTGCTCGAGCGCCTGGCGGCGGGAAACGGCTTCCTCCAGGTGGTAACCCATCGCGGGCAGCGGGGAATCGCCGACGCGCTGCGCTCGGCGGCCGACGTGGCCCGGGGTCGCATCTTCGTGTTTTATCCGGCCGACCTCCAGTTCCTGCCCGCCGAGATCCCCCGCCTGGTCGAGCCGATCCAGAGCCACGAGGCCGACATCGTCACCGGGGCCAAACAGGGCGCCTACGATAAGCGGTTCGTCTCCGGCATCTACAACTGGCTGTGCCAGCGGTTGTTCGGCGTGCGGGTCACCGACCTGAACGCGGTGAAGGCCTACCGCCGCGAGGTCATGGATGCGGTGCCGGCCCGTCCCGACTGGCACCGGTTCATGGTCGTGATCGCCGCGGCTGACGGCTTCCGGCTGGCTGAACGGCCGGTGACGCTCCAGCCGCGCCGGGCGGGAAAGTCCAAATTCGGGATCGGCCGTATTCCGGTGGGCGTGCTGGATCTCGTTTCGGTGTGGTTCCAACTGCGTTTTGGCCGCAAGCCGATGCTGTTCTTCGGGCTGTCCGGCGGCATTCTCTTTGCGCTCGGGTTCCTGGCCGGCGTCGTCGCGATCATCCTGCGATTCGGATTCGGGATCGGCCTCCGTCCGCTGCTCTACCTCGTCATCGTTCTGGTACTGTCAGGTATCGCGCTCTTCGGATTCGGATTCGTGGGAGAGATGGTTGCAGGAGCGCGGGAAGAAACCCGGTCCCTGGCGCGGGCCGTAGAACGCCTCACCGATCATTTGGAGCGGGGGAGCAAGCTCTAGCCGTTCTCAGGACGCGTCGCGGGCCAACCGGATTCCGTACCGTCCCAGGAACTGGGCCAGCTCTTCGGTGAGTGGCGAACCCTCGAGGCTCCTGCTTCGACCTCCCAGATCCAGCCAGTAGACCCGGCGAGCGCGGTAATTCGACCTGTCAGCCTCGGATAGCGCCGCTTCGGTGAGCACCGTATCACCGGAGGTGACCGTGGGAGCCGCGCCCGACGCCGTCCGCCAATACAGCCGGTAGTCGCGGCCGCCGTATCGATACCTCCGCCAGGCCCCGTCGACGGCGACGGTTGCGTCGTGGTAGCTGACGTAACGGTCGAATTCCGCGATGATGTCGCGAACCAGCGTTGCTCGGTCTTCCTGGCTCAGGGCACGCGGGAAATCAGGTGCCGACCTGATGACCTTGGCAGGCGATCCCACCGCGAGACTGTTGGCAGGGATTTGGCCCGAAACCAGCGAATTGGCGCCGATCACGGTTCCGTCGCCAATGGATGATCCGGGCATCACGAACACCCGCCACGGAAGCCACACACTTTTCCCCAAGGTGACCGGCTGATAGGTGACCGGATATCCATCCAGCGCGTTGGCCCAGACGCCATGAGTGAAAATCAGACAATGCCCGCCAATCCCGGTATCATCGCCGATCGCGACCGGCTTGGTCGGATTGATGGAGGTAAGCTGCAGAATGATGGTGCGACTTCCGAGGGTGAACCGTGATTCGGGAAGCTGCGGGCCGCCGATCCATACCTGCTCCCGGATCTTCGCGTCCTCGCCGATCTCAATGGCCTCGCAGGAGACATAACTCATCAGGCCGATGCTCGAGTGGCGTCCGATGCGAATCGTCCGCCCCTGAACGACGGCGAGCAGGCCGATTTCGACATCATCGCCCAGCTCGACCGAGCGCCCCACGACGACACCGCCAAAGCCGATCCGCACCCGTTTCCCGATCCGGTATCCCAGCAAGAGGCGGTAGGCGAGCACCTTGAGCGGACTGGGAAGCCAGCCGAAGACGGCCAAGTGGCCCCAGGGCATCCGACTCTTCGGCAGCAGGGACTTGGTCATCGCGTGGGTCCGTGGCGGGCTCGTCGGAAGATAACCGCAAAGGCGCGTATATTGTGCGGCGCCCCATGATTCAACTCCCCGACACCACGAAATGGGCCGGCATCGAGCGGTTCGGACTTGATCGGCTCGTGGACTTCTCTCGTCTGCTGCCGGTGAATCCGCAATTCGATCACCCGGTGGTGAAGCTCGCGGTGAGCGATCGCGGCCCCGTTGCTCCGGAACTGCGCGATTGCCTGGCGCACGGCTGGTACCTGGATCGATCCGACGGCGTCGTGACGATTCCACGCACCGTGCTCGCCCTGGCGGGCGGGGTGGTGGGCGCCGTAGCCGAGCAACGCTCCAGCGGGCGTGACCGGCACGGTCGGGTGCCGCCGTCCGCGAACGTGCTCGTTGCCGCCGGGTTGGAAAAGGAGCCGATCATCTCACAGGCGGCCCTGGCGCTTCGCGATGCCGCCTGCGCGGTGGCGGGCCGTCGCCCGCGTCGTCTGGTCGCGCCCTGGCCCGGCGGACGCCGCTGGGCCGCGGCGTTTACCCACGACCTCGATCTGGTAGCCTGGTGGCCGCTCGCGGCCGGTGTGCGGCTGGTCGAGCTGGCCAGGAAGCGAGAATTCGCGCGCGCCGGACAGGCCTTGGCCGCCGGGTTAGGCTCGATCGGTCGCGATCCGGTCTGGAGGGGCGTGCAGGCGGTGCTGCAATCGGAAGCGGGGCGGGAGGTGCCCTCGACCTGGTTCTTACTGTGCGAGACGCCGACCCTCGCGTCGATTCTCGCCGGCGACGTGACATACCGGCCTGAATCACGAGCCGTGCGGCGAATTCTCCGGGTCCTGGTCGACTACCGCTGCGAAATCGCTTTGCACGGAAGCTTCGTTACCGCTGAAGCCGACAGTGCGTTCGGGCGCCAGCGCCAACGACTCGACCGGCTGATGGGATCGGAAACCCGGGGCGTGCGGCAGCATTTCCTGCGAATGCGTCCCGGCTTGACTCATGCGCGAATGCGCGCCGCGGGCTTCCGGTACGACTCCACGCTGGGCTTTTCGGACCGTAACGGTTTCCGTCTCGGCGTGGCCGACGTGACGCCGGTATGGAACGCGGCGGATGACGCGGCGCTCGAGATCGAAGAGGGTCCGTTCTGCTGGATGGATCGCGCGTTGAGCAAGTACCAGGCGATAGAGGACCCCCGCGCCTGGGTGGACGAAGGACTGGACCTGGCCGGTCGGTGCCGGGCGGTAGAGGGAGTCTGGGTCGGCGTCTGGCACCCCAATGTCTACCCTGCCACGGGGTTTCCCGGGTCCACCGGAGCCTTTGAGCGGCTGGTGAGCGGAATCGTGGCTGAGGAGCCGTTCCTCGGTTCGCTGTCCGAGATCGTGGATTGGCGGACGAGCCGGCGCCGGGTGCGGGCGCAGGCACTCGCCGCCGACGGAACGGTCCAGGCCGTGAGCGAATCGGGGGAGGGGCAGGCGCACCGGCTGGAAGACCCCTCTGGCCGGGCCTGCGAACCGGTGCGGTCACCGTCTTGAACGTTCTTTTTCTGGCCCATTCCTTTCCCCGCTATGCCACCGACCCGGTCGGGTCGTTCGTGTTACGGCTTGCCGTGGCGTTACGGGACCTCGGGATAAACGTGCAGGTAATTGCGCCGGCCGCGCACGATCTTCCCTCGCGTGAGCTGTTCGAGGGGATCCTGGTGGAGAGATTCAACTATGCGCCTCGCCGCTGGCAAACGCTCGCGTATGCCGGGACCATGCGAGATCAGGTGCAGGCATCCTGGAGCGCCCGCTTGGCGCTCTCCATGATGCTCGCCGCAAATGTGCGCAGGACCGTGTCGGCAGCCCGTCGTTTTCATGCACAGGTGATTCACGCCCACTGGTGGTTTCCCGCCGGCTTGGTGGCCGTCGCGTCGCGCGTCTTCACGCGGCTGCCGGTCGTCACGACCTTGCACGGCTCCGACTTGCGGCTGGCGCAGGAACACCCGCTGCCGCGCGCCCTCGCCCGGAGGGTGCTCCGACGCTCTGCGCGGGTGACGACGGTTTCGCGCTGGCTCGCGCAGGGTACCGCGGCGCTGGCGCCCGGCGTCGAGCCGGTCGTGGCACCCATGCCCGTCGTAACCGAGTTGTTTCAACCCGGCGGGACTCGAGAGCGGGACCGCCTCTTGTTCGTGGGGAAACTGAATGAGCAGAAGGGCATTACCTACCTGTTGCATGCGCTGGCCCTGATGAAGCATCAGTCTACCTTGGATATCGTAGTCGGGGTCGGCAGCGACGAAACCCAATGCCGCGCCCTGGTCGACTCCCTGGGGCTATCTCCCAGAATCCGGTGGCACCCGCTTCTGGCGCAGGGGGAGCTGGGCCGCCTCTACCGTAGCGTGACGGCACTCGTCGTGCCGTCGATCGATGAAGGCCTTGGCTTGGTGGCCGTGGAAGCGCTCTTGACGGAGACACCAGTAGTGGCCTTCGACTCCGGCGGGCTTCCCGATGTGGTGATCCCGGGCGAGACCGGGATATTGGTCCCTCCGCGGCGCCCCGAGCTGCTGGCCGACGCGCTCGATGAACTGCTTTCCCGTCCTGATCAGGGGGCATCCTTGGGCAAGATCGGGAGGCAGCACGCGCTCGCCACGTTCAGTCCAGCCGCGACCGCACTCCGCTACCGCGATGTCTACGCCGCCGCGCTTGACTAGGCTCCCGAAGCCGCTCGTCATCGCCATCCAGGTGGCGTTCGGGACCGCCGTGGTGTGGTATGCCGGCCGCGAGCTGGTAAAGCAGTGGCACCAAGCGGGTGAGAGTCTCCGCGCCATCGATGTTCGCTGGAGTCTGGTAGCCGGCTCGTGCTTGCTGGTGCTAGCGGCCTATGGAGTCTTGATCCAGACCTGGCGTCTCACGCTGGGAGTGTGGAACGCGAGGCTTCCGGGGTGGGTGGCGGCCCGCATCTGGTTCGTCTCGAACCTCGGACGCTACATACCCGGCAAGATCTGGCAAATCAGCGCGATGGGAGTGATGACCCATCAGCAGGGTGTCTCCGCCATCGCGGCGACCAGCTCGTCGATCATGGTCAACCTCATCAACATCGTTTCCGGATGCCTGGTGGTATTCGCTACGGGGGCGGGCGTGCTGGACGTCGCCGCACCGTCGGGCCGGGCCGCTGCCGCCATACTCGTGGTGCTGGCGGTCGCCGCTCTCTTCTTCGCGCCGGCGATCATTTCCTGGCTCGCCCGCCGAGCCGAAGGGGTCACCGGGCGCGCGGTCTCCCTTCCGACATCGCTGACGCCGGGCGTCGTAATCCTTGGGCTCCTGGGAACGGCCGTCGCATGGGTCCTGTATGGCCTGGCGTTTCAGATGTTTGCCGTAGGGGTCCTGGGGAGCGCCATCCACGGGAACAGTGCCGACTACATTGCAGCCTATGCGGCGTCATATCTGGTGGGGTACTTGACGCTGATCGCTCCGGGAGGGCTCGGAGTGCGAGAGGCGATGCTGGTGATCGCGTTGGGCGTCGCGGGGGTTGCTACCGAGCCCAACGGTTGGATCCTGGCGCTCTCCTCCCGACTCTGGCTCACAGTGCTCGAAATCCTGCCGGGCACCTTGTTCCTGTTGGCCGGCGACCGCCTCCGACTCAGAGAGAACGATGCGAGTTCCTGACGACCAGACCTGGAATCCGCGTTTCCCCTTCGCGTGGGCAGCTCTCGTGTATGCCCTGGCCACCATGACCCTGGCGTATCCGGCGCTCAGTGGAGGATTTCTCGTCACCCCACCGAGCGATCAGTACATCGGTGGATATCCGGTTCGTGAATTTGCCGCGCAGCTGCTGCGGGAACAGCATCGTTTTCCTCAATGGAGTCCGTACATCTTCGGCGGAATGCCGTATATCGCAGCGATGCACGGCGACATCTTCTATCCCACGTTCTTGCTGCGCGTCCTGCTGCCGACCGATGTCGCCATGACGTGGTCATTCATCGTTCACGTGTTCCTTGCCGGACTGATGACTTTCGGGTTTCTGCGTGCCTGTCGGCTCGGGTTTTTCCCCGCTCTCATCGGCGGGCTCGCCTATATGATGAGCGGGAATATTGCCGGTCTGGTATCGCCGGGGCACGACGGCAAACTGTACATCAGCGCGCTGTTCCCGCTCACACTGTGGCTGCTCGTTCTGGGCGTTCGATACGGAAGGGCATGGACCTGGGGCGCGCTGGGAATCGTTATCGGGCTCGCCGTCCTGAGCCCGCACCCACAGCTCTTGCAGTACATGCTGCTCGCCAGCGCCGCGTTCGCGATTTACCTAGGCTTTGGGCCGTGGCCGGGAGAGCCGTTGGCTCGTGCCGCGGCAATCCGCCGCCTCGCCTACGGGTTAGGGGCGGTGGTTGTCGGATTTGCAATTGGGGCCATTCAGTACCTGCCGGTGATGGAGTATGTGTCCTGGTCCCCACGTGCAGGAGGTCTGCCAAGCTATGAACTCGCGACATCCTATTCGATGCCACCCGAGGAGTTCATCAACGCGTATCTGCCGCAGTTCTCCGGCATTCTTTCCGCGTATTGGGGTCGCAATGGCATTCACCATCACAGCGATTACATCGGGGCGACCGTGCTGTTGCTCGCCGGAGCGGCTTTTGCCGGACGCGGCCCGCGCACAGGAAAACAGTTCGTCTGGTTCTGGACTGGCACGCTTGCCGTTGCGACGCTGTGGGCGATGGGCGGCTTCACTCCTTTCTATCGCCTGATTTACGCAATTGTCCCGGGCACCAAGTTCTTCCGAGCGCCCAGCACGATCCTCTACCTTGTGACGTTTTGCGTGGCGGTCCTGGCGGCCATCGGCTTCGAGCGTCTTGTCGAGCGCGAGCTGCGGGTTCGGTATCTCGTTGGCTGGGCGGTCGCCGCCGCACTGGTGGCCGTCTTGGCGGCAGCCGGATTCTTCACTGGGATCGGGTCGGCATTCGTTCAAGAGTTTCGCCAGTCGGCGCTCGTTGCGAATGCCGGGGCAGTGAAGCTCGGAGCATTGCGCTCGCTGCTCTTTGTGGGAGTCCTAACGGGAGTCTGGTACGCTTGGTACCAACAGAAGTTGCGACCAGCAATGGTGGGGGTTCTGGTAGCAGCGGTAGTGATCCTCGACTTATGGAGTGTCGTACGCCTGTACTGGGGCTTCTCTCCGCGAGCAGCGATCCTCTATGCCTCCGACCCGACCATCGAATACATGAAGCAGCAGACGGAACCTGGGCGAGTGCTGCCGTTGGTAACCGGCTCTTCACAGGTTGCCTATCACGACCCGTTTCTTCAGGGCGATGCTCTGATGGTTCACAAGGTGCGCGACGCCGTGGGATATCACGGCAACCACATCGCCCGTTACGGCAGACTCGGAGCCGATGACGAGCGTCTCATGCTTCACCCGAGGTTCTGGCAGCTCGCCAACGTGAAGTATTTGCTGACCAATGCGCCGAATCTGGAGTCGCAGGGGCTGCATCTGGCGGTCGGCCCGGTGCGCAACGCCGCGGGAACGACCGTCTACCTCTACGACCTGCCGGGGGACAACCCGCTGGCCTGGATGACCCCGGCCATCATCCAGGCCGACGACGACCAGGTTTTCGGGGCCCTGTACCACCCGAACTTCGATCCCCGGACGGTAGCCTTGTTCGATACCGCCGCGGTCGTGAAGGGTCGAACCGACTTGAAGCAGGTTCCGGCGCCCCTGGCGATCAAAGTTTCGGTAAGGCGGTTCGAGGCAGGGCACATCATTCTGGACCTGGATGGTCCGGCGCCGGCCGGCTCCGCGATGGTTGTTTCAGAGAACTACTATCCCGGATGGGGAGCGACCGTATCCGGCAAGGCAGTGCCGGTTGGCCGGGCGGATCTCTCACTGATCGGGGTGGAGCTGCCGGAAGGCGCCCGAGACGTGGAGCTGACCTTCAGGAGCGCTTCCTACGAACGTGGCCGTGCCGTTACGGTGGCCGGGCTCATGCTGTCGCTGCTGGTTGCCGTGGCAGGCGTGGTGATGGACCGGCGGGGGACCGTACGTGGCTGATCGGGCGCTGGTAATCATCCCTACGTACAACGAGTCCGCTAACCTGCCGCAGCTGGTCCCCCAGGTTCTGGCCCAGGATGCGAGCCTGGAAGTTCTGGTAGTCGATGACAATTCACCGGACGGAACCGGGCGAATCGCCGACGAGCTCTGTTCGGCGAATCACCGGGTTCATGTGTTGCACCGGCCGGCAAAACAAGGCCTGGGGCGCGCGTATCGGGCTGGATTCCAGTGGGCCCTGGAGCGCGGGTATGAGTACATCTTCGAGATGGATGCCGATTTTTCTCACGATCCCAAGTACCTCCCGGTTTTCCTGTCGGCCGTCCGCGACGCGGATCTGGTGCTCGGCTCGCGCTATCTTGGCGGCCGGGCGAGCGTGGTGAACTGGCCCATCGGGCGGCTCTTGCTGAGCTATCTTGCCAATATCTATGCCCGGGTCGTGACGGGGCTGAAGGTCTCGGACGCGACCGGCGGCTTCAAGTGTTTTCGCCGCCGGGTGCTCGAGGCGATCGATCTCAAAGAGGTCAAGTCGAACGGGTATGCCTTTCAAATCGAGATGAGCTTCCGCACATGGCGAAAAAAGTTTCGAATCGTCGAGATCCCCATCGTGTTCACCGACCGGACCGACGGCAGCAGCAAGATGTCGCCGGAGATTGTCCGGGAGGCCGTCTGGCTGGTCTGGCGTCTGAGACTGATGTCGATATTCGGGAAGGTTTAGCCGCGGCGAACGGGGTGGTGGTCTATAAGATGACGGGGTCCGGAAATGACTTCGTCTTCGTCGATGGACGATCCGCTCCTGCTGGATTCTGGACCCCAACCCGAATCCGGGAGATCTGCGCCCGCCAGACGGGCGTGGGCGCAGACGGTTTCTGTATGCTTGAGCCTGGTTCGTCGGCCCTGGCGGTCCGCTTGCACTACTTCAATCGCGATGGCCACCGGGCCGAGCTTTGCGGGAACGCGTCCCTGTGCGCTACCAGGCTCGCGTCCTGGATCGAGCTGGGGCCTGCTGAAGGGCTGGTGCTGGAAACCGATGCCGGGCTGATCCGCGGGCGTTATCTCCCCGGACCCGGAGAACGGGCTGAAATCTCGCTTGGAGATGTCTCGCGACTATCCCAGCCCCCAATCGAGCTGATGGCGGACGAGATGACTGCCCATTTCGTTCGAGTGGGGGTCCCGCATTTAGTCATCGCGGTAACCAACCTTACGGCCGTTGATGTCCCCGGACGCGGGCGGGAACTCCGGTACGACCCCGCGCTCGCCCCGGACGGTGCCAACGTCGACTTCGTGGGCTGCACGCCGGATGGCTGGGCGATGCGGACTTATGAACGAGGGGTGGAAGATGAGACCCTCGCATGTGGGACCGGTGCGGTCGCCGTGGCGACGGTCCTGGCGGCCACGCGTTCCCAGGCCCTGCCGATTCCGATTACGACCCGTTCGGGCAGGGCCTTGGAGGTAGCACGGGACTCCAATGGCTCTGGCGGACTCTACAACGTCAGATTGCTTGGTGAGGGACGGCTGGCATTTCGGGCCATCTTGGGGAGCTGACCCACCAACATGCTCGCTTTGGGCTTGTTTCCGTAAACTCGTCAGATAGAAGGGGATTCGACCTTGAGATGGGCAAAAAGCATCCACTTATCCACAGCAGTCCACTTAGTAACTTAACATAACATATCTTATACGCAGTTGAGCTGCCACGATGATGTTCCATTGATGCGGAATGTCAGAGAGCCTTTTCCTAGGACTGTCTCAGGGCTGCTGGCCTGATTTCGCTCAAGCGGACCTTGGCCTCGACGGCGCTGCTCTGATCCTTGAAGTCCCGGACGAGTTCCTCGTAGATCCTCGCGGCCTTGGCGGTATCCCCCGCCGTCGCGTACGTACGAGCCGCGTCGACCAGGTATTGGGCTTTCACCCCCCGGTACGGCGTTGCGGCTGCGGCCGCCTCGTAGGCCTTCGCGGCCTCCCCTGGCTGGCTGGCTTCTTCGAGCGCGGCGCCGAGAAGTCCGTTGGCCGGACCACGAAACTCGCTACGAGGGCCCGAGGAAACGAACTTTCGCAGGTCTCCCACTGCCAGCGCGGCCTGATTCTGAAGTAACCTGACCTGAGAAAGCAGTAACGTCGCTTCCTGTGCTGCCCGGGTGCCGCTGTAGGTGCTGATCAGGCGGGCCAGATCGCTCGAGGCGAGCGGCAGGTTTCCGGCTTCGGCCGAAGATCGGGCGCTGGCCAATGCCCGTTCTGCGAAGGTCTCACGTCGCTCCCGCGCGGTCCACCAAAACCACGCTCCGCCGGCTACCAGCGCGATGACCACGCCCACGATGATGGCGGCTCGGCGGTTCTGTTTGACCCACTCGACCAGTCTGACTTCCAGACTCTCGATACCCTGTGCGGTGCCCACGTTTCCCCTATCAGTAGACCGTCTTCCGAAACGAAACTTCCTGTGTACTTCCGGGACACGCTAACGGGCGACATGCCCCTGGCGTGACTCGAACACGCGGCCAACGGTTTAGGAAACCGCTGCTCTATCCACCTGAGCTACAGGGGCCCGGCTCGGAAGGACTGGAAACTTAAGCCCTAATCCGGCTTGGGATAAGTGAGGAGGCTCGCGATCTTGGAGTCCCCTAACCGCTTCCTTCCATCGAGCAGCGAGAGTTCGATCAGGAAGCTGAGTCCGATCAGGCGACCTCCGGCTTTTTGGACGGCCCGCACCGCGGCGGCGGCCGTCCCTCCAGTGGCCAGCACGTCATCCACGATCAGGACCCGATGCCCCTTCCCGATCGCGTCCTCGTGAACTTCAATCGCGTCCGTTCCGTATTCCAGTTCGTACTCCACTCGGTGCCGCTTCCACGGAAGCTTTCCTGGCTTCCGGGCAGGCACGAGAGCCGCGCCCAGAGCGAGCGCCACCGGCGCGCCGAGTATGAATCCGCGAGATTCGATGGCCATCACCCGGTCCACCCGGGCCGACCTGAACGGCTCGGCCATCGAGCGCACCGCCTTCTTGAAGAGCGCGGCATCTAGCAGCATGGGCGTGATATCACGAAAAAGGATGCCAGGCTTGGGAAAGTCAGGCACGTCTCTGATCGCGGCGTAGAACTTATCTAAGGCGTTTCTGGACACGGAATTTGCCTCGCTAACTATTTGATTTCAAAGGCGTTACCCGGCACTAAGTCACGTGGAATATCCGACTTTTCCACACTTTCAACATTGGCTCCACTGGGCCCGCGGCGAATTGCTTCTTCAAGACTTTGCAGATGCGCCTTGGTCCCCTTTGCTACGATCACGACCCGGCCATCCGGAAGGTTGGCCACCCAGCCAGCGAGATCGAGCGAATGAGCCCGGCGGGCCGTGAACCAACGAAATCCGACCCCCTGTACTCGGCCGGATAGGGTCCATCGGACCGTCGAACTGTCCTCGGTCAAGCCGGCCTGGTGCTTTCGTCAGCTCCGCGGTTCGCCTTGCGGCGCTGGAAATAGACATAAATGGCCACCACGACCACGAGCACTGGGAGGATGACCATCACAGCCCGCGAGCTGTAACGCTGGAAGTCTTCGTTCCGCAATACCTCCGCTCGCCGTCCAAGATACCAACCAATCCAGGTCAGGACCGCGCACCAAATGGCGGCTCCCATCCCGGTATAGAGACCGAACTTCAGCAGCGGCATGCGGGATATTCCGGCCGGAAGCGATATCAGGTGCCGGATGACCGGAATCAGCCGCCCCACGAAGGTGCTGATCTCACCGTGGCGACGGAAGAAGGCCTCGGCGCGGTCGAGCGAAGCCTCCCGGACCAGAAAGTAGCGCGAGTACCGGTGCAGCAGCGGCCGGCCGAGCCAGACGGCCAGCGCGTAATTGGCGATCGCTCCGATGACACTGCCAGCAGTGCCCGCCAGGACGACCAGGACCCCGTTCATGCGGCCCTGGGCAACGAGCACCCCCGCAGGCGGAATGACGATTTCGCTTGGCAGGGGGAACACCGAGGATTCGATAGCCATGAGCACGACGATCCCGGGGTAGCCCAGGCGAAATACGGTTTCGATGAGCCAGTTGATGATGCTCTCGATCACGGAGTAGCCTTTGTGCTAGCGGTTCCCGGGATCGAAGCCGTATTTCCCGATGAGGGGTACGAAACGGGCATCTCCCATTCGCTGGCGCACAACTTCGCCACCCCGCCGCGTTACGCGCCAGACCTCCTGGCTTCCGTCGCGATCCAGCGGAAGGATCATGCGCCCGCCGTCGGCTAGCTGGGCGACCAGGGGGCTGGGGATGTCGGGGCCGGCGGCTGCCACGACAATGGCATCGTAAGGAGCGGACGGGCTCCACCCAAGGGAGCCATCCCCTACCACAACCGATGTCCTGGTTACGCCCGCCGTTTCCAAAGCCTGCCGGGCGGCGGCGGCAAGGGTTGGCACTCGCTCGACCGAAACGACTTCCCGCACGAGCATCGAGAGAAGCGCGGTCTGGTATCCCGAGCCGGTGCCGATCTCGAGTGCTCGTTCAGTCCCAGTGAGCGCCAACGCTTCCAGGAAGCGAGCCTGGGTGCTGGGCTGCGAGATCGTTTGTCCGCTCCCGATCGGCAGCGCGATGTCCTCGTAGGCTTGATGACGTACCGCTGCCGGGACAAAGAGGTGCCGGGGGGTCCCTCCCACCGCCCTCAGGACGGCCAGGTCACGGATGCCCTGAAGCCGCAGTTGCTCGACCAACCGGCTGCGATAGCCCCCGTAACTGTCGCCTAGCGGCCGAGCCGCCACGAGCGAACTTCTTCGAGAAGCTTGTAGTTGGTCAGATCGACGTGGAGTGGAGTGACCGAGATGTATCCGTCCGCTACGGCCTGAAAGTCCGAGTCGCTGCCCCCGGACCAGGTGATCTGCCCCCCGCCGATCCAGTACATCTTGCGGCCCCATGGATCCTTGGTCTCGGTAATCGATTCCGAAAAGACCCGTTTACCCAGCGTCGTCACCCGGATGCCACGGATGTTCTCCCCCGGGATCGGTGGGAGGTTGATGTTGAGCAGCGTTTCCTTGGGGAAGTCCTTGACCGCGACGATCGCCGACAGCAGTGCCTCCAACCAGCTTACATGGGTGGAAAGGTGGGCCTCGCGGTCGACCCGGTTTCCAGCGAACGAGATCGCGATGCCGGGAATACCCAGGGAGAGCCCCTCCATGGCGGCGGCGACCGTCCCTGAGTACAAGACGTCCTCCCCCATGTTGGGCCCGTGGTTGATGCCCGAAAAGACGAACGCCGGCTTCTCCGGGAGCAACGCGCCCAAAGCCAGCAGGACGCAGTCAGTGGGGGTTCCGTCCACCTGGTAGGCTCCCTCCGGTGTACGTTCCGCCCGGATTGGCCGATGCAGGGTCAACGAGTGGCTGGCGCCGCTCTGCTCGCGATCGGGAACGACCACCGTGACGTCTGCCACCCGGCGGCAGGCCTCCGCCAGGACGGACAAGCCATGCGCCAGGATGCCATCGTCATTACTGACCAGGATCTTCAATGGGGTTCTTACCGTCCAGAATGTCCAGAATGCTGGTGAGCGCGGACCGCAGGTTCTCGATAGTCTCCCGCTCCAGCGCGTGGCGGGCTTCGGTCTTGAGGGCGCCGGTGCGGCGGTACTGCTCGATTCGCTGGCGGGCGCCGTCGATCGTGAACTTTTCAGTGTACAGCAGGTGCTTCACGAGCATGATGAGCTCGATTTCTCGGCGTTGATACACCCGGTTACCGGAGCGGTTCTTGGCCGGGTTCAGGAAGCGGAACTGGCTTTCCCAGTAGCGCAGCACGTGTGGCTTGAGATCGGTGAGCTGGCACACGTCACCGATGGAGAAAAACTCCTGAAGCGGGTGCGAGACGGTCATCGCCACTGCTCTGCTTTGAGCTCTCGTTCCATCAGGTCCCGAATGGCCTGCCGAGGCGTCTTGTTTTCGAAGAGAATTCGGGCAACTTCGGCCGCGATGGGCAGCTCCACCCCTGCCCGTTTGGCCAGCTCCACGGCCGATTGAGCGGTCGTGACACCTTCGGCAACGGTCCTCCGCTCGCTCAGAATCTCTGCCAATCCCCGACCCCGTCCAAGCTCCACGCCCAGGGAGCGGTTGCGGGAGAGCGGCCCGGTTGCCGTGAGGACCAGGTCTCCCATGCCGGCCAATCCGGCGAACGTCACGGCCTCGCCGCCCAGCAATTCGCCCAGGCGGGCCATTTCTGCCAGACCGCGGGTGATCAGGGCAGCCCGCGAGTTATACCCCAGGCCCATTCCTTCCAGGATGCCGGCGGCGATCGCGATTACGTTTTTCAGCGCGCCGCCGAGCTGGACCCCGATCACGTCGCGGCTGGTATAGACCCTGAAGTAGTCGGTGGCAAAAGCCTGCTGGACCGCTTCGGCCATTCGGACATCGCGTGATGCCACCACCACCGCTGTCGGTTGGCGCTGGTAGACCTCTTGGGCGAAGCTCGGACCCGACAGCGCGCACACCGGGCAGCCGGGAAGCGCTTCCTCCAGCACGTCGCTCAGGACGGCCAGGGATTTGGGCTCGAGTCCCTTGGCAACATTGACGACTTGCGGTCGTTCTTGCCCCAGTGCTTTGCCCACGTCGCCAGCAACCGCCTGCATCGCGTGGGATGGGGCGGCCATGACGAGCAGGTCACGGCCCCGGACCACATCGCCGATCCCGCCCTCCACACCGAGGCGGGGATCGAGTGGGGATTTGGGGAGGAAAATCTCGTTGACTCTCTGACGCCGAATCGACTCCACCACCTCCGGCTCGCGCGCCCATAACACCACGTCGTGGCCCGCCCGGGCCAGCATGTCGCTCAGGGTCGTGCCCCAGCTTCCCGCCCCCACGACACCAATCCGCACTAGCCCTCTTTCCGCCGGTGGCCGAACCGCGACTCGGAGCCGTTCAGCAGGCGCCGGATGTTGGTGCGATGGGTGTATAGAATCAGGCCCGCGACCGCGAGGCCCGCGACAAAGGTGTACGCGGCGCCAGGCATGAGCAGGCGGGTAACGATGGGAAAGGCAATGGCGGCGGCGATGGATCCCAGCGACACGTAGCCGGTGGCTAACACCAGTAACGACCAGAGAGCGGCGCAAATCCCGACCGCGAGGGGCGCCACTCCGAGAAGCACCCCAGCGGCTGTTGCAACCCCTTTCCCCCCATGGAATCCCAGGAACACGGTATAGACGTGACCCACGATCGCAGCACTCCCGATGGCCAGAGGCATCCACGGCTGGCTACCGGCCAGAGGTGCCAGGAAGACGGCCGCGATGAGCCCCTTGCCGACGTCGAACAGCAATACCGGGACCCCGTATTTCCAACCCAGAACGCGAAACACGTTGGTGGCGCCCAGATTCCGGCTGCCGTGCTGGCGCAGGTCCATACCCGCCACCAGCCGACCCACCAGGTAGCTCGTGGGGATCGAGCCTAGGACGTAGGCTGCGAGCATGGTCAGGAGGACGGCCATGGCTTCATATAGTACTTCCGGTGCCTATTCCTAAATGCACAGAGGGACAGAAGTTGTGCGGCAGGCACTAATCCCGCAAGGGGAACGTCGCGTACGAGATCTGGGCTAGGACCGGCCTCGCTTGCGGCGCAACTTGATCCGGAGGGGGGTTCCGGCGAATTCCCACTCGGCCCGGAATCCGTTGACCAGATATCGCTGGTAGGTCTCGCTGATGTCCTCAGGACGGTTGGAAACTAGTGCGAACGTCGGCGGTGCCTCTGCGATCTGAGAACCGTAGAGCAGCTTTACTTCCCCGGCGGGCGTTTGGGGGGGCTGGTTGCGGTCCACCAGCGCACGGAGGACGCGATTCACCTCCGCCGTGGTGACGCGCCGCTTCCGAGCCTCGGATACCGCAATGATGGCGTCCAGGAGCTTGTGGACCCGCTGGCCGGTGAGGGCCGATACATACAGGAACGGGGCCGCCTCGAGGAAAGGCGCTCGATCGGTGATTTCCTTTTGCCCTCGGACCGCGGTATTCGACTCCTTCTCTTCGATCAGGTCCCACTTGTTGATCGCCACTACGAGCCCTGCCCCACGATCCCACGCGGCTTCCGCGATCTTGATGTCCTGGGTATGCATGCCGTCGGCCGCGTCCACTACCAGGACGCATACGTCCGCCCGCTCGATGGCCCGCTCGGTCCGCAGAGTCGAAAAGAACTCGACGTCCTCCTCGACCTTGGATCGCTTTCGAAGGCCCGCGGTATCGATGAAATTGAGTGACGTGCCGTGATAGGTGAGCGGGGAGTCGATCGCATCGCGCGTGGTCCCGGCCTCCGGCGCGACCACTGCCCGTTCTTGTCCCAGAAGCTTGTTCATGAGGCTCGATTTCCCGACGTTCGGCCGGCCGACTACCGCCACCTGGATGGCTTGCTGGTCTCCCTCACCCGCAGTCTCCGAAAGACGCTCCACCACCCGGTCCAACAGGTCCCCGCTGTTCTTTCCTACCGCAGCCGAGACCGGGAACGGCTCGCCCAGGCCTAGCTCGTGAAACACGTGGTAGGCGGTGTTGTGGGGCAGATCGTCCGCCTTGTTGGCGACGAGAAGCACCCGGTCCCGGTGCCGCCGTAGCAGCTCGGCCATTTCCTGGTCTGCCGGATGCACGCCATCCTTCGAGTCCACCACGAACAGGATCAGCTCGGCCTCATCG
>JACQVB010000095.1 GCA_016209985.1 Gemmatimonadota bacterium | reverse complement strand
TCGATGGATTCGGTGAGCGCGTGCTCGAAGGTCTCGTCGTCGGGACCGGGATTCTGGGTGTCGGGGAGGTAGTCCAGCAGCTTGTTGTCTTCGCCGGGAGTGAGCGGCGCATCGAGGGAGAGGTGGCTCTGCGAGATGGAGATGGTCTTGGCCACTTCCTCCTCGGTGATGTCCATCCCTTCGGCGATTTCCTGCACCGTGGGCTCGCGACCGAGCTCCTGCAGCAGCGCCGAGGAGCGTTTGCCAATGCGGTGCAGCGTGCCGGCGCGATTCAAGGGCACCCGAACGATACGGCTCTGTTCGGCCAGGGCCTGGAGAATGGCCTGCCGGATCCACCAGACCGCGTAGGAGATGAACTTGATGCCCTTGGTCTCGTCGAACTTGTGCGCGGCGCGGATGAGACCGAGGTTGCCTTCGTTGATGAGGTCCGACAGGCTGACGCCCTGATTCTGATACTTCTTGGCGACCGAAACGACGAAGCGGAGATTGCTGCGCACCAGTTTGTCGAGCGACTCCTCGCAGCTCTCCCGGATCTTGCGCGCCAGCCGCACTTCTTCCTCCCGGGTGATCAGCGGGTACTGGCTGATTTCCCGGAGGTACTGGTCCAGCGAGCCTTCGTCATAGGCGGTTTTTCTGACCGAGCTGAGTCGCATACCGTCGGTTTCCTCCTCGCGCCCGAAACCTGATCGTTACGCGACAACTCAGGCGTTGTCATATGACTGTTCGCCTGGAGTTGCCGGGTTCCCCTCTCGGACTGGTAGAAGCTAAACGGGCGGTCCGACCGGAACGCCACGCAAAACTGTCTCGCCCCGCCCCCGCCCATACTGCCAGCGTTTCACCGCGCGCCACTGCTGGGCAACGGCTGCAAGCATCGTCGTGGTATCGAACTCGAGGTGTTGCGGATATGCCATAGTCTGGAGATTACGTTACTCACGCCTTTTCAAGGGCGCAACTGTCACGGACCATCCCCGCCCGGCTGCCCATGGCCTCAGGGCCGACACCAACTCGGCGACCGGACATTGATGCTCCAGCGTGGCCGCGACGCACGCCGCTCGCTCGCTTCGCGCGAATTCCGCCCGTACCAACCGGCCGCTGGGAAGGTCCGCCAGTGCCCGCAGATCGAGCTCCGCGCCTCCGGCGGAGAGAATGACGGCAACAGACCGACGCTGCATGACGCAAAATGCCGACACGATCGGAAAGGTGGGTACTCAAAATGACGCGCGTTGCGGCGAAAAAATGCGGGACACAGAAGGGTTGAAAGGGTTGTAAGGGTTAGAAGGTTGCGACGTATTCACCCTTATGACCCTTGCAACCCTTACAACCCTTATGACTCTTCAGTGTCGATCTGGGCCCGCTGGAGCTTCCCCGAGTAATCCACGTACACGACTTTGGTCTCGCTGAAGAAGTCGTACACCGGCCAGCCGCCCTCGCGGTGGCCGTTGCCCGTCTGCTTGACGCCCCCGAAGGGCAGGTGCGCCTCGGCACCAATGGTGGGCGCGTTGAGATAGGTGATGCCGTTATCCAGCTCTCTCATGGCGCGGAAAGCGTCGGCCAGGTTGCTGGTGTACAGGCTACTCGACAGGCCATAGCGCACGTCGTTGTTGACCCGAATGGCCTCGGCGAGGTCGTTCACCCGGATCACCGAGAGGAGCGGTCCGAAGATCTCCTCCTGCTCGAGCCGGGACCCGGGACGCACCCCGGCAAACACCGTCGGGCGGAAGAACCAGCCGCGGGAGAGTCGCTCGCCGCGCGGAATGCCGCCGCCGGATTCGAGCGAGGCGCCTTCTTTCTTTCCCGCTTCCACATACCGCACGATCTTTTCTCGCGCCGCTTGGTGGATCAGGGGCCCCACGTCGGACTTGGTATCGAGGCCCTCGCCCAGCCGCAGGCGCTCGGCTGCATCGCATACCATACGCAGGAAACGGTCGTGGATCTTTCGCTGGAGGATAAGGCGCGACGTCGCGGTACACCGCTGCCCCGTGGTCCCGAACGCCCCCCAGAGCACGCCTTCGAGCGCGAGATCCAGGTCGGCGTCGTTCATCACGATCTGGGCATTCTTGCCGCCCATTTCGAGGGAGACCCGTTTGTGCATCCGACCCCCGGTCGCCCCGACCAGCGCGCCCGTGTCGCTCGAACCGGTGAAGGAGATCACCGGTATGCCGGGATGTTCCACGATGGCCTTACCTACGATTTCGCCGCGGCCGTGGACCAGCTGAATTACTTCGGCGGGAAGTCCCGCATCGAGAAGGGTTTCCACCAAGAGGGTGGCGGTGTGCGGCGTGTCCTCGGCAGGTTTCAGGATCACCGGGTTCCCGCACACCAGCGCGGGAAACATTTTCCACGTGGGAATCGCCATCGGGACGTTGAACGGGGTGATCAGCCCGGCGACCCCGATGGGGCGGCGGAAGCTCATGGCCCACTTGTCCCGCAGCTCGGACGGTACGGTGCGGCCGAAGAGCCGGCGCCCCTCGCTGGCCGCATAGTACGCGGTATCGATTCCCTCCTGCACATCGCCGCGCGTCTCGGTCAGGACCTTGCCCATCTCGCGCGTCATGGCGCGCGCGATGACTTCCTTCCCTTCGGTCAGCAGGTCGCCCACTCGCCGCAGGATGTCCCCCCGGGCAGGCGCGGGCGTGGCCGCCCACCCGGGCTGCGCCCGGGCGGCCGAGCGGACCGCACGGGCCACGTCCCGCCCGTCGGAATCGGGAAACCGGCCGATGAGATCGTTCCACCGGGCAGGATTGCGGTTTTCGAAATACTCACCGGTCGCCGGAGCGGCCCACTCGCCGGCGATGAAATTGCCAAAAGTTTTGGCCATGCGGTTTGATCCGAGGTGCTCAGGGTGGAGTGACGGTCTTCTCGCCTGGTTGGGCACAGAACCAGTTGGCTGACTGGCGGGCGTAGCCCACCCGCGGCAGCACTTCCCGAAGTCCCAGCGCCGAGCCCCAGAGCAGCAGGGCTACGGAAAGGAAATGCGCGGTGGCCGATCGCGACCGCCAGGACGAGATCATGCTCCACAGCGAAGCGACGATGACGGTGACGACGCCACCCAAATAGGCGAACAACGGCAGGCCGCAGCCGTGAAGATAGGGCCACTGGGTCATGCCGATCCCGACGATTAATGCCAGAGAAAGCCGGATCCAGGTGAAGAACGTTTCGCGCGGGCGGGGTCCCGCAACCGTGGGGGCGGGGACGCGGGCCGGGGCCGCGGCCGGTTCACCACCAGCGGCAATCAGGCGGTCGACCTTGGCGAGTTCCTTGTCCCAATCGCGGGGCTGATCCTTAGGGGGAGTCATGGGAGCGTAATCTACCGCTAAAGCAGTGCGGAGTGCGGAGTGCGGAGTTGTTGCATCGCCGCCATTCACTCCGCACTCCGACCTCCGCGCTCCGCACTCAGCTCCCCCGCTCCAACCCGTACCGCTCGATCTTCTTATACAGATTACTCCGCGGCATGTCGAGTTTGCGCGCCGTCTCGCTCACGTTCCACCCGTTCTCCGCCAACTTGGCCGCCAGGAATGCACGCTCGGCCTGTTGCTTGAAGGCCTCGAAGGTCTCGCAGTACACCAGCTCGCCGACCGCAGGGTTGGCGGCGGCTCCGCCCAGCCGGGTCACGTCCGCGGCACTCACCGTGTCGGTCGAAGAGAGAATCATGAGTCGCTCGACCGCGTTGCGGAGCTCGCGGACGTTGCCGGGCCAATCACGGCTGGCGAGCGCGGCCAACGCGTCAGGATGAAACGTCTTGCGGCCCAGGCCCGGCCCGTTGGCGAACTCCGCGGCGAACCGCTCGACCAGCAGGGGAATATCTTCGCGGCGCTGGCGGAGCGGCGGGACATCGATCGGCACGACGTTCAGCCGATAGAACAGGTCTTCGCGAAAGCGGCCGGTCGCGATCTCCTCTTCCAGCGCCTTGTTGGTCGCCGCGATCACGCGAACGTCCACCTTGATCGGTTTGGTGCCGCCGATCCGCATCACCACCCCTTCCTGCAGCACTCGCAGCACCTTGGCCTGCGCCGAGAGGCTCATGTCGGCTACTTCGTCGAGAAAGAGGGATCCGCCGTCGGCCTGCTCGAACTTGCCCGGACGATCGGCAAAGGCACCGGTAAAGGAGCCCTTCATGTGTCCGAACAACTCGCTCTCGATCAGCTCGCCCGGGATTGCCGCACAGTTCACTTCCACGAACGGCTGCTGGGCGCGCGGGGAGCGGCGGTGAATGGCACGGGCTACGAGCTCCTTTCCGACTCCGTTCTCGCCGGTAATCAGGACCCGGGCCGCGGTGGGAGCCACCTTGTCCGTGATCCGCAGCAGCTCCTTGATGGCCGGGCTCTGGCCGACGATTTCGTAACGGTCGTTGACCGTGGCCCGCAGGCGCTCGTTTTCGGAAGACAAGGCCACCCGCTCGAAGGCGTGGCGCAGCGTGAGCAGGATACGGTCAGTGTCGAGGGGTTTTTCCAGGAAGTCGTACGCGCCGAGCTGGGTGGCCTCGACCGCGGTCTGGATGGTGCCGTGGCCGGAAATCATCACGATTTGGGCGTGCGGGTCCAACTCGCGGAGCTTGGCCAGCGTCTCCAATCCGTCCATGCCCGCCATCTTCACATCGAGCAACACCAAGTGGGGGTGGAACTCGCCGTAGAGCTCGATCGCCTCCGCCCCCGAGGTGGCGAGCTTTACTTCGATACCTTCGTACTCCAACAGCTGGCGCAGCGCTTCGCGGACGCCTTTCTCGTCGTCCACGACCAGCACGCGACGGGCCATTCAGCCTGCCCGGCGTGAGAACGTAACGCCGCTCGGCGTGATGAAGATCTGTCGTACGCTGGGCGGAACCGCGATGGGAACGGTACCATCCTGGCTGCCGGTGAGCCGGCTCACCAGGCGGGGAATGGCCGCCTGGGGAAAGGCAAACGACCGGATGACCACGCTGTCGGGTTGCCAGGTCACCAGCCCCGCGCGACTGGCCCGGGCCGGGCCCGCGACGGTGAGTGGCTCGAGCGGATCGAGCATATAGGACATCGGCCCCAGAATATCGGTACCGATCTGCGAGGTCACGATCATCGCTTCCAGCGCGAGGCGCCCCGGCAGCAGCCGGACCCTGATGGAGTCGAGCGACTTGCGCGCGTTCTGATCGAGATTGGCCAGTACCAACGAGGCCATTTCGTCCGCGGTCAGCGTGACCGACTGCGGCCCCTGGGCCTCGCGCATGGCGTTCTCTTTGGCGCGAGCCGATACCAGCGCGGCGGCCGATGCGCGACCGACGGTCTGCGCTTCCGCGGCGCGGAGCGGCAGGAGCGCGCAGACCAGCGATCCAAGAAACAACCAGGTGGATTTCGACATGCGACCTCTGATCATTGCCGGTTACCGAGGGCGACCGAATAGACCGCCCGATATTCCGAGCCCTGCCGACCTTGGGTGCTCTCCATCAGCTCCACCGAGTCTACCAGACTCTCGGCCTCGTAATCGAGTCCCTCCAGCAGCGCCGGCAACTGTCGCAGCCGTGCCGCCCGTGCGTCTCTCTGGACCCGTCCCAGCGTGAGATGGGGATGAAAGGCCCTGCCCTCGATTTCGAAGCCGAGCCGCTCCATTTCGAGCTCCAGCCGATGCTGCATCAACTCGAGCGGCGGAATCCCCTCGCAGCCTACCCAGATGACGCGCGGTCGTTCCACTGAAGGAAACGCCCCGAACCCGTCGAACGGCAGTGTGAAGGGTCGCGTTTCCCGCGTCGCCACTTCCAGGGCAGCCTTGATGTCGGCGATCCGTCCCGGATCAGTCGGTCCCAGAAACTTGAGCGTGAGATGTAATGCCGTTTCTTCCACCCACCGAACCGGTAACCCTGCCGCGCGGAGCGGCGCGCTCGCGGTCCAGATGCCCCGGCGCAGCTCATCGGGGAAGTTGACGGCAATGAACAGGCGCATGCCGGTCAGGCGCGCTCGGCCAGAAGCTCCAACGCCGGTTCCTCGGCAGCAAGCAGACTCCCCCGCCGATAACCGTTCAGATCCAGCGTGATCCTGGTGAAGCCCAGCGCCAGCAAACCTTCCGCAATTTCCTGCCGGTGACGACGGATGGCCGAAAACTCGCTGGGAACCACCTCGATGCGGGCCTCCTGCCCACGATGCCTCAGGCGCAGATCGCCGCGCACTCCCATCGAGCGCAGCAAGTCCTCCCCCTCTTCGACCTGATGCAACCGCTCCGGCGTAATGGAGAGACCATACAACACCCGACTCGAGAGGCAGGGTGAAGCCGGCGCATCCCACACCGGAATACCCAGGGCTCGGGCCTCCTTCCGGATCATGTCCTTGGTGTAGCCGGCTTCCAGCAGCGGAGAGTGAATACCGGCTTCGGCAGCCGCCCCCCGACCCGGGCGATGATCTCCCAGGTCGTCGAGATTGGTGCCGTCGGCGATCACGGCCATTCCCAGTTTCGCGGCGAGCTCCATCAAGTGACGCCAGAGCGTTCGCTTGCA
Organism: Gemmatimonadota bacterium; assembly: GCA_016209985.1. GTDB lineage: Bacteria > Gemmatimonadota > Gemmatimonadetes > Gemmatimonadales > GWC2-71-9 > SHZT01. Next base: position 12,798 of record JACQVB010000095.1, on the reverse strand, counting down.
GAAGTAGCAGCGGTTCGTCGGATTGGCGGCATACCCTGGGTCCTCCAGTTCGTCGGTGGGCACCTCGAGCAGGCTCAGATCGAACCTACGGGCGATCTCCCGCGCCTGCCGATGCTGCGCCTCGGCAAAGGACGCGCTGACCCCGATGGCCGCAACCGAGCGCTCACGGCCCAGAACCCCGCGGGCCACGACCGCGAGAAGCGCCGAGTCTACCCCGCCGGAGTATCCCACCAACAGCGAGGGGTAGCCGGCAAGGAGCCGTTGGAGAGGAGTATCGGGCATCGGTACAAAATACCCCAAAAGAGCGTACTTGCCCCCTTGCGAGCCCGCCCCCCGCCCGCGTATTTGCCTCACCCGCGAGACGCGGCTTCCCGCCGCGATCCCGCCAACAACTCGCAAGTTGGCACAGGAGGAATCATGTGGAGCGAGTCTATGCGTCGGGCCGGCCTAACACTGGCGCTGGTCGGATCCGCAGCCGTGGTCACGGGGTGCTACCACACGATCATTACCACCGATCTTCCGCCGAGTACCGAAGTCTACCATGAGGCATGGAAGCCGGCATTCATCGCGGGCCTGGTACCGGCGCAGGTTGACGGCAGCAAGTTTTGCACGGGACGCCGGTGGGCCCGAGTCGAGACTCAATACAGCTTCCTCAATTGGGTGGTAGGGGCCGTCACCTTAGGGATCTTCACCCCCATGGACATCCGGGTCACGTGCGCGGCATCGGGTGCCATCCGGACGCCCACGGAGAGCCCGACCCTCAAAGTCGGAAGTTCCGCGACCGATCAGGAGAAGGGTGACGCCCTGGCGTGGGCGGCGACGTTTGCGCGGGAGAGCGGGACGGCGGTGTACGTCGCCTTCTAACGAGTGTGAAGAGTTGAGAGTGAAGAGGGAAGCGTAAGACAGGGCGTTTTACTCTTCCCTCTACACGCTTCACTCTTCACGCTGCTATTTTGCTCTGTCGAGATACTCCCCCGTCTGCGGATTGACCCGGATCTTCTCCCCGGTCTTGATGAATTCCGGGACATTCACCGTGACCCCATTGTTCAGCTTGGCGGGTTTGGTGGACGAGGTTTTGGTGGCGCTCCGCATGACCGGATCGGTCTGGACGACCTCGAAGGTGAGCACGTTCGGTAATTCAATACCGATGGGACGGCCCTCGAAGAATTCCGCGACGATCTTCATGCCCTCGGCCATCCACTTCGCGTCGTCGCCGAGCGTTTGGGAATCCATCTCCATTTGCTCGTAATTCTCCGAGTTCATGAAGTGGTAGATATCTCCGGCCCGATAGAGGAACTCCAACTCGTGAGTTTCCAGATCGGCGACATCGACGGCATCGCTGGCCCGGAATCGGTGTTCGGTCATGACCCCGCTCTTCAGCTTGCGGAGCTTGGCCTGGACCATCGCGCGCAGGTTGCCCGGCGTGTGATGATGAAACTCGACCACTCGGCACGGCTCGCCCTGGAAAATGATGGCCATTCCGCGTCTCAGGTCAGTGGCGGCAATCGACATGTAATCGGATCCTGGTGTGTTGTGAAACAACTGTCTGTCTGGTGCAAAAATCTAACCGGGACCATTCGCCATTCGCCATCGGTCCATTGCAACCCTTTGAACCTTTCAGGCGTCTAATTCGTACGTAAGGGCAAGGGACCTGAACCGCGCCGGCGCCAGGCTGGCCAGGAGATACCGATGGTCACACGCAACGCCAGTCAGACCGTGCTTCGGCGCGTGCCGCTCGAGCACCGGACGGAGCCTCGCGTCCTGCTGAGGATGGAGGGAAGCGTCAACCCGAAACTGAAGCCCACGCTGTTCCTGCCCAGCACCCTGCTGCGCTTTCCGGAGCCTCCGAAAACCAGGTAGCAAGAGGGAGGAGGCATGCCTCCTCCTCGTCTTTTCGTACCCCCCTCGCAGCGTTCACCTCCGCGGTGCCTTCACAGAATCACTGTGCGCGCCGCCCAGGCAGTTTTCGTTCTCGCGCTATTCGCGGGCACCTCCAGGCTCGAAGGCCAGGAGGGCCGCCAGATTGCGGGGCGGGTCCTTTCGGCCGGCGACAGCGCCGCTCTCGTTGCAGTGTGGATCGGGACCGTCGGCGGGGCCTCGACCCTGACTGATTCCGCCGGCCGTTTCAGCCTGCCGGTGCCACGCGGTCCGGTCCGCCTCGCGATCCGGCGGGTCGGCCTGGTCGCCGATACCACGCTGGTCCCCCCCGATCGGGACAGCGTTACCATCTTCGCCCGCAACCAGGCCGTGCGCCTGGCTCCGGTAGGCGTGGAAGCGGAGGTGTCGCCCGCACGAGCCCGATTCGATACTCTCGCCCAACCCAGCATCGTCACCCTGTCGCCCCGGGACATCACCCGGGCGCCGGGGCTGCTCGAGCCCGATGTGATGCGGGTTATCCAGCTTTTGCCCGGTACGGTGGCGCGCAGCGACTACTCGATTCTCTACAACGTGCGCGGCGGCGAAAGTGACCAGAACCTGGTCCTCCTCGACGGCATAACGGTCTTCAACCCATCACACCTGGCCGGCCTGTTCACCACGTTCGATATCAATGCCGTTGACCGAGCCGATTTTTTGACCGGCGGCTTTCCCGCGGAATACAGTGGACGGTTGAGCAGCGTGTTGGCTATCCGGGTCCGCCCCGGATCGAGCGAGCGGGTTCACGCGAGCGGCGGTGTCTCCCTTCTCTTGAGCAAGCTGCTGGTGGAAGCACCTGCCGGCCCGGCACCGTCCTCTTCAGCGCCCGCCGCACCTACGTGGATCAGGTCGTAAAGACCGTCAGCAAAGAGATTCTTCCCTACTACTTCACGGACCTCGTGGGCAAAGTGGACTTTCCCTACAAAGGCGGGGGCGATCTTTCGCTCACGGGTTATTGGGGCCGGGACGCACTGGCGCTCAACCTGATCAAGGCGGAAGGGGACCGGCCTGCAGTCGATCTGGGGTTCGATTGGGGCAACCAACTCGCCGGGGTTCACTGGCGTCAGCCGGTCGGCCGGGGACTACTGGCACAGCAACTCTCGGTGACCGAGTTCTTCACCCGCTTCAACGTCAAGCCTGATTACCTCCGTTTCGACAATCGCGCCCGGCTCTGGGCGAGCCAGACGACGTACCACACTCCTCCGGTGAGTGGTCACCGCATGGCGCTGGGCGTGGCTGCGGAGCGCTACCGCATCCCGTACACTCTCACCAACCCCGGATTCGCGGGTGTATTCGCTGAAGAAGACCGGCAGGGACCGATCGGCGGGCTCTACGATCGACTCTACCGGCCGACGCTCCTGGCGGCTTTTGCGGACGATCAAGTCTGGCTGGGTCACGCTCTCCTGCTGCGGGGAGGAGTCCGCGCCGAACACGTGGGGCAGGCTTCGTTCACCAAGCTCGCCCCGCGAGCGGCCTTGAAGCTTTTCCTGTCCTCGGATCACGCCCTCACGGGTTCCGTGGGCCGCTATCACCAGGTGATACAGTCGCAGCGGGACCAGCAGGCCCCCCTGGGCATCTACGAGTTCTGGGTCGGGGCCGGACCCACGGTGCCAGTCGCCGGCTCGACCCAGTTCGTGATCGGGTATGAAGGATGGTTCGGGCGTGGAGACCAGGTCTCAGTCGAAGGCTACCGGAAGACCTTCGACCATCTGATCACCCCCAATCAGGCGTTTTCGCTGCGCGATTCAGGAAGCGCGTTCCTGCCGGTCGAGGGAAACTCTTGGGGCGTGGACGTCCTGTTCCGGCGCCACGTGGGAAAGGTTCGGGGCTGGATGGCCTACAGTCTGGTGCACGCCACCCGGCGCGCCGAGGGAATCGTGTTCCCCCCGGCACACGATCGCCGCCACACCATCAACCTCGTCATCGAAGCGCCGCGGCCGCTCCACAGCGTGCTGGGCGTCCGCTGGGGCTATGGCTCGCCGCTGCCGTACACCCCGCTCGTAGGACAGTGGCAGCATCGAAATTTCAGCCCGACCTACGAGGTGTTCCGGGGTTTCCATACCGAGCCGCTGACCGGGCCGCTCAACTCCGCTCGGTTTCCTCCGTACTCGCGGCTCGATCTGGGCTTGCGATGGCATGGCCGGAAGTGGGGGATGGCGTGGGAACCCTACCTTCAGGTGGTCAACGCGTATAACCGGCGAAACGTGTTCGCCTATTTCTTCGACGACTCCGACCCGCCCCGGCGCACCGCGTCCTTCCAGCTTCCCGTGCTGGTCGCGGGCGGCGTGGATTTTTCATGGTAAGAGGGATCCGACCGGCGGCCGTAATCCTCTTCCTGGCGGGCTGCAAGCTCACCGAGACGGTGACGACGCCTTACGGCGACCCATTCCTGGTCGTGCACAGCGTGTTGCAGGCGAACCAGACGAGGCAGTCGGTCATCGTGGAGCGTTCATCGAACGGATTCCAGACCAGGGTCGCCAACGCGCGCGTCCGTCTTGAGGCGCTTGACCCCGGAGACTGCACGTCGCCGGTAGCGGAACTTTCCGGGGATCCATACGTGGCCAATGTTTGCCGGCTGCAGCCCGGAATGCGTGTTGCTCTGCGGGTGGAGACGACGGCGGGAGAAGTAGTGACCGGAGTCACCCGCGTGCCCGGCGTGACCGCGATGGAAGTGAGCGGTGGAACTCCTCTCTCGCCGGTTCCGTTCGGCACTGCTGGCTCAGTGCTGCTCGACCGCACGCGCGATTCCATCCGGGTCGCGGTAACCGCGATCTCGGCGCGGGGCCTGCAAGTCGAAGTCATCCGGCCGAGCGCGGGCGGCTTCGTCACCTATCGCACCATCACCGATTCGATGGGCTTGGCCGTTCCCGGCGACCTGGTCGATCCGTTCGATGGTAACGGACGCACCGTTTTCCGGGTTGGCGCCTACTACGTGCTGAGCGCAGCGGTGACCGATACCAATTACTTCGATTTCGTGCGATCGGGCACCAATCCGCTCACCGGCCGGGGCTTCATCAATCATCTCACAGGCGGGGTGGGGGTATTTGGCAGCGTACTCGTTCAGAAATACCAGCTCAAGGTGGTTGCCCCCCAAACCGATCCTCGAGAGGGTGTTTACCGGATTACCGGCAACGTGTTGGGTCCGACCGGCACCGTGATGGGTCCGACCGACATCACCTGGAACGTGTTCCGGGACCCGGTCTCGACCGGCGGGTTTGCCGGATTCGTCTACGGCACGTGGGCGGGACGGCCGTTGGACACCAGTGCCAATCTGACCATCTCGGATTCCGATGGGTCGTTCGCGGGCATTCTTCTGGGAAGCGCTGATTCGCCTGCGGTGCCCGAGCCGCTGATCGACGCATACATCCTGAGCGGCAAGAGGGATTCATCAAGAGCGCCGTTTACCCTCGATGTATCGCTTGCCGGAAACATCCATCTAGGGACCCTCACCGCGGTGCAAGTTTCCGGACCACCGTAGACCTGCTACTGTTGGGCGCATGTCCGCCTACGCCGCGGTCTCGCTGCTCAGCGCGTTTCTCCTGTTCCTGGTACAGCCGCTCATCGCCAAGGCCATCCTCCCATGGTTCGGGGGCGCGCCGGCGGTCTGGACCACCTGTCTGCTGTTTTTCCAGTCGGCATTGCTCGCCGGATACGCGTATGCGCATTTCACCAAGCGGCTGACGACCCGGCCACAGGTCATGGTCCACGGGGCGTTGCTGCTGCTCACACTGCTCGCCCTTCCCATATTGCCGTCGGCGGCGTGGAAACCGAGCGGGGCGGAATCGCCGGTATGGCGAATCCTTGGCCTGCTCACCGCGACGGTCGGCGCACCATACCTCATGCTCGCCACCACCGCGCCCCTCCTGCAAGACTGGTTTCGCCGAGAGGCAAGCGGCACCCCGTACCGCCTGTATGCGTGGTCCAATGCGGGATCGTTGATCGCGCTGCTGGGATATCCCTTCGGAGTGGAGCGCTGGCTTTCGATTCCGCAACAGGGCCGGGTCTGGTCGGTCGCGTACCTGGCGTTCATCGCCGGATGCGGCTGGGTGGCGGCGCGAGTCTGGAGCTCCGCCGGGGCCGACGCCGCACCCGCGCCGATCACCTCCGATGACGAGACGCCCCCGCGAACCGGCGATCGGGTGCTGTGGTTTGCATTCGCGGCGTGCGGGTCGGGGCTCCTGATGGCAATCACCAATCAACTGAGCCTCGACGTCGCCGCAGTGCCGCTCCTCTGGGTGCTGCCGCTCTCGCTGTACCTCATCACGTTCATCGTCGCGTTTGCCGGCAAGTACCGGCGCGGCATCTGGCGGCCGGCGTTCATCGTCGGCCTGGGAATCATGGCAGCCCTCTACAAGCTGGGTGCGGCGGCGGGGCTGCCGTTTCAGATCGCCGGGTCGTCGTTCGCATTGTTCGGCGGGTGCATGATCTGTCACGGAGAGATCGTGCGCCTGGCACCCCGGTCGCGCCATCTCACCGCTTTCTATCTCACGATAGCGGCGGGAGGGGCGGCGGGCGGCATGCTGGTCGCCCTGGTGGCTCCCCTCATCTTCCGGGATTTCTGGGAGCTTCCGGCCTTCCTGCTGCTCCCCTACGTGCTCCTGACCGCGGCCGTGGTGCGCGAGTCACCCACCACGCGCCGGCCGGTGACGTGGCTGGCGATGGCCGGGATTTTGTGGCTGGGCGCGGCGGCATTCCTCATTCCGGCGATCCGCGGCTCGAGCGACACCATCGCGACCACGCGGAACTTCTACGGTGTGCTCCGGGTGCTCGAGGATCGCTCGAACCTGGAACATCCAATGCGGCAGCTGCGGCATGGGCGGATTGCGCACGGCTCGCAGTTCCTGGAGCCGCGCTATCGCGAGCGCACCACCGCGTACTACTCGATGGGGAGCGGCGTGGAACTCGCGATCGACCAGCACCCCCGGCGGCAGGGAGGCAAGCGGCTCTCGATCGGCGCCATCGGGCTGGGCGTGGGAACCATCGCGGCCTATGGCCAGCCCGGAGATACCCTTCGCTTCTTCGAGATCAATCCGGATGTCGAGCGGCTGGCCCGGCGCTATTTCACGTTTCTCGAGGACAGCAGGGCGACCGTGGATGTAGTGCTGGGTGATGGGCGGTTGTCGCTCGAGCGGGAGATGGGCTCCCGGCCGCATCGTTACGACATACTGGTGGTGGATGCGTTCTCGGGCGACGCGATTCCGGTCCACCTGCTGACGGTGGAAGCGATGGCCACGTATTGGCAGTCGCTCAAGGACGACGGAATCCTCGCGTTCCATGTCAGTAACCGGTATCTGAATCTGACTCGAGTGGTGAACGGACTCGCACCCCAGTATCACAAACAGATCGTGCGGATCAGGACCGGGGCCAGCCTGGGGGCGTTCGGCAGCACCTGGCTGCTGGTGACGAGCAATCCAGATTTTCTGCAGTACTTGAAGGACAACGTGTTATTCGGAGCAGATATTCCGGCCGAGCGGCCGGTGATGTGGACCGACGCGTTCAGCAATTTGTACGAGGTGCTCGGGGAGGAAGAATCCTGACGGAGTACGCTCACAGCAACTCGATCTTCGCGTGGCGGTCATCCCACCCCTCGATCCAGGCTTCGATACTGCACGGCCTCACTCACATGCGCCGGCTCGATATCCGCCGCGCCCGCGAGATCGGTAATGGTCCGCGGGATCTTGAGAATGCGGTGGTACGCCCGGGCCGAGAGACGGAGCTTCGCGATCGCGTCAGTCGCCGGCTTCCGCGCGGCAGCGCGCTTCGTCCCGTGGCCGGCCGGCGCGCGCGAACCGCTCGGCAGCTTCTTTGAACAGCGCGGCGGCCTGCCGGCGATCGCCTTCGGCCTGCCGGAGGACACCGCGTGCCTCCCACAACGCCGCGTGCCACGGGCCGCCGGGCCACATTCCGGCGATCCGCTCGGTTTCGTCCAATCGGCGGCGTGCCTCACCGACCAGCCCGGCGCGCGCCAGCGCCATGGGGGCGGCGACGCGAAACCCCATCGAGCACGGCAGGCACACACTGCGGCCCGCCAGATCCGCATCCGCACGGATCACCCACGCGGCGGCGGTGGCGGCGTCCGGGGCCGCCTCGATGAGCGTTCCGTTCAGCCGCACGAGGAAGTGAGGCTCCAGCGCCTGCCCGGCGGCGAGGCGCAGACCGCGGCGGACGAGGCGCCTCGCCTGCCAGCGCTGCCCTCGCGCGAGGAATAGTTCCGCCAGCCGCTGCAGCGCGAGCAACTGCCCGGAGGGCGCGCTGGCTTGCTCGTGCAGAGCGAGCGCAGCCGTCAGATGCTCCTCGGCCGCGACGATCCGATCGGAAAAGAGATTCGCCTCGCCCACCAGCAATTCGGCAAACGCGCGGCCTTGTATCGATCCCGCCTTCGTGGCGACGGCAAGCACCTCATGAGCGTACCCGATGATCTCTTCATACCCCGTGGGGCTGCACAGGCAGAACTCCGCCAGGCAGAGGTGTGGGTCGAACACCGAGGACGCGACTTCTGGCGACCGGCCAAGCGACGAGACGAATTCGGCGTGGAGGAGCTCCTTCCAGTGACCCCGCACGTGTGCGATGATCCCGAGCAGACTGCGTGCCTCGCCGATCTCGCGGCCAGCATCTCTATCAGACGCAGGCGAAGACGCTCGCGCGGCTCGTCCGCCCACGGTGCGTAGGGGTCTTCAGGGAGCAGCTCGCCCGAATAAAGCGCAGCCGCCTCGGCGATCGCCTTCGAGTCCGAGGCGGTGCGCGCGGCCTGTTCGAATCGCAGAGCATCGACGACGATGTCATGGCCGGGCCACAGCTCGACCATGTCACCTGTCGTTTTGATCGAGTCTTCAGCGCCCAGCGCGCGGCGCGCGAAGTAAACCGCCTTGCGCAGGTTGGCCGCGGCCGCGTCGGCATTGAGGTGGGGCCACATCCAGTCCATCACTCGCTCGCGGTGCAGCCGGTGGCCATCGGCGAGCGCGAGGATCTTTACCAGCTGGGCGGCGCGGCGATGTTGCCATGCGCGGGCCGCAACGCCGTGACCGTCGATGCGCACTCGAAACTTTCCCATCAGGTCAATCTCGCAAGTCGGCATCGAAGCCCCCGGGACTTTACAGTAGCTCTGCCGATCCCCAGTTGAGAAGGGTCCGGTCACAGGCCCGACGTCGATGGGGAACGGCCGGGGAACGGTCCGTCCGTAGTCTCACCGCACCATTTCTCAATGCAGCCGAGAACGGTTCGCTCGTTGGTGCAACCGGTTGAACTGGCTGACACTTGAACACGGGAGGTTGATATGCGGAGCCTGCACGCGGTCCTCTGGGCTCTCTCCGCTGGCCCAGGGCTGGCCGCCACAGCCGCAGCGCAGCAGCCGATGCGGACGCCGGCCGACGGCCACACCATCCACGTTCTCGCGCCTCACGTGGTCGATGGGCAGGTGGCCGGACCGTTCCACCATTACTGCAAGGTGATCTCGCCGGAACCGGTCATCGAATGTCTCATCTACCTGTCCACCGACTCGCTTGCCCCGCTCAGCGAGATCGAATACATCGTCGCCAAAACCCTGACCCGGACGGATCTGGTTTCCCTGGCCGACTGGAACAAGAACTGGCACGACCACGCACAGGAGATCTCTACCAGGCGCGTCCAGGTTCTGGATCTGCCGCCGGACCAGGCCAAGGAGGTGGCCGATCTGGTGGCCAAGACCGATGGGATCATCTTCCACCTATGGCCGCACGGGTGGAAGATTCCCACCGGAAAAGTGACTATCGCGCAGTCGGTGGGTCATGTGAACATCACCATGGCCGAAAAGATGAGTCGGGGCCGCTGACACCATTACTTGCTGGGCATGACAGGAGGAGAACGGAATGACCCTGCCGCCAGGTCAGCGATATATCGAGGACTTTCCTCGGTTCGGCATTCCCTTCTCTGCACCGCCTCTGCTGGTCGGCAAACCCGGCCTGCTTCGGGTGGCCGGGGCGGTTGCACGCCACCTGGAGGTCCCAGTCTCCCGCCTCGCCGAACTCCAGCGGCGATCTATGGTCGCTGACTTCCACTGCGTGGCCGGCTGGACGGCGCCAGGTCTGCACTGGGGCGGCGTTGCTTTTCGAACGTTCTATGAATCGGTCATCGTCCCCGAAGCCAGCCCTGAACCCGGCGTGAGCCATATCCTTTTTGAAGGGGCGGACGGGTACCGGGCCGCCCTGGCGCTCGACGACGCGTTCGATGAGAGCGTGTTGCTGGCTGACCACCTCGGCGGAACCGCGCTGGATAACGACCATGGCGCACCGGTTCGCCTGCTCAGCCCCAAGCAGTACGGATACAAGAGCACCAAACACCTGTGCCGCATCGAGCTGCACACCGGCGAGCCGGTGGACGGTCACCGGAGAGCCGACCTGCGATTTCTGGTGGGGCTGGTCAAGCCGCACCCGCGCGGCCGAGTTTCGGAGGAAGAACGTCACCGCTACCTGCCCGCCTGGATCGTTCGAGGAATCTACCGGATACTCATTCGGCCTTTCGTATGGGCGTGCCGTACCGGAAGCCGACCCTAACCTTGCCAAGCGGCTTCATGGACTCCGATCAGACCTTCCGCATTGTCCTCATAGTTGGCGCCATGATTCTATTTCCGTTCACGGCCTACCACCGACTCAAGTCACAGGCGACCGGTGAGAGACTCGATCGATGGCAGGAAGGCCGCTTTATCCTGTTCACGATGCGACCGGTTGGCGTGGCCGCCATGCTGGGACTCCTTGCGTTCCTGATCAATCCGGCATGGATGGCATGGTCGTCCGTGGGGTTGCCAGCTTGGCTGCGGTGGACAGGGATTGGCTTGGGCGTCCTTGCGGGAGGACTGTTGATCTGGACCCTTCGCAGTCTCGGACCCAACCTCACGGACACCGTGGTCACCAGGCGAGAGCACAGCCTCATCACCAGCGGCCCCTACCGCCGGGTTCGCCACCCATTCTACGACGCTGTGGGCCTTGCGGTCCTGGCCAATTCGTTGACCGCGGCCAATTGGTTCCTTTTCGTGACGGGCGGTATCGCCTTCATCCTGATGATCGTTCGGACCCGAACGGAGGAAGCGCACTTGCTGGCGCGGTTTGGCGACGGGTATCGAGCGTACGTAGAGGGAACCGGACGCTTTGTTCCCAGAATCAGGGCAACCAGGCGTGGCGCCTGACATCGCAATGGAGCTGCGGAGCCGCGCCCGAAATTGGGCTCCGGCATAGTGGCCGCCGATCGGCTTCTGCGCCCGGTTCTGCTCTACTCCGGCGGCTGAAGGTTCTGCCGCTGGGCGGGTGGGAGCGTCATGCTACTTGCCGAGGTCCAGCTTACCCGACCGCTCGGCCGCGTCCTGCGGTGGGTTCGGTTGTCTCCGGTCATCGACGCCCTCGACCGGTTGGTGTCCCGGTATCGCAACGGTCTTGGTCGGTTCGTTCCTGAGGGCCCCGCGCCGCGCCGCTACCCCTAAGGCAAGCTGCAACCGCGTCACCCAGCCGCCCGATCCAGGCTGCGATACTGCACCGCTTCACTCACATACGTCGCCTCGACATCCGCCGCGCCCGCCAGATCGGCGATGGTGCGAGCGATTTTCAGAATCCGATGGTACGCCCGCGCCGATAGTAGCCGCAGGACACCGTTGCGTTGCGTTTTTGCGGTGCCCACCTCAGAGGGGGACGGAAACCGCTTCAGGCCGGCTGCCCGAAGGAACCTTTGCAACCTCGGGGATCACCTCCGGAAGCGCCGGCCGGACTTGGGGCTACTTCAGAAGGTCGTAGCCCGATGACTCGGCGTGAACGTCAAGACAGCAGCCGATTGGGAACTGAACCGGACGGCCCCGGCTTCGCGTTTGTGCCCGTCGGGCCGGTCCTGACTACGCGCCCTTCGGCAGCAGTTCCTGATGCAATCCGCGTCACGTCTATGCACGAAGCCTTGAGGCCCGCTGGGCCACGCACTCGGAGATCGCTCGGCAGGCCAGAGTCCGGTCCCCGCGTCTGGCACTCTCGATGCTGGGAGCCCTTTAGCCCTCGATTATCACTGCCCTACTCCGCCACCCCCTTCTCCTTCAGGATCCGCCACACCTTCTCCGGCGTGATCGGGATATCAATGTGTTTCACGCCCAGGTGCGCGAGCGCGTCCACCACCGCGTTGGCGATCGCCGGCGGTGCACCGACCGTGGCCGATTCGCCGACACCCTTGGCACCGAGCGGGTGGTGCGGGCACGGCGTCGTGGTCTTGTCGGTCTCCCAGTGCGGCGTCTCCACGGCCGTCGGCACCAGGTAGTCCATGAAACTGCCGGCCATGTTGTTGCCGTTCTCGTCGTAGGTCATTTCCTCGAACAGCGCCGGCGCCAGGCCCTGGGTGAGCCCGCCGTGGATCTGGCCCTCGACCACCATCGGGTTGATGATGTTGCCGCAGTCATCCACCGCGAGGAACCGGCGAACATGCACCATCCCGGTACCGCGGTCGATGTCCACCACGCAGATATAGCTGCCGAACGGGAAGGTGAGGTTCGGCGGATCGTAGTAGTGCACCGCCTCCAGCCCCGCCTCCATCCCCTGCGGGTGATTAGTGTACGCGGCGAAGGCGATCTCCTGGATGGTCTTCGACTTCTGGGGCGCGCCCTTGACCGAGAACTTCCCCGGCTCCCACTCGAGGTCGTCCTCGCTCACCTCGAGCAGGTAGGCGGCGATCTTCTTCGCCTTGTCGCGGATCTTCCGGGCTGCCATGGCGCCCGCGGCACCGGCGGTCGGCGTCGAGCGGCTGGCGTAGGTGCCCAGCCCGTACGGCGCGGTATCGGTGTCGCCCTCTTCGACCTGCACGTGGGCTGCCGGGATTCCCAGCTCTTCCGCCACGATCTGGGCGTACGTCGTCTCGTGGGCCTGGCCCTGCGACTTGGTGCCGAAG
>JACQVB010000082.1 GCA_016209985.1 Gemmatimonadota bacterium | reverse complement strand
AGGCGGTCCCGAACGGCATCGGCCAGAGACTATTCGCACGGCTCCAATTGACGAGTGAGTCGAGTCGCGTCGTCAACCAGTTGGCGGAGCCCGCGGGGGAGACGACGGTTTTCACGAGGGAACTCCCGCCCCGAGGTTCCAGGTATCAGGTGCCAGGTTCCAGGGAACGACAAGGTGCCAGGTGTCAGGTGCCAGGTGCCAGGGAACGCCGCCGGGCCGGCATCTCCCTGACACCTTAAACCTGACACCTGACACCTCTTGTTTCACTCCCAATTCAGTGCTCCCCTCTTCCACGCGTACACATAACCCACCAGCAGGATCACGACGAACACCAGCATCTCGATCAGGCCGAACAGTCCGAGCTGCCGGAAGGCCACGGCCCACGGTATCATGAACACGGTTTCGATGTCGAAGATGATGAACAGCATTGCGACCATATAAAACCGGACGCTGAACCGTTCGTGGGTGTCACCGAGCGGAGGCATGCCGGATTCATACGGCGCTGCCTTGACTGGGGTGGGGCGATGCGGTGAGAGAAACTGGGAGATCCCCAGCATGACGACCGCATTGAATATCACGAAGCCGGTCAAGAGGACCAGCGGTATATACTCGCGCACTTGCTTTCTCGAGTCCTCGGGAGTTTTTCGCGAACTCTGAGGCCCGAAGTTTACTCTGCGTGTATCCAGATACGCAACGTGGCACAAGCAACGCGGTGCGGTATCTTATCAGCACGAGCGGCGACATCCCCACACCGGCGAGGGTGCCGCTGTCTTCCGCCCGACCTCATCGATCAGCCAGATACGGGGGCATGCTTGAGCATCAAATCCGACCGCTGGATCCGCCGCATGGCAACCGAATGCGCGATGATCGAGCCCTTCGCGGACAACCAGGTCCGCCAGGGTGTGATCAGCTACGGGCTGTCGTCCTACGGCTACGACATGCGGGTGGCGCGCGAGTTCAAGATCTTCACCAACGTCCATTCGACGGTCGTCGACCCGAAGGGGTTCGACGGGAAGTCGTTCGTGGAGTACGAAGGCGACGTCTGTATCGTGCCGCCCAATTCCTTCGCGCTGGCGAGATCGGTGGAGTATTTCCGCATTCCCCGCAGCGTGCTCACCATCTGCGTGGGCAAGAGCACCTATGCGCGCTGCGGGATCATCACCAACGTGACGCCGTTCGAGCCCGAGTGGGAAGGATTCGTCACGCTGGAGATCTCCAACACCACGCCGCTGCCGGCCAAGAACAACGCCCATGACGGCATAGCCCAGGTGCAGTTATACGCACCCGACCCGGACGACATCTGCCAAGTCTCCTACGCCGACCGCAAGGGCAAGTACCAGGCGCAGCGAGGCATCACCTTGCCCACCATCTGATCGCGCCTCGCTGATGGCCCTGGTTCGCTGTCCCAAGCACAAGATTCCCTACAACGATTCCAATCCGCGGGGGTGCCCGGCGTGCGCCCGCGAGAAGGAAGGCGGGGCCGAGATTATGCAGGAGCTGGCCCGAGCCTCGCAAATGATCAAGCGACCCACCAGCGGGAGCATGGCGGCTCCCCCTCCGCCGCCGCCCGAAGTGGACGCGCCCGTTCCGGCCGCGCCGGTTACGGCCCAGCCGCGGATTCCCATTCCCGTCGTCACCCGCCTCACTCACCTCCTTATCCTGTTTCGCAACCGCCGCACGCTGGCCGTGGGCGGCGCGCTGGCCGTCCTGCTGCTCGTAGCACTCATCCTGAGAAGCGGTCCTCGCTTCACCGATGCCCCCAGCCCCGCAGTGTACGGCGGGACGGTGCGCCCATTCCCGGTCACGCCGAACGATCCGATCACTGTGGTGTTTGCGGCCGTTGGCCCGCAGCAGTCGCAGCCCAACCCCACGTCGGGCAGCCTGGAACGTTACTGGTACGGCACCGATCTCTTCGTGGACGCGCACAACGGCCTGGTATACGCGATGACCATGGCGGTGCCGAACCGGCACTGGCGTGGGCTGCGGGTCGGGATGAACCGGACCAACACGGAAGGCATGCTGGCGCTCCTGGGCCCCCCGCGCGAAGCGGAATCACCCACGGCCGGCCGACCGGACACCGTGGCCGGGTACGTCGTCTACCGCTCGCTCGATTCCCGCCCTCGCCGCACCCTGCTTGCCGAGGTGCGACCGCCGAACGGCTGCTTCGACGTGCTGGTGGACCTGCAACCCCGCGCCATCGGCACTCTGTCGAGGGGGCAAGAAAAATGGGTGGTGATCACGCGGGTGAATGGAGTCCAGGAAGACGTCGTGACACGGATCAGGGTGGTGAGCCGGGCGATAGCGGGCCCCTATTCTGGAGAACCGGTGTGCTAGCCTCACCCCTGTCCCCTCTCCCTTACGGGAGAGGGGGACGAAACAGCGAACCTCGGGTTTTGGGGGCGCCATGACTGAAACCGTACCGGCCTCGCCCACGTCCGCGCAGCCGAAAAGTGTCTGGTGGCTCGCGTTGCGGGTGTTCGACGAGCCGACTCAGGTCTTCACCGAGCTGGCCGCACGGCCCCGCGCGCTGCTGCCGGTGTTGCTGATCATCCTGGCGAGCATTGGCTCCTCCTTTAGCGTTCCTGCCGCCGTGCTCACCAACGCCGCCGAGCAACAGCTCAACACCATCGAGCAGAAGCGTCCGGGAACTATCACGCCCGAACGACGCGAACGAGCGATGGGAAACGTGACTAGCGTCTCCGGCCGGGCCGGGGCGGCGGCCTCGGCGAGCCTGATCACCCTCGTCGTGCTGCTCGTGGCCGCCGGTATTCTCACTGGCGTTTTCAACGCCATCAGCGGAGGCGGCATTCGCTTCAAGGAAGAGTGGGCGATCGCCACCCACGCGTTTCTCCCGCAGATCATCGGCCTGATGATCACCTGGGTGGGCATTTCACTCACCGGAGACCCCCAATTCCGCATGGGCCTCGGCTTTCTGGTGAGCGAAGATACCAGCCGGTACCTCCATAACTTCGCCGCGCAATTCACATTTTTCGGGGCGTGGAACGTGTACCTGCTCGCGTTGGGTAATCAGGTCAGGACCAGGGAAGCCTCCATCGGCATGCCGCAGGGGATCGTGGCGGGCCTCTGGGTCGTGGCCAATCTGGCGGCGGCGGGATTCGCAACCGCGATGGCATCGCTGATCGGGTAGCCTCACCCCTGTCCCCTCTCCCTTACGGGAGAGGGGGACGAGAACGCACTACAACCCTTCCGCCCTGCTCGGTCCCTTCTGCGAAGCCAGGATCTCCATGCTACGTTTCCTGCGCGCCGGATTCCATGGTGACCCAGCGAACAACGGAGCCCAACATGATCGGTCGAACCTGTGCCATCGCCCTCGCGGCAATGACGCTTGCCGCGTGCACCAAAGTCGAAAAGCAGCCCCCCACACCACCCGCCGCGCGTATGACCGTTGCCGACAGCGGAATCAAGGCTCCCGAATCGGCGCTGTACGACGTGGCCGGTGACGGGTACCTGGTCTCCAACGTGAACGGCAACCCGCTGGACAAGGACGGAAACGGATTCATTTCGCGGGTGACGCCGGACGGAAACATCGCCGAACTCAAATGGATTGCCGGCGGCGCCAACGGGGTGACTCTGAACGCGCCCAAGGGGATGGCGATCAAGGGCGACACGCTTTTCGTCGCGGACATCGACGCGGTCCGCCTGTTCGATCGCACCACCGGTGCGCCGCTCGGTAGCTGGACGGTGAAAGGCGCGGTCTTCCTCAACGACGTCGCGATCGGGCCGGACGGAACGGTGTACGTGACCGATACCGGCATGAAGGCCGGCGCCGGCGGCTTCACCCCTGCCGGCACCGACGCGGTCTACCGGTTCGGCCCCGGCGGAAAGGCGGTCGCGGTGGCCAAGGACCCCAAACTGGGGGGCCCCAACGGCATCACCGTGGACTCGAGCGGGATCACAGTCGTGACCTTCGGCTCGGGCGACGTGTACCGGCTCGATGCCAAGACTGGCGCCCGCACCGATCTGCCCAAACCCCCCAAGGGTCAGCTCGACGGCGTCGAGCGCCTGACGGACGGCAGCCTGCTGATCTCGAGCTGGGAGGGCCAGGCGGTGTACCGATTCAGCACCGGTGGGTACACCATCGCGGTGGACAGCGTGGCGTCGCCCGCGGATATCGGCTACGACACCAAGCACGGCAACGTGCTGATTCCGATGATGATGCAGAATAAGATCGAGATACGGGGGGTGAAGTAATGAGCGCGGAACGTGGAGCGCGGAACGCGGAGTGCTCGCAGCCGAAGGTGCCTGGCCAAACTGCCCCGCAACCAGCGTTACGTCTGTTCACTCCGCGCTCCGCGCTCCGCACTCCGAACTCCCTATGAAAGTCCTCGTCCTCTCCCAGCAGGATGTCCGCCGCCTGCTCACCATGCCGGAATGCATCGAGCTGATGGCCGAGACTTTGGCGACTCTGGCGAAGGGGGAAGCAGTCCAGCCCCTCCGCAGCCTCATGCGGATTCCCGATGCCGGTATTCTCGGCATGATGCCCGCCTATCTCACGCCGCAGAGGTCGCTCGGCATCAAGGTGTTGACCGTCTATCCAGGCAACCACGGGACCGAATACGACTCCCATCAGGGCGCGGTCTTGTTCTTCGAGGGGGAGCATGGATCGCTCAAGGCGATCCTGGATGCGAGCGCGGTGACGGCGGTCCGCACCGCCGCAGTCAGTGGCCTGGCGACGCGATTGTTGGCTCGGCCGGACGCCTCCGAGCTCGCCATCCTCGGCGCTGGCGTTCAGGCGCTCACGCACATCGACGCCATGCGGGCGGTACGGGCCATCACCCGGGTCCGCGTCTGGAGCCGGACATCCGAGCACACCGACCGCTTCGCCGAACGGCAGGCCCAAAGGCACCGTATCCCGGTGGAAGCGATGCCCAGCGCCGAAGCCGCCGTGCGCGGCGCGCATATCGTGTGCACGGCCACCTCATCGCGGGAGCCGGTGCTCAAGGGAGAATGGTTATCGCCCGGAGCCCACGTCAACGCCGCGGGAGCCAGCATTCCCGCCGCACGGGAGCTGGACACGGACGCCGTGAAACGGGCACGACTTTTCGTAGACCGTCGCGAGTCCACCCTGAACGAGTCCGGTGATTTTCTGATGCCAAAGAAGGAAGGCGCGATCGGCGACGATCACATCCTGGGTGAGATCGGCGACCTGGTCCTGGGGCGGATCGAGGGGCGGACAACGCCTTCGGACATCACCGTGTTCAAATCGCTGGGCATCGGTGTAGAAGATGTCGCCTCTGCCAAGTTCGTCTATGACAAGGCGGTCAAGCTCAATGTGGGAACGTCGGTGGAGTTTGGAGGGGAGAGATACGATGCACAATGACAGTCTCAAGGGTTGTAAGGGTTGTAAGGGTTCTAAGGGTCAAGCGGAGCAAACCCTTAGAACTCTTAGAACCCTTAGAACTCTTACAACCTTTGGCATCCTTACAACCCTTACAACCCTTACGCCGCATCTCCAGGCGCAACAGGGAGACCTCGCCCGCCCCCTTCCCTTCGATTCGTCCGTCACCACCGGTCGTCTCGACAATGGTCTCCGCTACTACATCCGCGTGAATCACCGGCCCGAGAAGCGCGCCGAGCTGAGGCTCGCGGTCAACGCGGGATCGGTGTTGGAAGACGACAACCAGCGCGGCATCGCGCATTTCGTCGAGCACATGGCGTTCAACGGCACCAGGAACTTCGCCCGGCAAGAGCTGGTGAGTTACCTCGAGTCGATCGGGATGCGCTTCGGGGCCGACCTGAACGCGTACACCAGCTTCGACGAGACCATCTACATGCTCACCGTACCCACCGACACGGGAACGTTCCTCCAGCGCGGCGTCGAGATTCTGCGCGACTGGGCGGATGGCCAGCTTTTCGATTCGGCCGAGGTGGAGCGGGAGCGCGGCGTGGTGATCGAGGAATGGCGGCTGGGGCGCGGCGCCGAGTCTCGGATGCAGGACAAGCAGTTCCCGGTGTTGTTCCAGGGATCCCGGTATGCGGAACGCCTCCCCATCGGGGTCAAAGCGCAGCTCGAGAAGTACACCGCGAGCGACCTCCGCCGGTTTTATCAGCGCTGGTATCGGCCCGATCTCATGGCGGTGATCGCCGTGGGCGAGTTCGATCCAAAGGCGGTGGAGCGGCTCATCCGTGAGCGGTTTGCCTCCATGCCCAAGACCCAAGACCCAAGACCCCGTCCCGTCTATCCCGTACCGCCACACAGCGAGACGCTCGTGGCGATTGCCACCGATCCCGAGGCCACCAGCTCGCGGGCCAGCGTCTACTACAAGCAGCCGCTCCGGTTCGAGAAGACCGTCGGCGACTACCGGCAGTCGCTGGTCGAGCGGCTCTACAGCTCGATGTTCAACGACCGGTTCTTCGAGATGACGCAGAAGCCGGACGCCCCGTTCCTCTATGCCTCGACCGGCCAGGGCCGCTTCGTCCGGTCCGGGGAGATTTACCTCCTCTCGGCCGGGGTCAAGGACGGTGGGATCGAGCAGGGCCTGGACGCGCTGGTTACCGAGGCCGAGCGCGTGGCTCGCTACGGATTCACCGCGACCGAGCTCAAGCGGGCGAAGGCGGACCTGCTGCGTGGCCTGGAGAGCGCCTATGCCGAACGGGACAAGAGCAACTCGGCCAACTACGTGTCCGAGCTGACGCGCGCGTTTCTGGAGTCGGAGCCGGTTCCGGGAATCGAGGAGGAATACCGGCTGGCGCAGGAGTTGGTGCCCGGCATCACCGTCGCGGAAATCAACGGCCTGGCCCGCGCCTGGATGGTGGATCGCAATCGGGTGATCCTCGCCAATGAGCCCGAGAAGACCGGCCTCGCGGTTCCCACCCCCGCGCAGCTCCTCGCGGTCCTGAACGGCGCGGCCAACAAGACCGTCGAAGCCTATCAGGACCTGGCGACCGATGCGCCGCTGGTCGGCGCGGCGCCCCGCGGATCGGCGATCGTGGAAGAGAAGACGATCCCCGAGCTGGGGGTGCGGGAGTGGCACCTGGCCAACGGCGTGCGGGTGGTACTCAAGCCCACCGATTTCAAGAACGACGAGATCCTGATGGACGCGTGGAGTCCGGGCGGATCGTCGCTCGCGCCGGATTCCATTTACATCCCGGCCTCGACCGCCTCGATGGTGGTCGGCCAGGGCGGAGTCGGACAGCTCAGCGTGGTCGACCTGCAGAAATCGCTCGCCGGAAAAGACGTCGGGGTTCATCCGGTGATCGGCTCGCTGTCGGAAGGACTGTCGGGGAGTGCTTCGCCCAAGGACATCACCACGCTCTTCCAGTTGGTTTATCTCTACTTCACCGCTCCGCGCCGCGATTCGTCGGCCTTCCTCGCGATGCAGCAGCAGATCGACGCCATGCTGCAGGACCGCGCGCTGAGCCCGTCGGCCGCGTATCAGGACACCTTGCAGGTGACGCTCGCGCAGCACCATTTCCGCGCGCGGCCGATGACGGCCGAGGTTTTCCGGCAGATGAGTCTCGACCGCTCGCTGGCGTTTTACCGCGACCGTTTCGCCGACGCCAGCGACTTCATCTTCTTTTTCGTCGGCTCATTCAATCCCGACTCGCTCAAACCCCTGGTCCAGACCTGGCTCGGCAGCCTGCCGTCCATCAGCCGCAAGGAAACCTGGCGTGACGTCGGCATCCGCCCACCGGCCGGGGTGGTCAAGAAAGCGGTCTATCGAGGCGTCGAGCCGCAGAGCCAGACCCAGGTCATCTTCACCGGAGCGGCGGAGTACAACCGTCAGAGCCGCTATGCCGTGCGCTCGTTGGGAGATGTGTTGCAAATCAGACTGCGGGACCGGATGCGCGAGGACTTGAGCGGCACCTACGGCGTCTCGGTGCGCGCCAACGTCTCCCGCGATCCCACGCCCCAATACTCGGTCTCGATCGGCTTCGGCAGCGCGCCGGAGCGGGTGGACGAGCTAGTCAAGGCGGTGTTCGAGGAAATCCAGAAGCTCAAGGACGTGGGAGCGACCGAGACCGACATTGCCAAGGTCAAGGAAACGCAGCGCCGCACCCGCGAAACCAGCATGCGCCAGAATGGATTCTGGCTGGGGCAGCTGGAGGTGTGCTACCGGGAAGGAATCGACCCGCGCGACCTGCTGACCTACGAGCGGCTGATCGACAGTCTGAACCCGGTTATCGTGCGGGAGGCGGCGAGGAAGTATCTGCCGGCGGATAATTACGTCCAGGCGTCGTTGTTCCCCGAAAAGCCGAAATCGTGAGGACCTCACCCCTGGCCTCTCGTGAGGACCTCACCCCTGGCCCCTCTCCCTACGGGAGAGGGGAACGATCGCGTTACGGAACGGTTCGGAATGCGGCTGCCGCCCATCCCACGATAGCGGGGGAAGACATTTGACTACCCCCACAACGACACCACTGAAAGCCCCGGGCTTAGCCGAGATCCAGGAGGCGCGGAGGCGCATCGCGGGGATGGCGCTGCGCACGCCGCTTATTCCTTTATATGCGGACGGCGCGGGGTCGGCCGAGATCTACCTCAAGCTGGAGAATCTCCAGCCGATCGGGTCGTTCAAGCTGCGGGGTGCGGGGAACGCGGTGCTCAAGGCCGGGAAGGAGACGCTCTCCGGAGGCGTCTACACGGCGAGCGCCGGCAACCACGCGCAGGGCGTGGCCTGGGCCGCGCGCATCCTGGGGGTCCCCTGCACCATCATCGTTCCCGAGCACGCGCCGACCACCAAGCTCGCGGCGATCACGCGCCTCGGCGGCAAGATCATCAAGCTGCCCTACGAAGAGTGGTGGCAGGTGATCGAGCAGCACGGCCGCCCCGGCATGAGCGGTCGGTTCATTCATCCGGTGGCCGATCCCGACATCATCGCCGGCAACGGCACCGCGGGCCTGGAAATCCTGGAAGATCTTCCCGACGTGGACGTGGTGATCGTGCCTTATGGGGGCGGCGGGCTCTCCTGCGGCATCGCGTCGGCGTTGCGGGCAATGAGGTCCAAGGCCAAGGTGTTCGCGGCCGAGGTCGATACCGCGGCACCCCTCTCGGCGTCGTTCAAGGCCCGCGCTCCGCAGACGGTCGAGCGGAAGCAGACCTTCATCGACGGGATCGGCGCCAAGAACATCCTTCCGGAGATGTGGCCGCTGGCGAGCACCCTGCTCGCGGGATCCCTGGTCAGCTCCGTTGCCGACATCGTGCTCACCTTGCGGATGATGGTCGAGCGCAATCACGTCGTGGCGGAAGGCGCGGGGGCGGCTCCAGTGGCCGCCGCCCTTTCCGGGCGTGCCGGCGGCACGAAGGTTGTGGCGGTGGTGTCGGGCGGGAATATCGAGCCCGCCATTCTTGCCAAGATCCTGCTGGGAGAAACGCCATAGAAAACGAAACGCCCCTCGAGAGGGGCGTTCGCATTCAGAACATCATGGGACCGGCGACTACCGCACGCTGATCTTCTGCGGCTTTGGCGCACCATCCGGTCCATTATCCCAGTCCTGCGCGCTCGAGATGTTCGGCAGTCCCCATTGGTGACCATTCCAGCCGTCGAAGCCGTCCATCTTGAAGGACCAGAACCCGGTCCGGAAGTCGCTCACGACCACCAGACCATCGCTGTTCCGCACATCCACGCCCCAGAGACCGTTGAAGATGCTCTTGCCATCCTTGACCTTGTCGAGGCCTCCGTCCAGGTCGAGCCCCGAGTCCAGCGCGCCGCTGTGAGTGTCATAGTAGCCGACCGTGTAGGGATTGGTCGGGTCCATCATGTTGATCACCTGCAGCCCGTCGTTGAACGACGCGATGAAGACGTAGGGCCAGCGCAGCTCGTTGTTGTGTGACGCGAGCTTCCAGTTGGCGGCCCAGGCGCCGATCGGCCGCGAGATGGTCTTCACCGTTCCGTCCAGACCCGGTTTCAGGTCGAAGATCCGCAGCGGGGCATACTGGTATTCCATCTGTGTTACGGCATAGCGCCCGTCGGGAGTCGCCGTGAACGTATGGGCGCCGGCGAGACCGGCGACGCCGGTAATGGAGGTGAGCAGCTTGGGCTGTTCCGGCTGGGTCACATCGTAGAGGAAGTAGCCCGCGCTGAGCCCCGCGCCGTAAAACTTGTCCTGCTTCGCCGCCGGGTCGTACGCCACGTACATATCGTGATAACCGCTCGACAGGGTCATCCCGGCGGCGCTCGAGGCCGGTCCCGCTCCAGGGGGCACCTTCCCGATTGCGTCGGCCGCGCCGCCATCGATGATACGGCCCAGATCGTAGACCTGCACCGGGCCGAACATGCTGGTCGCGAACAGCAGCACTCGGCCGTCCGAATGTTTGTAGGGATAAAGGGTGTGGAATCCGCCCAGCGCCGCGGTGGGATCCTTGATCCGTATCCGGGTCACTTCGCGAACCTTGCTCGTATCCGGCAGACCGGTGACGTCCACCACCACCACGCCCAGGTCGGCATCGGGGCCGTTCTGGGTGAACTGCATCGACACCGCGAAATAGTAACGGCCCTTGTACTTGAGGTAGTGGCCGTCGGAGCCCCCGATCCCCATGTGCAGCTCGGGATTATCGATCCGGAACTGGTACAACACGCGGGCGCGTTTGGGGTCCTTCATGTCGAGAAGGTCGAATCCAGCCTCGCCGAACGTGCGCATCACGTACGCGTAGGGGCGACTCAGCTCCTGCTCAACTTCGACATCCCCGATGGTGTACGCTTTGCCCAGGGGCACGTGGGAGTAGACATGTACATTCCGGCTTCCCTCTTCACCCGGCGCCTTGATTTGCGCCGTGGCGGGGGTCGCCAGCGCGGCGGCCAAGGGCAAGATCGCCACATACCGAGTTAGACGGGGCATGGACTCCTCCTGTGAGTCAATGAGGGGGGACTGCAAGATGAATCGGGGAGCGCCGGAAGGGTAGGTGCTCGCGGCGCCTAAAGGACCGGCGACGCTACCGAGCGCCTCGTATGGTGCCAAGCGCTTTAGCGCCGCGCCGAGCGCACCCCTTCGCTTCGCTCAGGGCAAGGCTCTTTCAGCGCGCGATTCCGAGTGGCTCCCGCGGCGATGCTTCGGCAACACGTCTTTCGCCTACGTCACCTGGCGCCGCCGTCTCCCGGACGCGCAACAGGGTGATCGCCAGCACCACGACCCAGAGCAGGTAAACGCCGATGTTGATGCGCTCCCACACCCCTATCCATGGCGTGGGGAGATTGGCCTGGAGCCGGGGGGCTTCCACGCCGGTCAATACGCCAAACACGAGCCCGAGCACCACGGTCGCGATGGAATAGACCCGGAACCGTTTTCCGAATGCCGCCGCCCCGAACCCCATCGTGAGCAGAAAGAGCGGAACGGTCACCGCACCGAGAATGAGGTGTAGGGTATCGCTGAACGTTGCCCCGCCCGCTGCCAGCACCTCACGCTGGTGCATCGGCCCGAAAGGCCAGATGAAGCCAAGGAGTCCGGAAGCGAAGATCAAGCCTCCCACGACGCGGAGCGGACGGTTTTGGCCGGCTGCTTTCCACACCCCCCATCCGAAGGCAAGTACGAGGAACGTGTACGCCATCCCCAGCCAGAACCAGAAGGTTGCCGTCGGAGCGCCGATCGCAGACAGCTCGCTGGGGACTTGGGAGACCCAGTCATAGCCATCGTACCGAATGGGGGCGATGATGTTCATGGTCACATAGAGCAGCGAAGCAGCAATGCCACAAACGAGCAGGGCCTTGCGTGTCATGGTGCACCTCCTGATGCTGCGACGACAACGCTTCGCGCCTCACGCTCGGCGCGCCGCTTGAGACCCGCGTTCTGGCGGGCTTGCATGACCCAGGTCGAAGGCTCCAGCAGCAGGAAGCGCACGAAGGGCTCGAGCCAGTGTGGCCGGAAGTCCCAGTAGCCGCTCACCACCAGCCTGGTGCGGTCGCCCGGCAGCTTCTCCAGCAGGAAGCTCCAGGCGGAGTCGCTGTAGAAGCGCGGCCTTGGCCCTCGCGGATCGAACCGCCGGCCGCGGAGGTCCACCGACATCCGCAAGGCCAGGAAGCGCTCCGGCTCGAGGGCGGCCACCTCCCACCATGCGCTGCCGTCAGGGTTGGCGGCCATGTGGTGCCCGACCGAGATATCCTGCCATTCGGGGTGGATGCGGTCCGCGCTGTGCCGACCTCGCCAATAGTCGAAGCTGTACCAGACGCCCCGATCCACTCCCATCTGTGCCAGCCACGGCCAGACCTTGGACGGCGGAGCCTCGATCGTGACCGACATCGTGGTACTGCTCCGCTTGGCCCCTGGAATGAGATCGGCGCCGGGATAGGGCCGTGCGACCTCGTCGTCGGTCGCACCCCACCGAATCAGCCGAGGGCGGACGCCGAACGCGTAGACGCCCACGAGACCGAGCGCGGTGGCCAGTATTCCCAACGTGGCGCTGGCGCCGCCCCATTGGATGATTCCGAGGATTTCGGTGGAGACATAGAGCAGCGAGGCGAAGACACTGCAGGCGAGCAGGACCGTTCGTAACAGCCTTCCATCCATGCTCGGTTTGTGCAGATCAAGGACTTCATGATGGCGGGCCATGGGGTGCTCCTGTTCGACCCGTCTGACTATAAAGAATGGTGCTTGAAGTGGTCACGAAGTGGGTGTGAAACCTTCCGGCCAAATTGCGGGCTATAAGCCGCAATCTCGGTTAGAACGAAACCCCTCGCAGGAGGGACGCGTACCTGGTGGGCCGCTTGCTTCACGCTGGGATCACAAAGGTTTAAGCTCTCGGGGGTTAGCCTTCCACTACTGGATCGTGAGGAGACATCGCTGACGGATGAGGCTCGTACAACCCCACGCCAGCGGCACTCCAGCCTCGGCCGGGTCTCACCGCTTGCCTAGGAGCAGCAGTATGCCACTACCCAACCGCCTCTAATGCTCCCTTGTCCAGCAAACGAGAGGACTCCAGGCAGACGTGAATGATCCTGTGATCCTGTGGGCCACGACGATCGCCCGATGGCTCGAGCGCGCGCTGGCTGCCGCAATTCTCGTGGCAGTCATTGCATTCGCGTTTAGTACCGCCGGCGTGCCGGCGGACATGGATTGGCGTCGCTCAGAAACGTTCTACGAGATGATTTACCGAGTCCTCATCCTGGTCATCGGCGTCGAGTTGATCCGCACGCTTGTCACGCACGACCTAGGAGCTGTCTTGGAGCTGGTCGCTTTCGTCATTGCCCGTAAGCTCCTCAAACCCGACCTGACGGCCTTGGACATCCTCCTGAGCGTTTCGGCCTTCGTGGGCTTGCTGGCAGCGCGTCGGTTCCTCCTGCGCCCGCTTTCCTGCAACGCAAGGGAAGAAGGTGGAAGCAGATACGACAGAGCAGCTCAGCAAATGGGAGGTTCAACGTGATTTGGCTGTGGGCAGGATTCATCACCTTCGTCCTGCTCATGTTGGCGCTGGACCTGGGCGTCTTCCACCGCAAAGCCCATGTCGTCACTAGCAAGGAGGCCGT
>JACQVB010000086.1 GCA_016209985.1 Gemmatimonadota bacterium | reverse complement strand
GTATCGCCATGAGCCGGTCGCGGCCCCAGGTGTTGTTCATGCAGAAGCACTGGGACGTTCTGCGCAGCGATGACGGCGGCGACTCGTGGCGGGAGGTGAGCGGCAATCTGCCCACCGACTTCGGCTTCGTGATCGATGTCCACACCCACGAGCCGGAGACCATCTACGTCGTCCCGATCAAGAGCGACTCTGAGCATTATCCGCCCGAAGGAAAGCTTCGGGTGTACCGGAGTCGAACCGGCGGGAACGAGTGGGAAGCCCTTACCAAAGGCCTACCCCAGCGCGACTGCTACGTGAATGTCTTGCGCGACGCGATGGCGGTCGACTCGCTCGATCCCTGCGGGGTCTACTTCGGGACCACTGGTGGGCAAGTGTATGCGTCGGCCAACGCCGGCGATGCGTGGACCCCCATCGTGCGCGACCTCCCGCCGGTGCTGTCGGTCGAGGTGCAGACCCTCCAGTGATTCGGGTCGTGCTACCGCCGCACCTCCGGACGCTGGCGCGGGTGGACGCAGAGGTGAAACTCGACATCCAGGGCCGGCCCACGCAGCGCGCGGTCCTCGATGCTCTCGAATCCCGGTATCCCATGCTTCGCGGGACGATCCGTGACCACGTCACCCAACAGCGTCGGCCGTTCCTGCGTTTCTTTGCTTGCGAACAGGATCTTTCCCACGAAGATCCCGAGGCGCCTCTCCCTCAGGCGGTGGTATCGGGAGCGGAACCCTTCATGGTTGTGGGAGCTATTGCCGGCGGGTAGTGGGGTAGCTTCCATGACCGTTCCTTGCGCCTGCCGGTTAAGCGCTCCCAGCTTTAGCGGCAGGCCCGTCGAGCGTTGAACCCACACGGAGCGCCCATTCATGCGAAGAAAATCATTGTCGACCCTGCTGGCTGCTTCCGTCTACCTGGCCGTGTCCGCCCAGGCGCAAGGCCCCCAACGCCAGCAGATCCAGTTACCCGAAGGCGCCGGCAAGGAGGTGGTCGAGGCCACCTGCACCCGCTGCCACGGGCTCAACAGCATCGCCAGCTCCGGTGGCTTCACGCGGGAGGGCTGGGAACAGCTCGTCAGCTCCATGGTCGCGCTGAGTCGCGAGCAGGCCACCACGGTCGCGGAGTATCTGAGCAAGAACTTTCCGGAACAGCCTCGACCCGCCGCGGTGCTGGTCTCCGGGCCGGTGAAGGTGTCTATCGAGGAATGGCTTCTGCCGTCGCTCGGCTCGCGGCCGCACGATCCGCTCGCGGCGGCCGACGGCTCCATCTGGTGGACCGGGATGTTCGCCAACGTGCTGGGGCGGCTCGACCCCAGGACGGGAGCCATGAAGGAATTCCCGCTCAAGACGCCCGCGTCGGGACCGCATGGACTGGCCGCGGACCAGGCCGGGAACATCTGGTATACCGCGAACGCCAAGCGCCTCGTGGGAAAGCTCGACCCCAAGACGGGCGACGTAACGGAGTACGCTCTGCCGGAGGGGGCCCGCGGCCCGCACACGCCGGTGTTCGACCAGCAAGGCACGCTGTGGTTCACGCTCCAGTCCGGGATGGTGGGGCGCCTGGTGCCTTCAACCGGCGAGATGAAAGTGGTCGCGACGCCCACTGCCAACACCTACCCGTACGGCATCGAGGTGAATTCCCGGGGGATTCCCTGGTATGTGGACTTCCGTGGTAACCGTGTGGGCAGTGTGGACCCGGTGACCATGCAGATCCGCGAGTACCCGCTGCCTGATCCCGCCGCGCGCCCGCGGCGGATCGCCCTCACCCCCGACGACGTGGTCTGGTATACCGACTATGTCCGTGGCTACCTCGGCCGGTTCGACCCGAAGACCGGCGCGGTCCGCGAATGGCCGTCGCCCGGCGGGGCCGACTCCCGGCCGTACGGTATCGCGGCCATCGGGCAGGTCCTCTGGTACAGCGAATCGGGCGTGCGGCCGAACACGTTGGTGCGCTTCGATAGCCGCACGGAGCAGTTCCAGACCTGGGTGATCCCATCGGGCGGTGGCGTCGTGCGTAACATGATGGCGACCCGGGACGGCAACTTGGTGCTGGCGTGCAGCGGACGGAACCGGGTGGCACTGGTCGAAATCGGCCGCGGCGACTAGGAGGTCTTCGAGCGATTCCCAAGAATCACGTGAACGGCCGATGGCGTGCCGCTCGCGCCGCAACGCTCCGGCAAGTTTCACGGAGGCTTAATCGGCTCTTCACGGCCGGGGTCGAAGTGTGCTTGACTCATCGGCACATGCAAATCTCCGCCGCCAAGGGCGGCAGAATCAGCCCACCGGAAGACCGACGCTTCGAGGTGACCTTATGCTAGCGGCGCTCAAACGAGTTGGACGCTGGGTGGTGGCGGGGTTCTATGCGCTCGTCATGATCGAAGTGCTCATCATGATCAGCCCCTTCGCCCTCTACTGGTATTCGGTGTACACTCCCGCGCTGCAAGGCATGTACCGGACGCGGTGGACCGCGTGGATGGAGAGCTTCTTCCTGCCTCACTCAGTGGTCACCAACAGTGCTTTTCTGGAATTTCTCCGCTGGAAGGTGGGTCCCTATCTCTTCTCTCTGGGACTGCTCGCGTTCCTGGCTCTCGCGATCCAGCTCTATTCGGCCAAGTTGCGGAAGAAAGGCGTGGTGCGGGGAGGCATCTATCGCTACGTGCGTCATCCCCAGTACCTCTTTCTCTCCATCGCGGGCCTCGGGCTCCTGACGCTCTGGCCGCGCATGGTGATCCTGGTCTTCTACCTGGGAATGCTGATCGCGTACTACCTGTTGGCTCGCTCCGAGGAAGGACGGATGGTGCGAGCCCATCCCGGCTACGCGGAATACCAGGAGCGAACGGTCATGTTCGTTCCGGGCAGTCCGGGCAGGCACTTCCGGCAGTGGATCTTTGGGTGGGTGAAGAACCCGAATGTCGGGATCGGCTTATCCCTGGCCACACTTCTGGTCGTGGGCCTGGGCCTCGGCTTCGTGCTGCGCCAGTACAGCATCTCCCACGTAGCCCAGGTCACGCTTCCCAATGAACGCATGGTGGTCTTTGCCGCGTGGCCGGAAGATGCGTCGCGCGTGGATATCCCGGCCTTCGTGGAAGGCATCCTAAGAGATTCGGCGACTCATGAGCGGATCCAGCAGCAAGGCGAGGCCTCGTTTGCCGTTCACCTGCTGCCGGCGAATTACGGCATGGTGAATATGTTCGCCAGTAACAGCCCGCGGGGCATGAACCCGCAGTTCACCCTCGCCCGTTTTCGCTTCGTCCTCCGGTGTCTGTTTCCGTTCATCGCGTCGGGCCAGCAGGGGGTGGGGCGGCCGCTCCAGAAGACCTTCAAGGTGGTTCTCTCGCGCGCGAGCAAGCCGGGCCAGGACACGATCGGGTTTGATCAGATCCTGGACCTGGGCGTCAAGATGACGCCCGTCGCGATGGTGGAGGCCGACGCAGCGACGGGCGAGATTTTGAAACGCGAAGATCCCGGCGCGGGCAGCGTGTGGGGTCCCATCGCGATGCCTATTTTCTGAGGGGCCCTCGGCGGCGACTGGACAAAGGGAGGGCCGTTAGTGGAGCCTAGGGTTCGGACCGACCCGCCCCCCCGTCGTCCGCTTCCTTCCACCGCACCCGATTGAACAGTTGTCCGTTCAGCGTGATCGCCCCCGGCACGGGGCAGTAATCCACGCAGCTTCCCTCATACCAGCACTCGCCGCCGTACATCACGATCGGCGCGCCGCCCTTGATCGGATTGGGCAGAAAGAGATCGGCCTGACAGACCAACAGGCAGAGGTTGCAGCCGATGCAGAGCTGCTCGTCAATGGAGACCGGGGTGAACACCGCCGGGTCGGGGATCGCATGGACGGGTTTGGTCATCGGCTCGTCCGGCGATCGAGGTAGTCGCAATTTTCCCGCTCGTAGTTTTCGGTGAGGTTGCCGTAGTAATCCAACGGCGTGGCGTCGTTCTTCACGCCGTCTGGCGTTTGCTGCACGGTCACGAATTTGCGCCAGGCCGGCGGATCCACATCCGGGTGGTCGAGCCGCGTGAAATGGAGCTCCCGCGAGCTGGCTTTCCGTGCCAGCGATGAATACAGGACGATTTCGGCGCTCGTCAGGATGTTGCACACTTCTATGGATCGGATCAAGTCGTGCGGGTTGCGGGCCACCAGCCTGGCGGCATCGCGCGTCTCCAGGTCGCGCAGGACCTCGAGCCCGTTGGTCAGCAGCTCGTCCGTCTTGAACTCCCCGCAATGGTGCTGCATCACCCGCGCGATCGCGAGATTCAGCTCCTGCCAGCTCACACCCCGGTCGTTCCCCAGCGGCGCATAGAGGCGCGCCCGGAGCGCCGCGACCTGCGCTTCGTCTACCTGCTCGTCGCCCCGGTGTCGCGCATAGCCGGCGGCATGCCGGCCGGCGTAGTGCCCGGTCGCGCAGGCATGGCCGTCGCAGTTCGAGGCGAACAGGATATCGCCGGCGGCAAACAACCCTTCGAGGTTCGTCATCAGGTGCCAGTCGTTCATCATGCCGCCCGGCAGGCCGAAGAACTGTCGTTCCTGCGGTAGAAAGGCACCCGACTTCCATCCGTCGCCGTAACTCTGGAGCAGGTGGCGGGCGGGATCGAAGCCGGCTTCGGTGTAGCGCTGCAAGATCGGAATCTTGGTCTTGCCTTCGTTCCCGATCATCATGCCCCAGATGACGCGGCGCTCGTGTTCGGGCATCCGGGTCAGGTCGGCATAGAACGGCAGGGTGTAGCCGCGCTGGAGCAGCTCGTCGGTGGGTGGCGTATCCGGTCCCTGGAACTCATAGATGGGGAAGTCCGGTTCGCCACCGCCCTTCAGGAACAACGTCTGGCCCGGCGCCGGCCGATAGCGCTCTTCCACCGTCTTGAGCTCGCGGCCGTCGCGATCGTACCAGGGAATCTCGCGTCCCCGGGCGTCCACCATGGAGCAGGCGTACCACGAGTTGTGGTTGTTCCCGGTTCCGTAGGGCGGGAAGGAACGCGATCCCGACCACTCTGCCTTGATCGCCTTTTCGAGCATGGTGAAGGCGACGCCCGCCCGCCAGCCGGCCGCGTGGCCGTCACCGGTGCATTGCGGGGGACGGAACTCGGAGATCCCCGGCGCGCCCGGGACGAAGAGCCAGATGCGCGTGGGGCGCGAGGTGCAGAGGACCGTGGCCTTGGCCCGCACCACCACGAACTTGCCGGTGCGTCCGTTGACGCCGACCGCGCCCACCACCGGTGCGCCGATGCGCCCACCTTCGGTGAGCAGGCCGGCCGCCATAGTCCGGTCGATGATCCGCACGCGGCGGCGCCGGCAGGCCCGCAGCAATCCCCGCTTGAAAGTCTCGCCCCAGATGCGGAGCGTGAACCGGTTGTGATAATCGTAGGCAAACAGCAGTTTGGTCGCCTCATCGCGAAACGGAGCGCCGGCGAACTCATCCTTGGTGTCGCGAATCTTGCCCCCGTTGGCTTCGACATCGAGCAGGCGGTCCCACCCTTCACGGCACTCGATGTAGTGCGAGATGCCGTTGTTGTAGCCGTCGTGCGAGCGGATCATCGCATCCACCAGCTCCTCCGGCGTCACCCGCGAGCAGGGGTTGGTCGCGGCCGATTCCCAGTGGTCGCTGCCCGATCCACTGGCACCGCTCGCGATGGTCGCCGCCTTCTCCAGCAAAATGACGCGTGCCCCTCGATCCGCCGCGCTCATCGCGGCAAAGCAGCCGGCATCGCCGCCACCGATCACCAACACGTCGGCATCGAGCCGCTCGGTTTGGTCGTACTCGATGGGATATGGCCAGGGAACGGGGTACGTCACGGGGTCCTCGGCGCGCTCCATGGGGCATCGGTGACCGCTCCGGCCCCCACGGTGCCCGACACCGTTCCGGCACCGGCCGGGCGGGGTGAGGGAGCGCCGGTGAGGCTCACGACCACGAACACCAGGCCTGAGACGGCGAACGCGATCAGTAACCCGAGGTCGATGTTGAACCATCCGTGCAACGGCCCCGGCGCGCCGGCGAGAAACGCGGCGGTGCCGATGGCGCCACCGACGGCCATCGCGGCAAACGCGCCGCGGCTCGTGGCGCGGGCCCAGAGCAGCCCACCGAGCAGAGGAACCATCATGCTGCCCATGTAGGGATAGTTGAAAATGATGATGGTATCGAGGATGCCGCGTGCGCGCAGGGCCGCGGCCACGCCCAGGACCAGCGCCACCGCCAGCGCCAGGCGCGCGTTTCGGGTCCCGTGGGGAAGATCATCCAGTTCGGCCCCGGGATGCAGGACCTTGTTGTAGAAGTCGCGGGAGAAGCATCCGGCGAGGGATATGAGCAGCGCGTTCGCAGTGGACATCGCCGCCGCCAGGAGCGCCGCCACCACGACGCCGCCCGCCACCGGCGGAAGCATGGTGGTGACGACGTGTGGCAGTACGGATCCGTCCGCGACGGCGGGGAAGGCCCGTTTTCCGGCCGCGCCGATGAGGGCGGCGCAGAAGCTCGCGCCGATCACCAGGAGTCCGGAGAGGATACACGCCCACTGGGCGACCCGCGGGGTGCGTGCCGCCTGGTAGCGAATAAACGCGTCGTAGGAGACGGAGATAGAGAAGAGGAATGGCGTAATCAGAAATACGGCTTTGGTCCACAGGCCCCGAGGAATGAACGGTGTCGCGAGGATCTCCCCCAGCGCCGGAGCACCCCCGCCGGAGACCGCGGCCGCCGCGGCGATGGGAATGCCTACCAGGATGACGGCGATCTGTACCAGATCCACGGCGACCACGCCCCACATGCCGCTCAGCACGTTCGAGACGAGGATCACCGCACCGATGGTCAGGACCGCGAAGGTGAAATCGAATCCGAAGCCCGACAGCACCAGGCCGGACGCCATGACCTGGGCGGCGAAGATACCGAGCAGGCTGGGGATGTTGCAGAGCCAGGCAAACAGCCGCACCCACCGGCGCTCGCCATAGCGGGCCGCGAAGAAGTCGATGGGCACGACGCCGCCGAGACGGCGCATCCGGCCGGCGGCGACCAGTCCCGCCAGGATGAGTCCCCCGCCGCAGCCGAGCCCGTACCACATACCGGGCCAGAGACCGTAGGCCGCTCCGGTTTCCGCGCCGCCCAGGATCACCCCCGCACCGATTTGCACGGCGGCCAGCGAGGCGGTGGTCAACGCCAGGCCGAGCTGACGGCCCGCGATCAGGTAATCGGAGACGCGCTTGATCCGCGTGCTGAACGCGGCGCCGACCACCAGCGTGGCGAGGAAGTAACACGCGATGACGGCGAGCATGCGGCACAACGTACCGGCCGGAACCACCGGGCGGTAGACTGTGCCGACCCGTGCCGTCTCCGCGTCCATCGTCGCCGCGCACAACATGGACATGGTGGGGAAGGGACGCGTCGACCAGGTGAACTACGTCCGTCACGACGTGCCGGTGACGTATTTCTCAACCGGCTATGCACAGGACTACCATCAGCTCACGGACGAGCCGCGGTATGTCGACTACGAGCACTCGGCGCGTCTGGGTCGGTTCATTCACGACGTGATGCTGGCGATCGCGGAGCGGAGAGACAGGCCGGCGATTACAGGGTCGGACCCGTCGTATCCGACCTGTGGCCGGTAGGGGGCGCCCTCGGCGTGTGTCAAGACCGTCCTCAAATTGACCGGAGCTTGACTCTTCGCGGGGATATTACCGGGCAGCAAAGCGAGACCTGGGCACGGTGATCGCTTTGTCCGGCGCGCGCAGCGCCGTGTCCCTCCCCCGGAGGTGGCAACATGACCAAGCAGAGCCTTCTCGCCCTCATCGCCCCTAAGCGTCACCGGCGAGTGCCGCTGCTCTTGGCTCTGGCCGTCACCGTATTGGCGTGCGGGAGCGATGCGCTGGGTTCGGACGGGGCCTCGGGTGATAACGACCAGGGCCAGCCAGGCACGGGTGGGGACCGGTCTCCGTCCAAGGTAGTGGCCGTGACCGGCGGGTTGACCTTCGACTCGATCAGCGCAGGTGCTCTACATACCTGTGGCCTCACCAGCGGCGGCAAAGCCTACTGTTGGGGCAGCAACCATGAAGGGCAGCTGGGCGACAGCACCACCAAAGACCGGTTTGCCCCGGTCGCGGTCTCCCGCGGAATCATTTTCCAGGCGATCAGCGCCGGGTCTGAGCATACCTGCGGGCTGACGCCTGCGGCCACGGCCTACTGCTGGGGCTCGAATAGCTACGGCCAGTTGGGTGACGACAGTCGCTCGGGGGATACCAGTCCCGATTATGCGGTCTCGGGAGGTTTGACCTTTCTGGCCATCGCGGCGGGCACCGACCATACCTGCGGCCTGGCCGACGACGGAATCCCCTATTGCTGGGGCGTGCTGGGAGCGGAAAGAGTTTCCTATTACTACGTCAGGCCGAAGGAATGGTGGAACCGTCCGCTTCAGGCAATCAGCGCGGGCGCGTGGCTCTCCACCTGCGCCCTCGCGCCGGACGGGAGCGCATACTGCTGGGGCAACAATCCATACGGTGAGCTGGGTCTGGCCTTCCAGCATTTTCCGTCCGGTACCACGATCATTATATGTGACGGATCAAAGCCCCACTCGTTGGTGGGCGACGCCTTTTCGGCAAATGGATCGGTGCCGCTTGCCGCCGTCGGTTCACATCTTCTGCAGGAGGAAGATTCCTACCGTTGCGATCCAGAAGAGAAACATTTGCATGGTGAGCCGGCTTTCCAGCTCCGCGAACGAGGTGCGCAGCTTGCCGAACTCCCCTTGCAGCCCGACGAACTCTCCTCGTAAGCCCGTCATTTCCTGCCGCAACTCGGCCTTGAACTCCGCCATCTCCTGCCGCAACTCGACTTTGAACTCTGCCATCTCCTGCCGGATTTCCGCTTTCAGTTCGGCAATCCGCTGCTCCAGCTTCGCGTCGAACCGAGCGAAGTTGACGTCGAACAATTCGCGGAATTCCGATCGATAGGTGGCATCCACCTGGTTGCACCAGTCTACCAATTCATCCACCTGTCTGTGGCCGAATGCCTTGTAGAACTCTTCGGAAAATTTCGCCGTCACCGGCATCAGCGCTCCTGATGTAGTGCCGGCCCATGGTAATAGTACTTCTCCCCCGGAACCGATCAATCTTCTGCGGCTCCAATCGCAATTACGCGTCGCTTTTTCATGTGCCGGTGACCTGTTGACCGGAAGGAAGCCAGGGTTGACTCCCGAGGTGGTTCGGGAAATATTCGGTCGTGTATCTCGACCCGCTGAACCCGAGCCAGCGCCGCGCGGTGGAATACGGCTGCGCGGATCTGGCCCGCAAGCTGCCCGGTCCTCTCCTTATTATCGCCGGGGCGGGGACTGGAAAGACCAACACGCTCGCCCACCGGGTGGCGCATCTCATCGTCAAAGGCGCGGACCCCCGCCGGATTCTGCTTCTCACCTTCACCCGCCGCGCGGCCGCCGAGATGACCCGCCGCGCCGAGCGGATCGTGGGCCAGGCGACCGGGGCGGGGAAGCGGACGCCGCGGGTCGAGTGGTCGGGCACCTTCCATGGGATCGCGAACCGGCTGCTGCGGGTTCATGCCAAGGCGGTGAGTCTCGATCCGTCATTCACCGTGCTGGATCAGTCGGACGGTGCGGACCTGATGAATCTGGTCCGCGACGATCTGGGTTTCTCCCAAAAGGCGAGCCGATTCCCGAAGAAGGGGACCTGCTTCGCGATCTACTCGCACACCATGAACTCCCGGCATCCTTTAGAGGAAACGCTGGAGCGGGCTTTCCCCTGGTGCTCGGAATGGGCGGACGAGCTGAACCGGCTGTTCCAGGGTTACGTCGAAGCCAAGCAACAGCGCCACGTGCTCGACTTCGATGACCTGCTGCTCTACTGGTTCTACCTGATGCAGGAGCCCGCGACCGCCGAAGCGGTGCAACGGCGCTTTGATCACGTGCTGGTGGACGAGTACCAGGACACCAATGCTCTCCAGGTGGGAATTCTCTTGGGGCTCAAGCCAGACGGTCGGAGCTTGAGCGTGGTGGGCGACGACGCGCAGTCGATCTACTCGTTTCGTGCGGCTACGGTCAAGAACATCCTCGAGTATCCCGGGCTCTTCCAGCCACCGGCCGAGATCGTGACGCTGGAGCAAAACTACCGCTCGACCCAGCCGATACTGGATGCAGCGAATGCGGTTATTAGTGGGGCCGGCGAGCAGTTCACCAAGCAGCTCTTCTCGACCCGCCGCTCGGCGCAGCAGCCGGTGCTGGTCACGGCCGAAAACGAGCAATCCCAGGTCGACTACATCGTCGAGCGCATCCTCGAGCACCGCGAAGCCGGGGTGGACCTCAAGCGCCAGGCCGTGCTGATGCGCGCATCGCATCATTCCGACCTGCTCGAGATCGAGCTGGGGTTGAGAAATATCCCGTTCGTCAAATTCGGCGGTCTCAAGTTCCTCGAAACCGCTCACGTGAAGGACGTGATCTGTGTCTTGCGGTGGGCCGAGAACCCGCACGATGCGGTGGCCGGATTCCGCGTGGTGCAGCTGCTGCCCGGTATGGGACCGGCCCATGCGAGAAGGTTGCAGGAGCGATTGGAGCAGGCGAGCTGGGACTTCGGATCAGTCGCGGCCTCAGCCGTACCGAGTACCGCCCGCGAAGACTGGGCCGCGTTCACGACGCTCATGCAGGCGCTGTGCGCGGCGGCCACCGATTGGCAGGGACAGCTCGGCATGGTCCGGCGCTGGTACGCGCCCCACCTGCATCGGCTGTACGACGCGGCACAGGTTCGCGCGAATGACCTGGAGCTGCTCGAACAGATTGCGTCGACCTACCGGACACGCGAGCGGTTCTTGAGCGAATTGACCCTGGACCCGCCGCAAGCAGTCGGGGACGAGTCTGGCGTGCCGTCGCAGGACGAGGACTACCTCATCCTCTCCACGATTCATTCGGCCAAGGGGCAGGAATGGGACGTGGTCTACGTGCTCAACGTGGTCGATGGTTGCATCCCGTCCGACCGCGCTACCGGCACGCCTGAGGAAATCGACGAGGAACGGCGGCTGCTCTACGTGGCGATGACCCGCGCGCGCGATCAGCTCCATCTGGTTCATCCCCACCGGCTCTACATTCCGGGCCGCGGCGACGCGCATCTCTACCCACCACGTACGCGATTCATCGATGACGCTGCGCTCACGCTCTTCGAGCGCCGCACGCATGGCGCGCCGAGAGATGAGGATGAACCGACACACGTTGGCCGTGCGATCGATGTTGCGGCCAGGCTAAGGGAGTTGTGGGTTCCATGAAAATCACCAAGATCCTGGTCTACCAGGTCGACCTTCCCCTCCATGAAGGCGCCTACCAATGGTCGGAAGGCAAGAGCGTCGCCGTCTTCGACAGCACCGTGGTCGCGATTCACACCGACGCCGGCATCACCGGTTGGGGCGAGGTGTGTCCGCTCGGGCCGGTTTATCTCCCCGCCTATGCGCGCGGCGTGCGGACCGGAATCGCGGAGATCGCCCCTCAGCTGATCGGGCAGGACCCTACCCGGCTGCTCCAGATCAATCGCACCATGGATTATCTCCTCAAGGGCCATCCCTACGTGAAGTCGGCGATCGACATGGCGTGCTGGGACATCACCGGGCAGGCGGCGGAGATGCCGGTCTGCCATCTGCTCGGCGGCCGCTACGGCGACGACTTCATTTTCTACCGGGCGATCTCCCAGCGCCCCGCGGCCGAGATGGCGCAGAACGTGGCGGGCTACCGTGCCGAGGGATACCGCCGGTTTCAGCTCAAGGTCGGCGGCAACCCGGACGAAGACGTCGAGCGGATTCGGGCGGTTCGCGCGGTGCTCTCGCCGGGAGACAAGCTGATCGCGGATGCCAATACCGGGTGGTTGATGCACGAAGCGGTGCGGGTAGTGAATGCCGTTCGGGACGTGGACGTGTACATCGAGCAACCATGCGCCAGCTACGAGCAGTGTCTCACCATCCGCCGGCGCACCACCCTGCCGTTCGTGCTGGACGAGGTGATCGACTCGATCGACATGATCATGCGCGGCGCGGCCGACGGTGCCATGGACGTCGTCAACTTGAAGATCAGCAAATTCGGCGGGCTCACCCGGATCAAGCAGGCCCGCGACCTCTGCGTCTCGCTGGGAATCGCGATGACGCTGGAGGATAGCTGGGGCGGGGATATCATCACGGCGGCCATCGCGCACTTGGCGCACAGCACTCCGCCCGAGTTCCTGTTCACCGCGACGGACTTCAACAGTTACGTGACCCGCTCGATCGCGGACGGCGCGCCGCAGCGGGTAAACGGACGGATGGCGGCGTCGGATCAGCCGGGGCTGGGCGTCCGGCCGAGGATGGAAGTGCTGGGCGAGCCGGTGGGGAGGTCCTAGCAGTCCGTTACCTGAAGGCCGGCGTTGACGCCTGGTTGACTCTCGCCCGTAATCTGCTGGCGATGAAAATTGGGCGTTCGTACATTGAGCATATGACTCCTGCGGCGTTGATGACAGCCGAGGAACTGCTGCACCTCAACCTTCCGAACAAACGTGCGGAACTGGTGAAGGGCGTGCTGATCGTTCGGGAGCCCGCCGGCTACCGCCACGGCGAGGTGGCCATGAACATCACCCGCATGCTCGACCGATTCATCGAGCCGCGAAACCTGGGGCGCCTGCTGGCCGCGGAGACCGGGTTCAAGCTCGCCACCAACCCGGACACGGTCCGGGCGCCGGACGTCGCTTTCCTTCGGGCCGAGCGCATCCCGGTGCCCTCACCCGCCGGTTTTCCAGCGATGGCTCCAGATCTCGCCGTGGAGGTCCTCTCCCCCGACGACAGGCCAGGCGAGGTCCTCGAGAAGGTGGGGGACTGGCTGAAAGCGGGGACGAAAGTCGTCTGGGTGATCGATCCAGTGCGCCGCCTCGCGCGGATCTACCGGGCCGATGGAAATGAGTCGCTGGTGGCCGAGGGCGACGCGCTGGACGGGGAAGACATCCTGCCCGGGTTTTCGTGCCGGCTGAGGGAGGTATTGTAGCGGATCGAGCGCTACGCCTTCGGCAACACCGCCAGCAGCCGCTCCACATCCTCCATGTCGTTGAACACCGATGCCGCCATCCGGATGTGATTCCAGCGCAGCGTGATCCTCACATTCGCCTCGTTGAACGCGGGTTGGTACTTCTCGGCGTCCTGCAGGGCGCAGGTAACGATCGGTGACTTCGCGTCAATTGGGGTGAGCAGCGGGTACCCCCGTCTGGGCAGTTCCGCCTTCAGCCGGTCGATCAGGGTCTGCGCGTGCGCCTGAATCTTCTCGACCCCGATGTTCATGATGTAGGGCAGAGAATACTCCAGGCCCGCCAGTGCGATCGGGCTGGGTGTGTAGTCCATCGAGAACAATCCGGGCGCACCCTCCTTCGGCACGTAGGTGTCCACGATCTCTTTGGCCGGCGGGTCGAACGGATACATGTGCGTCGTCGGCAGCGTGGTCATCTGGGACCAGTGGTAGAACGGCGGCTGCAGCCGCGCCATCGACGACTTCCGCACATAGATGAACGCCGTGCCACCCGACATCAGCCACTTGTAGGTGGCGCAGCAGGCAGCATCCACGCCTGAGCCGCCGATGTCGAGCGGACTGTTGCCCGCGGCCTGGATGATGTCGGCGTAAACCAAAGCGCCCTTGGCGTGCGCGATCTCGGCGACGCGCTTCAGGTCGTGCTGGAAACCGTTGACGAAGGAGGCGGCCGAGACCGCCACCAGCCGTGTCTTCCCTTTGGCGATGGCGCGGTCGAGGTCCTCCAGCAGGATGCGGTTGTCTTTCATCTTCACCCAGGTGACCTGGAGTCCCCGCTTCTGCATGTCGGTGTACATCATCTGGGAGCCGACGAAGTGGAGATAATCGCTCACCACGTGGGCGCCCTTCTCGGGCAGGCCCAATGCCGTGGCGATGAACGACTCGCCGATCTGGGTGCTGGGCACGAAGGCGATTTCCGTCTTCTCGGCGTTGATCAACTTGGCGAAGTTCTCGCGGATCCGGTCCTGGTCCGGCCGGAACGGGTCCA
Source organism: Gemmatimonadota bacterium (assembly GCA_016209985.1). GTDB lineage: Bacteria > Gemmatimonadota > Gemmatimonadetes > Gemmatimonadales > GWC2-71-9 > SHZT01. The sequence goes on along the minus strand of JACQVB010000086.1, from coordinate 3,369 downwards.
CTCCACTCGCCGGGGCGACCAGCTTCCTGATCAGCTCATTCGAGCCGGCGCTCCGTGGATGCGTCGCGGCCCCGTTGAGATAGGTGCCCTTGAGGTCGGGGAAGGAGGCCTTGTCGGGGAGCGTGGGCGGCGGACCCAGGAGCGGCGCGCCGGCAGCCGGGGCGCCGCGGTCACAGGCAGCCTGGGCAGCGAGAGAGCCAAGGGCGGAGAGTTGGAGCGGGCCCAGCCCTGCCGCCACGACGAACTTTCTCCGTGTCCAGTCCATGGGATTCTCCTAGCTTACCTTCTGCGGCTTGGGCGCCCCGTCCGGCCCGTTGTCCCAGTCCTGCGCGCTCGAGACGTTCGGCATGCCCCATTGGTGTCCGTTCCAGCCGTCGAAGCCGTCCATCTTGAACGCCCAGAACCCGCTGTCGAAATCGCTGATCACGATCAGCCCGTCCGCGTTGCGCACGTCCACGCCCCAGGCTCCCTCGTACATGCTGTTGCTGCGGCCGCCGGCCCGTTCCACGTCGAAGCCCGCGATGCCGATCCCGTGGAGATAGGGGCCGGGCCGGGTGACGTAATAGCCCACCGTGTAAGGATTGGTGGGATCCATCAGGTTCACCACCTGCAAGGCGTCACTCTGGCCCGCCACAAAAACGTAGGGCCAGCGGACCTCGAAGTTGTGCACCGACCCTCTCCACGAGGGAGTCCAGGCGCCAATGGGTCGCGAGATCGTCCGGACCGTGCCGTCGAGCGCCGGCTTGAGGTCGAAAACCCGCGCCGGCGCGTACTGGTAGGTGTACAGCGGCTGCCCCATGGCGTAGCGACCATCGGGGGTCGGCGTGAAGGTGTGGAAGGCGCACGCGCCGGCGACTCCGGTGACCGAGGCGATCACCTTGGGATTCGCCAGGTCGGTGATGTCGTAGACGAACGCCCCGCTCACGCCGGCGGCGTAAAGCTTGTCCTGCTTGGTGGCCGGGTCGTACCCGGCGTAGAAGTCGTGCCATTCGGCCCGGGAGTAGCGGCCGCCCTCGGCGCAGAGGGCGGTGGGCGGCGTGGGGTTCACCGCCTTGCCGACCACCGGATTCGGATCGCCGGCGACCACGCGATCCACGTCATAGAGGTAGGCCGCCGGGGACGAGGTCTGGGCAATGACCAGCGCCAGGCCGGTGGAGTGCTTGTAGGGGAAGGTCTCGTGGAAGCCGCCGGGGAACTCCGTCACCCGCACCCGCGCCACTTCCTTGATCTTGGAGGTGTCCGGGAGACCGGTCACGTCCCACACGATGGCGCCGAGATCCGCGTCCGGCCCGCCCTGGCGGAACTGGAAGCCGTTGAAGAAGTAGTAGCGGCCCTTGGTCTTGATGATGGTCGGGCCGAGCGAGCCGGCGCCGCGGTGCAGCTCCGCGTTCTCGATCTGCCACTCGTAGATCACCTTCGGCTTCGAAGGGTCTTTGATGCTGATGATGTCGAAGCCGATCCGGGGATTCGCCACACCTGCCTCGTTGGCGTGATCCACGTACACGTAGGGCCGGGAGAGCTCCTGCTCGATCTCGATATCGGACGTGTTGAAGGGCGCCGCCACATTGAGCGGCAGATGGCCCACCACCTTGATGTTCCGGCTGCCCTGTTCGCCCGGAGCGGGATCGGGATTGTAGGCCTGGGCCCAGGCCGAGGAAGCGATCAGGACCAAAGCGAGAGTAACCGAGCCAAGACACTTCATCCTCATGGGACCTCCTAGGGGGACTAATCGACGGGTGGTGCCGATTCACATTATCCCGGCGGGTTGCTCCGTGCCAGTCCGGGAGCGGGACTCACGCCCGGAGAACGGGTCACTTCGGAGCGGGTTTGCTCGTGCGTATCACGGGCAATATGACGGCCGACGGATACGCCGGCCCGTGATGGATCACATTGCGCGCGACGACGGGGTCCTTCTCGTCGTAGTTGTTGCCACCGGTTTGCAGGTTCCGCTCGAAATGCGGGAACGAGCTGGAGGCGACCTCGATGCGGATCCGGTGCCCCACGGCGAATGCGTTGCTGGTCGCGAGTGGGGGCACGTCCACCCGGTAGACCTTGCCGGGTTCCATGAATACAGGTCGTTCGTACCCCTCGCGCCAGCGCACCCGTTGCACGCCCTGGTCCAGGTTGTACGCGCGGCCGTCGGGATAGACGTCCACCAGCTTGACCAGCAGGTCGGTGTCCTTTGCGTCCGAGGAGAGATACAACGAGACCTTGATGAATCCGGTCACTTCGACCGGCTGGGTGAGCGGCGGCGTCGTGTAGACCAGGACATCCTTTCGCATCTCGACCGTCGACTGGTCCATCGCGCCAGGATTAACTCCGGGGATGCAGCAGAACTGACCCCCGACCGTGGGTACCGGATGCAGCGGGTCGGAGGCGTATGTGTCCTGTCCCGCCTTGCGCGGCACCATTGTCGTGAGCCGGCCGTTCCCGTCGCGGGTATTCGCTCCGCCGTCGCTGTCGAGATAATAGGTGACCGGCTGCGCCTCCCTGGGCGGCCAGGCGTCGTAGGTGCGCCACTCATTGGCGCCCATCAGGTAGGCCCGGACCTTGGGCTCTTTCTCGATGCCGTTGTCCACCCCTTTGAGCCAGTGATCGTACCAGCGGAGGATGAACCCGGTGTAGTCGAAACGCGCGTCGCCCATGTCGCGTTCGCCGATGACTGTGTGTTCGGTCTCCACCCGCCCCATCTGACAATGGAGCGTGTGGGCGAAGATCATGAAGTCGTTGTCGCGCGCGGTCTGGTTCGCCGCGTTCTTCGCCTGGTACTCGTACATAGCGAGGTTCGGCCCGACCGAGATGTCGTACCAGCTGTTGATGTAGAGCGCCGGGGCACCGTTCTTGTCGCTCTCGTTGCCGACCTCTCTCTCCTTCCAGCGGGGATCGTTGGGCAGCCGGCTTACGAACTCGTCGAAATCGGTCGGCATCGCCCCGATCTTCCGCATGATCTGGTTGATGGGAAGCGTCCAGATGGCAGTGTCGAGCCCCGACGGCGGGAACGTGTTCGGCTCCAGGGTCCAGAAGCGGGCGATCCGAAGCATGGCCTCGCGGGAGAGATCGGCGGGGAATGACGGCTTGTACGTGTACCCGGAGCCGTAGTACCAGCCGAGCCAGGGGAACTCGATCGCGCCACCGCGATAGAAGTTGCCCAGCTCATTGTACGGGCCGACCTTGCCGATGCCGGCGCCGGAGCCGCGCGCCACCGCCGCCGCGAAGTGCGGGTTCTGCATGGCGTTCATCTTGTGCTGCTCTTCGGCGCTGGAGGAGCAGCCGAGCGCGCCGACCCTGCCGTTGGACCAGGGCTGCTTGGCGAGCCAGTCGATGGTGTCGTAGCTGTCGTTGCCGGAACCGATGAGGAAGGTGTAGGTC
>JACQVB010000083.1 GCA_016209985.1 Gemmatimonadota bacterium | reverse complement strand
GGCGCGGTCGACGAAGTCCACCACCGCGCCGAACGACTCGTAGGGATGATGCACCAGAACGTCCTGTGACCGGATCAGCTCGAAGATGTTGCCCGGCGCTCCCGCGGCGGCGATCGCGGGTGATACCCGCGGCACCAGCGGCTCGTCCCGGAGCGGGCGAAACCCATCCAGCCGGTGCAGCGCCATCAGCGCGGTGAGATCCACCGGCCCGGGCACCCGGTAGACGTCCCGCGGCTCCAGGTCCAGGGCCTCCACCAGCATCTGCACGAAGCGTTCGTCGGCGTCGGCGAATATTTCCAGCCGCACCGCGTCTCCCCGCATCCGTTGCCGCAGCGATTCCTCGATGGTCTCGAGCAGGTCTTCCGCTTCATCCTCGTTGATCTCGAGATCGGTATTGCGAGTCACCCGGAACACGGTGTGTCCAATCACGCGGAAGCCGCCGAACAACTCGCCCAGGTGCGCCGCGATGACGTCTTCCAACAGCACGAACCGGATCCGCTCGCCGCCACCGGGCAGAATCACCACCCGGTCCAGCACCGAGGGCACCTGGACCACGGCGAAGAGCTGCTGGAACTGGCCGGCATGCTCGCCTTCCAGCAGCAAGGCGACGTTCAGACTCTTGTTATGGACGTGGGGAAACGGGTGCCCCGGATCGATGGCCAGGGGGGTGAGCACTGGATAGACGCTGGTCGCGAACAAGGCCTCGGTGAACTCGCGCTCGGCCTTGCTGAGATCCCCGAACCGGGCCCACTCGATGCCGAAGGAGGCCAGCCCCGGGATCAGTTCCTCGTTCAGCAGCCGGTACTGCTCGGCCACCAGACGATGGGCCCGGGCATCGACCTCGACCAGCTGCTCCGCGGGACCCATGCCGTCCGCGGCATAATCCTGGGGCTCGATGCCGGCGTAGAGTTGCTGCTGGAGACCGGCGACGCGCACTTCGAAATACTCATCCAGGTTCGAGCTGAAAATGCAGAGGAACTTGAGCCGCTCGAGCCAGGGATTGCTGGCATCCGCCGCCTCTTCGAGAACCCGGCCGTTAAAGCTGAGCCAGGTAATCTCGCGGTTGAGATAGTGATCCGGGGGGAAGGCGGCGAGGACGGGCGGTTTCATGGCGTCAGCGGGTCGCCACGGCGCTCAACACGGTGCTCTTGGCGCCGGCGCTCGCGCGACGGCCCAGCCTGGTGCGGCCGGCGGGGTCACGCCAGACCAGATCCATGTCGGCAGCGAAAGCCTTCAGGAAGAGCCCCGCCTTCCGCTCGGCGTCCCACATCTCGACCTGAGGAAGCGAGGCACCCTCCAGGATCAGGCGGATTCTCTTCCCGGTGTCTTCTGCCTTGACCGCCGTCACCTGCCGCGAATGGGCGCGATCCAGCCCGTCGGCCACCCGAAGGATGGCCGCCAGCCGCCCGATCAGGCGGCGGTCTTCCTTGCCCAGACGCCGGAGATTGGAGTGCCGCTTCCGGGGGAAGGCGCGCCGGTGGTAGCGCGCGACGTTGGCGATCAACTCCACCTCGTGCGGCGAGAACCCGGGAAGATCGCCGTGCATGATGAGATGGTATGCATGCTTGTGATGCCTGGCGTGGTTGATGATGTAGCCGATGTCATGGAGCAGCGCGCCTGCCTCGAGCAGCTCGCGGCTCCAGGGCGCCAAGTCGTAGGCCACGTTGAGACCGTCGAAGATCTGGCCCGCCAGCATGGCCACGTGCTCGCAGTGCGGCTCATTCGAGCGGCACTTCCGCGCGAAGACCCGCACCCATTCCAGGCGCTCCGCCGGTTCGGGACTCCCCTCCGGCTTGCCCGACAGACTCGCGATCATCTGGAGCAGGATGCCTTCGCGGATCCCCCGCTCGTTCACCAGGATCTGGCGCACACCCAGCCGCTTGGCGAGGCGCGCGACCACCGCCGCTCCCGCCACGATGATGTCGGCACGGTCGGGAGAAAGTCCGGGAATCTGGCGACGGGCGTCCAGGGGCGTCTCGCGCAGACGATCCAGCAGGTGTACGATGTCGGCCCGGGTCAGCATGTAGCCCTGCACCGATCCATGCCGGCCTTCCCGCTCCCACTGCGCCATGTGGGCCAGCGTGGTGAACGTGCCGCCGCTGCCGATCATGGTCTCGGGCTGGAAGGGCGGGCGGCCCAGTTGATGCTTGAGCTCGCGGTCGACGTTCTTCTTGAGCCTGCGCCAGTGTTTCGAGCGCAGGGGGTCCGACTTGATGAACTCTTCGGTGACGCGCACCGCGCCCAGCGGGAGCGAGTTCACCTGGTCGATCACGGTTCCGGCAGTGAGAATCACCTCGAGACTGCCGCCGCCGATATCGACCAGCGCGGTCGCGCGGTTCTCCAGACTGAAGTGGCGCGCCGCGCTGCGAAACGCGAGCTGCGCTTCTTCTTCGCCCGAGATGATCTCGATCTTGATCTTGTAACGGCGGAGGGCCTCGCGGCAGAACGCCTTGCCATTGGCGGCTTCGCGGACCGCGCTGGTGGCCACCGCCCGCAGCTCGGTGACCTGGAACCCGTCGGCAATCGCTTTCATCTTCCCGATCGCCGCCAGGGCCCGCTCCAGCGACTCGGCCGAAAGCCGGCCGGTAGCGCCGAGTCCCTGACCCAGGCGGGCCGGCTCTCGTTCTTCATCCAGGATCCGGTAGGTACCGTCGGTCTCGATCTCGGCCACGACCAGGCGGACCGTGTTGGTGCCGATGTCGATGGCGGCCAGGCGAGGACGTTCCGGCAAGGGCGCGGGTGAGGTCATCGTCGTCTCGGGCTTCAAGTTAGAAAAACATAACGCTCATCGGCCGGCTGTGCCGGTCACGGTTTCGCCACGACAGTGTAACTACATAGAAGCGAAGAGCTTGGAGGGCCGATAGGCGGCGCGAAGCGAGACCTGGTTCCGGCTGTCGGGCATGACGGCAGCCAACTTATCGGTCGCCAGCCGCCGCATCCAGCCGTCGCGGCTTTATTTGGCGAGGAGGTCCTCGAAGAGTCCCAAGGCGCGTGGATCGCCCGACTGGGCCAACCAGAACAGGGCCTTCTTCCTGATCGCCGGGTCCGGGTGGGTCCGGGCCACCCGCATGAGCACGGGCACTCCTTCATCCTTGGGCCGCTGCGACAGGGCGAAGACCGCCTGCTCCCTCACCGCCCGATCCGTCGAATCCTGGTAGACGATCGAGTCGAGTCCCCGGGTGGCGGCGTCCCCGGCCGCCTGGCCCAGCCAAAAGACCGCCTGCCGCCGTGCCCCCCGCGAAGCCTTCGGGTTGCGGGCGATCGCGAGCAGCTTGGGCCAGACGACCGCGGAATCAGCCAGCGTCGCCGGAAACACAGCGTCCTTCCCGTGATCCGCCTCGAGGGTGCCCGCTATATCCAGCAGGAAATCGGCTGCGGCTTGGGCGCTCACAAGGCCCAGGTCCACCACCGGCCCCGCCGCGGCACGCCACCGGCCGCCCACATAGGTGTGGACCGCCGCCACCCGGCGATTCCGCAAGGTCAGCGCGACCCGCACCGGACCCGAGTCACAATCACTTTCCCACTCGTCCGTATCTCGTGACGTAGAAATATTTCTGCCGTTCCCGCACACTCCGTGGCGCGCCGCGAAGCTCAGGCGCACGCTCCCATCGCTCACCTGCGCCACACGCTGCGCGATGGACTGGGCCGACGCTTCCGGGGAGCCCATGGCCAGAACCGCGGACATCAGTAGCGCGGTTCGCAAGTCACTTCTCATGCCGTTGTGCCGTTCTGCCGTCTCGTCGCGCCGTGTTGTCGCGCCATCCCGCCGTTCATCGGTTGATGATGTCTTCCAGAAACTTGAGCACGCGGGGATCATTCGACTGCGAAAGCCAGAAGATCGCCTTCGTCCGCAGATCGCGGTCGGTTTCCTTCTGCGCAATCTCCAGCAGCTTGTCCACCGCGGCCGGCTCGTGCCGCTGGGAGTAGACGAAGATGAGCTGCTCCTTCATCTCGCGGTCGGGCATCTTGTCGTACAAGCCGGCGAACGTCGCCAGATCCGTGGCATTCTGCTGCCCGGCCCAGAACAGGGCCTTTTTCCGGAGCTCGATCGGTTCCTGGCTGTTCACGGCAATATCGAGGAGCCAGCGTCCCGACGCTTCGCCGCGCATTTGGGATACCGAGAACAGGACTCGCTCCTTCGCGGCGGGGCTTTTGAGGCGCCCATACAGGGCCCGCAGAAATGCGGCGTTCTCGGCCGACTCCCGCTGGCCGATGTAGAAAATGGCCTGCTTCTGCAGATCTTCCGGCACGTCATCCCGCTCGGCATAGGCGCGCACCATCTCCGCCGCCTTGGCGCCCTCGTGCTGCGAGAGCGCGAACAGGGCGCGCTTCTGCGTCTCGATGTCATTCGAGGTGCGGAGGATTTCGCCCAACAGCTCGACCGGCCGGTCCCCTTCGACCTGGCCCAGCCAGAACACGCCCTGTTTCTTGACCTCGACGTCGGGATCGTCCTTCACCACGGTCATCAGGATGTCGGCGCTCTCCGGTGACTTCTGCTGGGCCACCAGGAACACCGCCTTGCGGCGTAGCGGCAGCGAGCACTCATCCCGGCGCAGCAGCAGCTTCTTGAGAATCGGCAGGGCGCCCGCGGAGTTCATCTGCAGCAGCGCGTTCAGCGCCGCGACCTTCTCTTCATACTCCTCGACGGAGCACCCGGCCGGCACATCGTCGGTATCGCCGGCGAGCCGGGCCGCGCGAGGCGGCCGCGGCGCGCGGGCGGGCCGCGGCGTGGCGCCGGGACGAGGCGCCCGCGCACCCGGCGCGACCGGGGCCAGCGCCGGCTCAGGAGCATCAGGTGGCGGGCTAAGCTCCGCGACGTCGGCCGCGAGGGCGGCGATGGCTTCCGCCGACTCGGCATCACCCCGCCGTGCGAGTTCTCCCCGGATCCGGGTCGCGAGACCCACGGCATCGCTGCCCGTGGCGGCCTTGGGATACTGCCGGCGTTGCAGGTCGAGCAGGTTGAGCGCCAGTCGCAACTGGCTTTCACCACCTTGCTTGTAGCGGGCGAACGCATCCCAGTAGAGCGCGTCTGCTACGTACGTGGAGCGCGGATACCGTTGCCGTAGCTGGTCCAGGAGCTCCGAAGCCACCCGGAAATTGGAGCGGCTCAACGCTTCGCGCGCCGCCCGATAGAGCGAATCGCCCGGATCACCCTGGGCCCAGGCTTCGGGCGGCGTGGTGTTTCGCAGAGCCGGTAGACGGCCGGCTCGCGCTCTCGGGCGGACCGGCGCCAGAGCAAGCTCCGACAGACCCGCGAGCTCGGACAGGCCGGCCAGGTCCGACAGCCCTGAAAGCTCGCCGATGCCGGAGAGGGTCATTCCCAGGCCGGCGAGGGCGATGTCTGCCTGCTCCAACGCCATCGGGGCGATCGCGAGAGGCTCGATGAGCATCGGATCGACGACCATCGGTTCGATGCTTGCCCGCGGAATCGCGACGTCGATTCTCGGAACCGGCACCTGCGCTTTTGCCTCACCCGCGAGCATGGCCGTCACTACCAGAACCAGCAGCTTCCTCACCGATACCATCACAGAGCTCCCTGCGTGCCGGCGCGGGGCCCGGCAGGAACCGCCGAGCGGAGTCGCAAGAGCACGCCGTTGTCTTCCAGTGCCTGAACGATGAGTGCAGTGGGATCCATTCCCCGCTCGGCCGAAAGCTGGGCGATCTGCGCCAGCACCAGCTCGAGGTCCTCCAGCAATTGCCGCATCTGGGCGTCGGTCGCCGCCGGCGAGTCCAGCAGCAGCCGGTTGGTGGTCAGCAGGCTGCGCGCGACGTTGGAGACCTGGGCGTCGGGCCGGCCGAGCCGAGCCTCCGCCTGGAACATGGTGAGCAGGGTCTCGACCCGGTCGAAATGCTGCCCGGCGACCGCCTGGTACGTTGCGGCGCGCGCCGTGGTCGAACGTTCCACGGTCACCACCCTTGGACCGGTTGCTGGCGCCGTCAGCCGGCCGATCGCGACGCCGAGGACCAGGATGGCCGCCAGACCCGCCGCCCAGCGCCACGAGCGGCGCCGCAGGGCGAGCTGGGCCGCGCGGGCC